>JAEEIV010000056.1 GCA_016281555.1 Lachnospiraceae bacterium | reverse complement strand
TGGTCCCGCCGCTGAGAACCAGCATGCCTTCCGTCACGCGATATCCCCGCGTCATATCCAGCGCCGCGCAGCACTCAAAGTTTCCGTTCATAACGTTCGCGCGTCCGCCGTCCATCCAAAGCACGTAGGCGCCGTGGCCCTTTCCCGCATTTTCCACCCGGAAGGTGCCGCCGTTCACGGTGATGTCGCCGCCTTCCGCATAGATCCCGTCTGCGGCCAATGTGCCGCCGTTCACCAAGAACGTTCCGCCGCGCACGATCATGGTGCCGTCCTTGCTCCACAGGGCATACGCTTCCGCCCCGCCGGTCGCTGTCCCCGTGTAATTCGTCTCAAATTCTCCCGCATTGACGTGAACGATGCCGTAATTCCGGACGCAGGCGTGGTCCCGGGTGCCGTCCCCTTCCGACCGGACCGGCCCGCCGCCGACGAGGAACAGCGTCCCCCGGTTTTCCAACGTGACGCCGTCGCTCGAAAGAGAGAATCCGTTCAGGGAAAACCAGTCCTCGCCGTCTGCATTGACCGCGTTTTCGGTCCAATGACACAGCATCTCCACCGGGTGATCTTCATTTGAAAGATTCGTCTGAAACGCTTCCGTGACCGAAGGATACAGGGTTTCCGAGATCCGGCAGACGCCGACGAGCCACGAGACCGGAACGTCGTTTATCGTCCCGTCTTCCCACTTCGTATTGGCCGGGTCCTTGAGCCGGAACGCGAGCGTATGCCATCCGGCGTCCCCGGTTTCCGTCGTTCCGACCGCCTCCGCATAGTCATTATCCAGTCCGGAAATGACCGGCCGCTTCACTTCTCCCGAATAGACGTGTTCCAGATCCGACGCCGTCGGGATCGGGACCGGTCGCGGCAAAATGCGCCAGCGGATCTTCTTTTCTTCCTTCGTCCCGTCTTCCCACTCGCTCGTCTCCGGATCCTCGAGACGGAGGGTGACTTCATATTCTCCCGCATCGGTCGCTTCCGTCACACCCTCAATGACCACGCCTTCCGGCACGGTGATCCCCGCCTCTTTCGGCGTCCGGTCGTAGATCTGATCCGCCGGCGCCTCCGGACTGCCGGCCACAAGCGTCCGGATGACCACGCTGATTTCCGGAAGCCGCAACTCCATATTCGCGCGGTAGCGCGCCGCCGCCTCAAAATGAAGCAGCCAGACGACGAGTCCCACGACCGCCGGGATCAAAAGCAATGCGGCCCACCTGATTTTTTTACTCATTGCCGCCTCCTTTCTGCAATGCCGTTACCGTAACGACCACGTCGCCCGCAGACAGGCTCTGCGCCCGGTCGAGCGGGTTTTTCGAAGAGAACGACAACGTGACTTCCGCTTCGCTTCCGTTCGCGCCGAGCGTCCCTTCCGCCCCGCCGATCTCAAGCAGCACCGAATCCGACACGCCTTCCGCCGTCACACGGTATTCCACCGCGACTTCCGAGCGGTTCCGGACCGGGAAGGCATACACGACCTTATCGCCGTCCGTGTTGCAATTGATGATCCCGTCCGCGCTCCTTAATACCGGTTCCCCGGTCTCGACGAGGAAGGAGGCCGTGCGGACGGAGACCGAGCCCGACTTTCTCGTTACATACCTTGCATTGGTCGCTTCCACCAAGGCCGCCGCCCAAGCCGACAGGCATAGCGCGAGCATTACCAAAAGAACCTTCCTTCTCCATGGAGACCGAAAACGAAACATGCTTACCCCTTTCTGTTTTCAAATATGATCCATTCTTCCCGGGGGAGCGGCCACGCTCTCCGCACGGGGAAGAATCAAAAGAATGGCTGTGTCCTGTCCTCGGATCAGTCGATCTGCGTCGCCGTGATCGCGATCCGGATCTCGCAGGACGGTTCCGAAGGATCGTTGCCGAGCGCCGTATCCAGGGCGTCCTGTGTCGCAGGATCGGCCGTATCGGTAAACAGCCAGCGCCAGGAGACCGTGTGCGTGTTCGCATTTTCGCCGAACGCCGCCGGCAATTCGCCCGCCGCATACTGTTTCGTGCCGCCCGCCTCTCCGGAAAGGGCCTTCACCGCACTGATCAGTTCGTCAAAAGTCCCGTACGCGCCGTCATCCAGCTTGAATTGAATGTTCGGATTGACTTTGATCGCATCGTCGCACTCGCCCTCGACGCCGACCGTGAAGGTATAGGCGACTTCCGGCGCGCGGATCACCGAGTTCGGCTGATACGTGAATGCGAACGAAGCCTGTCCTTCCGTTCCGGGCGCGATCACATCGTCGCCGCGGGAGGAAGTGACGTTCGTATAGGTCGGGCTGAACAGGCCGTCGAGGTCAATGGTGCCGACGTCGTCGAAGCCCCAGTAGGCCACGCGCGCGACGTCAACGGATCCCGCGCTCGCCGTATAGCGGGCCAGCGTCCCGCCGATCAGGCAGGTCGTAAGCAAGGTGGCGATGGCCATTCCGACGGCCGCTCGCATGGAATTGAGAGATTTTCTTTTTTTCATGGGATTTCCTTTCTTATTTGAGTTTATGTGATCGGATCCGCCGTGGCCTCCGGACCCGTGGACTGCGTCTTCAGTTCTTTCACTTCCCGGCGGAGCCGTTCCGCCTCCGTCCGTCCTTCTTTCGCTTTCTTCCGCGCCTTCAGAAGTTCATAGGCAATGACCGCCAGCACCGGCACGATGACGGTGACAATGACACCAAGCGTCGTCCTCATGAACAGCACGATGCCGCCGAGCACCGGGATCGTCATGCGGTACACGCCGACGTAGCAGGAAGCAGGCACGGCCGGGATGTCGATCGTATTGTTCGCGTCGCCCTTCGTGACGAAGGACAATTCCCCGCCGCTTTCCTCGACCCGGACCACGCGGTGTGTGATGACGACGTCCCGGTCCGGACGCGTCGGATCGAAGAACGAAATGATGTCGCCCGGCTGAACCTCTTCCGCCGGTGCCTTCACGTCAAGGATCATGTCGCCGCCAGTGATCGTCGGCTTCATGGAATCCGTCACGACCACCATCGGCGTGATGCCGAGCAGGCTCGGCACCTCTTTCGGATTCACGTAACTTTCAATGATGAGCACGATGTTGATGACCAGGATCGGGAGGATCAGAAGGCAAAGTATCACCCCGATCACGCCGACGACTTTTCGAAGCGTGACCCGCTGCTTTTGTTCTTTTTTCATTTCGGAAGTCCTTTCTTGAATGTGGTTCGCCGGGAAGGGCATTGGCGGAAAGGAATAAAAAAACAGCCGGATGGCATAAGAGCATACCATCCGACTGCTGTCGTATTTTAGGCGTAGCGGGAGGGGGATTTGAACCCTCGACACTGCGGGTATGAACCGCATGCTCTAGCCAACTGAGCTATCCCGCCAAAACTCTGTTCCCTGCAGAGCTTTTACATATTATCATAGTTTTTTCGCGGTGTCAACAGCTTTTTCTGCGGGCTTTTTCGCAGATTTTGTGCGCGTTTCCGCGAAGTTTTTTCGCCCTCAAAATTGCATTGCCGACCGCCGTTTCTAACGTCCCCGTTTTCCTGAAACCGGAGAAAAACGGTACCGGCATCCGAAAATATTTTTACTTCGGCCGGATCCCGACGGTCAGATGCTGGTTTTCCTCCGCCGCATCTTTAAACACGGAAAGGAAGCCCGCTTCAAACTCGCGTCCTGCGGGCAATGCGAGAATCGTCGTTTCCCGTCCCTCGGTGCTCAATACGTCGTAGAGCGCATCGAGATTCTTCCCGTAATAATCCGGGAAATCGAGGTGCTCCGCCAGAAAGCGGTGCAGCGACGCCTTGTCTTCAAAATCATGAAAATCGACTACGACCGTTCTCATATCCTGCCCCGCGTCAATAGAGTCTCGTGAACGACTCGTAATGGTCATCCGTGTAGTAGATCAGCCCGTCGTTGGAATAAACAAGACGCTTCGTTCCGCGGTTTTTCGTGCTGCTGTAGGAAAGGTCACATTCGTAATACTGCCGCCCGCTCTTTATCGGTAGCCGTTTTTCCCGGTTTCTGAACTTATCCCCTCCGATGTAATAGCCCTGCGACTGCCAGTTCGTCATCCGCTCCGCCGTATTCTTCGAAATATACATCGGCGGCAATTCCCCGAACGAATGAAGGTACAACGCCACGTGATCCTTGTCATGATAATGGGTGCCCTTGGTCACCGTGACGCCGTTCAGCGTAACCGTATTGCCCGTCGGTGCCTGCGTCGGCGCCTGTGTCGGTGCCTGCGTCGGCGTGATGATGATCTGCTCTTCCGTTTCGGTCGCGGTTAGATCTTCCCAGAATCCCGGCGGATCCGTCTGTTCCGGCAGCGTATCGTCCCACGGAAGGATGATCTGCTGTTCCGTCTCAGTCGCGGTCAGATTCTCCCAGAATCCCGGCGGATCCGTCTGCGGCGGGAGTTCCGTCCCGGTCGGTTCCGTTTCGGGTTCGGTCACTTCACCGGACAGTTCCTCCGTCGGATCTTCGACGGGCTCGGTCTCCGTTCCGCTTTCCTCTTCCGTCGCATCGCCGGAAGGCGTCCCGGTGTCCGGGTCAACGATCGAGAGCGACTCCGCAGTGGTTCCCGGGGTCTCCTCGTTTTTCGAGTGGAACCACTTGATTGCCGCAATTACCAGGAACGTGATGATGATCGCGAAGAGGATCGCCAATACGATTTTCTTTTCTTTGTCCGTCAGTTTCCGGTGCATTACTTGCCTCCGTTCAATTTGTACACCACGTACAATGCGATGGCGGCAGCCGCCACGACGGTCAGCACCACCAGCAGAATGACTTCTTTTTTATGGATCTCAAACTTCGTCCGCCTCGTGAACGTCAGTCCCAGCTTGTTCGTCAACGGCAATAACGCGCCGAACAGGATCAACAGCACCAACACTTCCAGCGGGAACAAAGCCAGGTTCTTCACGATGCCGGCGACTTGCCGGGCGCCCCACATCGGAAGCGATTTCGGGAAGAACGCCTGATAATAATAGTAGCTGAGCAGCGCGCCCATGCCGATGTTGCAGATCAATGACACGAAGAACCGGCCCAGCATCACGCGGACGGAATTCAGGTCGGCCCGGTAATAGAACAGGGCGAAAATGAAGCCGCTCGCCATCTCCTGGAAAATATAGGGGAAGAAATACGGGCCTTTCGGGAACACGAGCGCGCCGATCGTGTCGCTGATCGCGCCGGTCACCAGGGAAAGAACGGGGCCGGTGATCATTGCCGAAACCGAATTCACGATGAAGTCAAACGAAAAATAGAGGTCGCGCGAAAGCGGGATCGGAATGGAAAACAGCTTGACCGCCACGCGAAGCGCGAGCAGAATGCCCGCCACCGCGAGGATCTTCGGATAACGGATCTCGGAAAGCGCCAGTTTCCAATACCGCCAGCAAAAAGGTGTCTTGAACAGTTCGCGACTTCTTCCTGTCTCTGCAATTGCCATGTCACCGTTCCTCCTTTCTCCGCATTTCCCTGAAAAACCCCTGCAGCACTTCCCTGCACTCTTTCTCCAGCACGCCGCGCGTCACTTCGGCCTGATGATTGAACCGGGGCTCTTCGAGAAGATTCACGATGCTTCCGGCCGAGCCCGCCTTCGGATTCATGGCGCCGATCACGACGCGGTCGATCCGGGACTGCACGAGCGCTCCCGCGCACATCTGACAAGGCTCCAGCGTCACGTACATCGTGCACCCCTCGAGCCGCCAGTCGCCGAGCGCCTTCGTCGCGCGGTTCACGGCAATGATCTCCGCGTGCGCCGTCACTTTCCGTTCGATATTCCGCCGGTTGTATCCCCGGGCAATGACCTTCGGTTCCGGAAGCGCCTTCCCTTCGTAATCGTGCGTGCGGACAATGACGCAGCCGATCGGCGTTTCCCCGATCGAAGCCGCCTTTTTCGCCTGCCGCAGCGCTTCCTTCATCATTTTTTCGTCAAACGTCTGACCGGTCATTCTGATCTCCGTCAATCTTCGAATCCATTCCGTCTCAACGCCTTTCCCGTATCCCGGACAAGATATCTGCGAGCCGGCCGAATTCTTCCAAAGTCAGCGTCTCCCCGCGGACTGCGTCGCCCTTTCCGAACGACCGCACCGCTTCCTCGATCTCCTCTTTCGAGAACCCGAGTTCGGGCGCGTTTTTCAAGCCGTTCGAGAGCGTCTTCCGCCGCACGTTGAAGCTGGCGCGGATCAATTGAAACAAGAGTTGCTCATCCTTGACAAGGATCGCCGGCGTTTCTCGGACGCTGAGGCGGATGACCGCCGAAGACACGTCCGGGCGCGGCATGAAACAGTTCTGCGGCACATTGGCCGCGAGGTACGGCTCCGCGTAATATTGGACGGCAAGCGACAACGCTCCGTACTCCTTCGTCCCGGGCTTCGCCTGCATCCGTTCGGCGACTTCCTTCTGGACCATCACCGTGATGCTCTTCACCGGGGCATGTCCCTCGAGGAGTCCCATCACGATCGGCGTCGTTATATAATAAGGAAGATTCGCGACCACCTTGAGCGGCCGGCCGCTGCATTGCTCTTTCGAGAGCGCTTCGAGGTCGACCTTCAGGATGTCGTTATGTATGACGGTCACGTTCGGGCAATGCGAAAGCGTATCCTCGAGGATCGGGATCAGCTTGTCGTCGATCTCCACTGCATAGACGTGCCTCGCGGTCGCCGAAAGCGCCTCCGTCATGGTGCCGATGCCGGGCCCGATCTCAAGCACGTCGTCTTCCGGCCCAATTTCTGCGGCGCGGAGGATCTTCTCCAGCACGTGCGCGTCGATCAGAAAGTTCTGACCGAAACGCTTGCTGAAGACGAACTCGTACTTTTTCAGCACTTCTATGGTGTTTTTCGGATCGATCAGATTCGGCATCGTCAGCGCCCGATTCCCTTACAGCCGTTTTCTCAGCGCTTCGCCCTCAGCCTCATATCCCGGCTTCCCGAGCAGCGCGAACATGTTCTTTTTGTAGCTTTCCACGCCGGGCTGATTGAACGGATTCACGCCGAGCATGTAGCCGGAGACGCCGCAGGCGAACTCGTAGAAATAGAACAACTGCCCGAGCGTATAGGCTGTCCGGTCCTTCACGTGGATCATCACGTTCGGCACGCGGCCGTCCGTATGCGCGAGTAAAGTGCCGTTCATCGCGCAGTCATTGACGAATTTCAGGTCTCTGCCCGCGAGATAATTGAGACCGTCGAGATTCTCCGGATCTTCACCGATCGTTACCTTCCGGCCGTCGTCGTCCACGTCGATCACGGTCTCGAACATGATCCTCGTGCCGTCCTGAATGAACTGGCCCATCGAATGCAGGTCCGTCGTGAAATCCACGGACGCCGGGAAGAGACCCTTGCCGTCCTTGCCTTCCGACTCGCCGTACAGCTGCTTCCACCATTCCGCGACGTAATGGAACGACGGCTCGTAATTCGAAGTGATCTCGACCGTCTTCCCCGCGCGGTAAAACAGGTTCCGGACCGCCGCGTAGAGCAATGCGTCGTTCTCGTCCGCATCCTTCTCCATCGCCAGTTTCCGCATGTCCGCCGCGCCTTCCATCAGTTTTCTGATGTCGACGCCCGTCGCCGCGATCGGCAATAATCCGACCGCCGTCAGCACCGAATACCGTCCGCCGACGTCGTCCGGCACCACGAACGTCTCGTAGCCTTCCGCCGTCGCGAGCGTCTTCAACGCGCCGCGCGCCTTGTCCGTCGTCGCATAGATCCGCTTCGCGGCGCCGGCTTTTCCGTACTTCTTCTCCGCCAGTTCCTTGAAAATGCGGAACGCGATCGCCGGCTCCGTCGTCGTGCCGGACTTCGAGATCACGTTGATCGAAAAATCGCGGTCCTTGACGAGGTCCAGAAGGTCCGCCAGATAGGCGCCGGAAATGGAATTGCCCACGTAATAGATTTCCGGGGCTTTCCGCTCGGCCTTCGAAAGGCCGTTGTAGAACGTATGATTCAGGAATTCATTCGCCGCGCGCGACCCGAGATACGAGCCGCCGATGCCGATCACGAAGAGGACGTCGGAATCCTCGCGGATCTTCGCCGCCGCCTGTTCGATCCGGGCAAACTCTTCGCGGTCATAATTCACCGGAAGGTCGACCCACCCGAGAAAGTCATTGCCCGCGCCGCTTTTCGTGACGAGCGTTTCTCTCGCTGAAAGCGCTTCGGCTTTCAATTCCGCCAATGCTTTCCCGTCAATGAACTCCATTGCTTTCGAATAATCAAATCTCACGTTTCTGTCCATCTTTTCGCTCCTGTTTTCGTGAAATTACGGCCGAAAGGCCAACTTTTTACAGATACATTATACTCAAATCGGGGAGTGCTTGCAATAGGAAAATGGCCCGCCGAGGCAGGCCATTGCTCATTCTGAACCGGTCTTGCAGACCGCTTACAGATTGTTCTTGAACTCTTTCCGGTATTCCTTCGGCGTCATGCCGAAGCGCTCCTTGAAGAAGACGGACATGTGCGGGTAGCTTTTGAAGCCGGAGGTGTCTGCGATCTCGGATAAGGGCATGTCCGTGTTCCGGAGTTTCTCGCGGGTCGCATTGAGGCGGACTTCCAGGAGGAACTGGTGGATGCTCTGCCCTGTTTCTTTTTTGAAGATCCGGTTCAGATAGTATTCGTGGTAGCCGGAGATCGCGGCAATGTCCGCGTTCGTCACGGCGTTCATGTAATTGGTCAGGATGTATTCCTTCGTGATCTTGATCGCATCGTGAGACGGGCCCTCGTTCCGGTGCAGGCGCAGAAGGAGCGTCTTCAGCAATGAAGCGCTGATCTCCAGCGAATACGGCGCCTGGAGGCCGAATTCACGGCAGATCTCCGAAATCGGTGCGTAGGCGTTCGCGGCGTCCGCCAGTACGAACACGCGGTTCAAAAGGTTGCTGTCTTCCACGTTCGTCCGGAAGACTTCTGCCCGGCCTTCTGAAACGGGGTGCGGTGAGATCGGCCGGCTCTGGAAGGAATGATCCTCCGTCAGGTCGAAATTCAGCACCAGCATGGTCGTGCCTTCCGGAGAAGAAAGCGTGTATTTCGCGCCTGCCGGGCAATACGCCAGAGTGCTCTTCTGCAATGCGTGCTTTTTCCCTTCGGACAGCAGTTCCGCGGCTCCTTCCAGCACGAAAAACAGACGGGCATCGGTCACCTCGACCGGGTTCCCCTCCATCTTGTACTGCACTTTTTCCGCAAAACGAATAAAAGGTTTGATTTCCGAAAGTTTCATTTTCGTGACACTCTGACGCAGCGACTGCAGTTTATCTTTTTCCTATGTTTTCCGCGAAAGCGCCTTTTCCGCGCGATCTCCGTCCCTCAATCAGAATTCGGTTTGTTTTATACAACTACTTGATTGCTTTCTATCTGTACTCTATCATATTTTTGTGGTAAAGTATAGTTGTTATATTTTGTTTTCCGAAAATGGAGCAAATATGAAATTTTCTGTTGGGCTACAGTACGAAAACGATCGTTTCATCGACGAAATCATTGCCGAAAAAGCAAACATCGATGAAGTGTATTTCTCGTGGGGGGATTTCCAGAGCGGGCGCGGCAGGGCCACGGAGCACGGCACGCTGCTTCCCTGGGAGCTCCTGAAGAGACAGGAGGAAGTGCTCGAGCGGCTTTCGAAAGAAGGCCTCGGTCTCAATTTGCTTTTCAATGCGGAATGTTACGGGGAGGACAGTCTTGCCCGTTCTTTTTTTGAGAAAATCGGGAACACGACCGACTATGTGAAGACGCGTTTCGGCCTGAATTCGGTCACGACGACGTCGCCGGTCATTGCCCGGTTCCTGAAGGCGAACTTCCCCGGGCTCCACGTCCGCGCTTCCGTGAACATGGAGATCGGCACCGTCGAGGCCATGGACTACCTGAAAGATCTCTTCGACGGCTATTACATGAAGCGCGAGTATAACCGCGACTTCAACCGGATCAAACTGCTCCGCGCCTGGTGCGAAGAGAACGGCAAGCAGCTCTTCATCCTCGGAAACAGCGGCTGCATGAACTTCTGCCCCGCGCATCACTTCCACGACAATCTCGTCGCGCACGAAAGCGAGATCCGCGAAAAAGACAATGCCTTCGTCTTCGAGGGTCTCTGCCACGAATTCTTCAAAAACCCGGAGAACCACGAAAAACTGCTCTCCCGCCTGAACTTCATCCGTCCCGAAGACGTCGCCCTTTACGAGCCGTACTTCGTCTCGATGAAACTGGCGACCCGCGTGAGCCGTGCCCCGGAGCAGATCCTGCGAAGTTACGTGTCCGGCCATTACGCAGGCAATCTCTTGGATCTCCTCGAACCGGCACACTCGATCTATCCTTACGTTCTGGAAAACGGCGACCCGCCCCGGATCGTAAAAATCGATGAAACATAATCAATGATTCTCCGGCGACCATTGCAGCGTCCGGAGTTCAGTCATGCACAGCTGCCGATGGACGGCCGGAAATCTATAGCGGGCGGAATTGGACCGAAGGAAATCCGCTTCGGGTGGCCAATCAGTAACCCACTGAGGTCCACGAGACCGCGGTGATTCTCCGGCGTCAGAGGCAGCGTTATGGAGGAAACATGTTAACAGCGAAAATGATCAAGGAGGCGGCCCTTTCCGCCGGCGCGGACAAATGCGGGATCGCGCCGATGAGCAGGTTTGACGGCGCGCCGAAAGAGATGAATCCGCAGCTGCTGTTCCCGGAGGCGAAGAGCTGCATCGGGTTCGTGTTCCGTATCCCGCGGGGCGTCCAGCGCGGCATTGAGGAAGGTACGCAGTTCTTCCAGTATCCGTCGATGGCCTACGGCGGCATCAACGAGATCTTCGCGCCGCAGGTGCTCTATCAGGTCGGGAAGGTCATTGAGGCCGAGGGGTATGAGGCGTTCGTGTACCGGAATACCGGCGCGCGCGGCTCCGTCTCCGACATGGACGGAAGCCCGGGCAATACTCTCTCGCCCGAAGAGCAGATCGAGGTCAATGAAAACGCGAGAACGTCGACGGCTCATCACCGGAACGTACAGTTCACGCGGCCGACGCGTGAGGGCAATGCCTGCCCGGACCTGCAGTTCCACTTCCGCCTCGCGGCGGTCGCCTGCGGGCTCGGCGAACTCGGCTACAGCAAAATGCTCCTGACGCCGGAATTCGGACCGCTGCAGCGTGTCGCGTTCCTCTTCACGGATGCGGAACTTGAATACGACGAAATGTATTCCGGTCCGCCGCTTTGCCGGAAATGCGGAGCCTGCGTCCGGGAATGTCCGGGACATTGCATCCCGCCGATCAATTCGGGGCATACGGTCCGCGTCGAGATGGAAGGCAAGGTCATTGAGTGGGGCGACATTGATATGTGGCGCTGCTATGCGTACTACACGCACGCGGGACGCTATTACAATCCGTTCGTTCCGAGGGAAGTTTGGGACGAAAACAAAAACGGCGACCTAAACCTGTTTGAAAAAGAGGGAACAAAGGCCGACGAGCACGAGATCATGAAGGTTTATTCGGCATTGCAGCAATATTTCCCGAGCTGGGTCGGCTACAATATGGCGAAATGCGGCGGATGCATCCGTGCCTGCGTGTCGATGCTCGAAAAGAAGGGCGGCTGCATGGAAGGGCGGTTCGAGAAGCCGTTGCGTACCGGGAAACCGTGGAAAATGGACAGGTGAGCGCCATGAAACTGACTTCTGAACTCATTAAGAAAAAAGCATTGGAACTCGGGGCGCAGGTCGTCGGCATCGGTCCGGTGTACGACGAGCCGGATCCGCAGAGGGACCCGAGAAGCATTCTGCCGTGCGCGACCGCGATCATCGGCTTCGGGTTCGCGGTGCCGAAAGGCCTGTACCGCGCGATGGAGCACGGAAACCAGTATTACGGCTATACGACGCTCGGTGTGAAGTACATTGACGAGGAAATGGCCGAGATCTTCCTGTTCAAGATCGGCTCGATCATTGAAAACGCGGGCTACGACGCCTGCCTGCAGAAGGCGGTGCCGAACCTGCGCGTCAAGGGCGACAAGAGCACGAATCCGGAAGTCGCGGGCACCTATGAACTCATCCACGCGGAAGCCGTTGCGCCCGGAAAGCCGGCGCCCGACGTCATCATTGACTTCGGAAAGGCGGCGGAAACCTGCGGGATCGGGTCCCGGGCATTGAACGGGAAGATCATCAATGAAAAGTACGGCCCGTTCATGCGCTACTGCTTCATCATCACGGACGCGCCGCTCGACCTCGACGAGCCGGTCAGGGAACCGCTCTGCGACGGCTGCATGGAATGCGCGAAGGCCTGCACCGGCGGCGCCGTCTCGGAAGCCGGACTCGACACGCACAAGTGCCACGAGCATTACCGGAACAAAGGCCACGCGAACCCGGATCTTAAGGATCTGCCGAATACGATGTGGGGCTATCAGCCGTGCCTTTGCGGACGGCCGTGCGACATCGCCTGCTGGCAGCACCTGCTGAAGAAAAACGTGGAGCGGATCGCGAAAGAAAACCTCGCGGACATCGTCGGCATTGCAAGCGCCGAACGTTTCCCGAAGGACGACCCGATCTTCAAGTTTTTCCCCGAAGTGAAGTCGGTCATCGGTCTCGGTTTCCAGGTGCTTCGCGGCATCTACCGCGGAGTCAAGGAAGGCACGACCTATTATCAGTATACGACGATGGGCGTCGAAAACATGGAAGAAACGGTGATGCCGATGGCGTCGTTGAAAGTGGCAGTTTACCTCGAAGAGCACGGCTACTTAGGGCTCCCGGAGCGCCGTCACGAGACGATCATGGCGGAAAAGGACGGCATGAACCCGGAAGTCGCTTACGACGAGATCTATCGCGACCGGCCGCAGGAAGTTCAGATGAACTTCCTCGATGCTGCCGTCCGCTGCGGACTCGGCGAACTCGGGCTCAACCATACGCTCTTAACCGATGAATTCGGACCGTTCGTCCGCTACTGCTTCGTTCTGACCGACGCGGTCCTGCCGGAAACGCCGAAAAAAGCGCCGCACCTCTGCGATGAGTGCGGACTCTGCCGGGAAGCCTGCCCGGGGCACGCGATCAGAGAAGACGGCACGATCGACGACTGGCAATGCGCCGTCTACTACAACGGGGCGAACGGCACGAAGAATCCGTTCATGCCGCCGGATGCGTTCCCGGAACGCGCCGACCGGCTGGAGATCATTGCCGGAAAAGCGGACATGACGCCCGAAAAGGCACGTGAAGTCCTGAAGGACATCTGGTTCTATCCCCCCGCGCAGCACTCGTTCCGCTGCTCGATCTGCGGCCGGGCCTGCGACATGGCGTGCTATCAGCATCTCGAAGAAAAAGGCGTACTGACGCGGAAATACAACCGCCCGTTCCACGGGCGTGAAGACTGGAAATTCTCGGTCGAGGATTTTAAGTGAGGATCTCAAGTGCGGATTTCGGATGAAACGCTTCTCTCATTGACCTCCGGGCAGATCCGGATGGTACAGCCCGGCGACGGCTACGTCTCGTTCCGCCGCTTTTCCGAGGCGCAGGAGACCCGCATTTCCGTGAATTTCGGAAAGCGGCCGGCGGCTTCCTCGGGGATGTTCATTGAATTGGAAGGGGACGTCAAGCGGATCGCGTTTGATTACCGGGTCGAAATGGTCTCCTCAAGGCCGTTTTTCGGCTTCTCCGTTCTGGAGAACGGGGTGAAGCAGGGCGGTTTCGTCCGCCGCGCGGAGTTTGAGGAAGGCACATTTTCCTATGAGCCGACGGCGCCCGGGCGCCTCACAATTTATTTGCCGAACCTTCACGTGACCTCGCTTCGAAACGTGGAGATCGAAGGCGCGTTCCGGCCCGTAGCCCGCAGGCGGAAGCTGTTCATTGCCGGGGACTCGATCACCATGGGCTTCGACGCGGAGCATCCGGAGCGCTGTTTTTCGAACCACCTGACCGAGGCCATGTTCGCCTCTCCGCTCAATCAAGCGATCGGCGGAGACGAGTTTCGTGAAACGAACCTGGAGGATCTTCCGGACTTTACGCCGGACGTCGTCGCGGTAAACTACGGCACCAATGACTGGGCAAGACAGCGGGACGTCCGCGTTACGGCGGATGCGTACCTGAAGAAACTGGCGGAATGCTTCCCCGGGGCGGGACGGTTCGTCATCCTGCCGGTCTGGCGGACGAGTGAGGGAACGGTCAAGGAAAAGACCGGCTGGACGATTCAGGACGTCCGGGAGATCATTGCGGAAGCCGCCTTGCGCTACGGCTGCACCGTGATTCCCGGCATCGACCTCATTCCGCACGATCCGGCCATGTTCTCGGACGGCAAGGTTCATCCGACCGATACGGGATTTGACTATTATTCAGAAAACCTGATCCGCGCATTTCATGAGATCGCGCCGGATCTGATTACAAATGAACGCGATGAGGAGGAATGATTCAATGACTGAAATCATCAAAAAAGACGGCGCATGGCTCGTCCTGTCCGAAGGAACGCCTTTCGCGAAGATCCTGCCGGCAGACGGCGCGGCGGACACCTTTGAGCCGCTCGAAGACGGCGCGTGGAAATGGCACCGCCACACGGAAAAGCCCGTCGATCACATGCGGATGGAAGTCCTGTTCTTCGGAAAGCCGGACTTCACGATGATTCCCGCGATCAGCTATAACGGCAACGGCTGGGGCAATTTCCCGGAATACCTCGGCGACCGCGACGAGGACGGCACGCCCTGGAGTTTCGCGTCGCACCGAGCGACGATCCCCGCCTGCACCTATTCGGAAAACGCGGCGGCGAGCCTTGCATTGATGTCAGAGGCCAATGACAATACCGCCTGCTCTCTTTACGCGACCGACGAAGGCGAGCTTCACGTCGTGATCTTCCCGGAAGAAGAAAAGCCGCGCACCCTGCAGCGTCATTTCTGGGGCGAGCCCTTCCAGGGCAAGATGGAACCGAAGCAGGATTTCACGGCCGTGCTGCAGGCAAAAACCTCGGACGGCGGGAAGTTCCGCTACAAGACGCTTCTCGACTTTGCGTGGCGCTATTTCGGACATCCTTTGAAGGCGCCGAGAACGGCTGCGGAACTGCATCGCCTGAGCATTGCCTTCTTCCGCTATCTTTTCGAGCGGGAGCCGGACGGCTTCGCGGGCTTCACGACCGGCGCGCAGTGGTGGAGCGGCACGAATTCCTACCGCAAGCAGGAGCACCGCTATCAGCTCGGCTGGGTCGGACAGAACACCTCCATGGCGAACGCCCTGCTATACGATTACTTGAAAACCGGAGACAAGGACAATCTGGAACTTGCCACTTTGGCCAATGACTCGTGGATCAAGTACGCAACGATCAAAAAAGGATTCCTCGCCTCCCGGATCGACCGCCACGAATACCGTTTTCTTCCCTATGAGACCATGAAGATGGAGGACGTGGACCGCTCGAAGTTCGGCGACGACATGCTGGAAGGCATTTTCAACCGGTGCGGAAAGAAGACGCTCCGCGACCCGGACGGCGGCGCCAGGATCGTGCACGACGCCTGCAACCTGGGCACCGGCGCCGACGGCTATTTCGAGGCGTACGACCTCTTCAAAAAAGCAGGCATTGACAAACCCGAATATCTGCAGACCGCTTTTGACGTCTGTGACTTCGCCATGGAAAACCAGTCGGAAGACGGTTCGTTCGCGAAGAGCTGGGATTACAAGGGCGATCTGGTGTCGAAAGACGGAACGATCGGCTGCTTCCTCATTCTGCCTCTCGTCGAAGCCTACAAGCGCTCGAAAGATAAGAAATACCTGGATTCTGCGGTCCGCGCCTTTGATTTCTATTATCAGGGCCTCGTCGATCAGGGCTTCACGACGGCCGGCGCACTCGACACCTATTCGATCGACAAGGAATCCGCGAGCCCGCTGCTCCGG
Organism: Lachnospiraceae bacterium; assembly: GCA_016281555.1. Classification (GTDB taxonomy): domain Bacteria; phylum Bacillota; class Clostridia; order Lachnospirales; family Lachnospiraceae; genus UBA1267. The sequence continues at coordinate 37,253 of JAEEIV010000056.1, read as the reverse complement.
AATGCGCTCCGGCTTTACGACGTGACGGGAGACGAAAAATACGTCGCCGCCGGCGAAAAGATCGGCTGGTATCTCTGCACCTGGATGATGCACTTCACCGTGAATTATCCGGAAAATTGCCTGATCTCGAAGATCGGCTTCGACACCTTCGGCTCCACCTCGGTCTCCACGCCGCACCAGGCGCTCGACCATTATGCGCTCCGCGACGTATTGTCCTTCTTACGGCTTTCCGAACTCACCGGAAACGTTCAGTGGAAAGAGCGCGCGAAGGCTTTCTGGTGCAATGCTTCTCAGGGCATTTCCGACGGCACGCTCTACGTCAATCAGCGGCTTCGTCCCGCCGGCGCGCAGGATGAAGCAGTCTTCCACACCCGGTGGGGACGCCGCGTGTCGCCCGCGTTCGGTCTTTCGCAGTGGCTGCCGGCCTGGCCGGTCGCTTTCCGTATGGAGAACCTGCGCTGGCACGAGGACTGGAGCTTCTTCGACGAGGGACTCACAAAGATCGAAGGCAGCCTCGCTGACAAGGCCACGCCCGGCAATTGCATTGCAGATATGACGAAATAAAATAAGAATCAGTATCACTACATATTCCTTTAGGAGGTCCAATATGAAGTATTTCCCGCAACCCGCCTATCCGGACATGATGCCGGTAGACATTTCCTTCGTTTTTGAAGACGAGAAGCCCGCAGGCAAGCACGGTTTCCTGAAAGTCAATGCCGCCAACCCGAACGAGTTCTGCTTCGAAGACGGCACGCCCGCACGGTTCTGGGGCGTGAACTTCAACGGCGGCGCGAACTTCCCGCCGCACGACTACGCCGAAAAGGTCGCGTCGAGGCTTGCCCAGACCGGATGCAACATTGTCCGCTTCCATCAGCTCGACGCCGAATGGGATACGCCGAACATCTACTCCTACAGCAAAGGCCGCCGCGTCACGACGACGCGGAAGCTGGACCCGAAGAGTCTGGATCATCTCGACTATCTCATCTATTCCCTGAAGCAGGAAGGCATCTACGTCTACTTCGACATGATGACTTACCGGAAATTCAAATCCGGCGATGGCGTGCCGCACGCCGAAGAGCTGAGTGATTCCGCGAAGCCGTACAGCGTCGTGGACCGGAAGCTCATTGACCTGCAGAAGGAATTCGCGGATCAGATCTGGAACCACGTGAACCCGTACACGAAACTCGCGTATAAGGACGACCCGGTCATCGTCATGACCGAGATCACGAACGAGTGCGACATCTTCACGATCAAGGGCTGGGTGAACAGCGGAAGCCCCTATTACAATCAGGAACTCCGCGAGATCATGCAGAAATGGATGGATGAGAACGGGTACGAATTTGATTGCCTGAACGGTGACATTTTCACGAACGATTCGCCGGTCGTGGATTGCAAACTTGCGTTGACCCGCGCGTATTTCAAGGAAATGCGCGATCACATGAAGGCGATCGGCGTGAAGATCCCGATCACCGGCACGAACTGGCTGCACGTCTCGCCGGCGCTCACCGAGTCCGAGGACGAAATGGACTTCGCGGACAGCCACCTCTACTATTACGACTGGCGCTGGGGCGAGGAAGACAAGTTCTGCGCGAATGACCAGATCAACGGCCATGCGCAGACGATCCAGCGGCTCGCGATCACGCGTCTCCAGAACCGTCCGTTCTTCGTTTCCGAGTGGGATATGCCCTGGCCGAACTGCTACCGCGCCGAAGGTCCAATCTTCTTCGCGGCAATGAGTGCCCTGCAGGGCTGGTCCGGCTGCGCGATCCACACCTACGCCTACGGCACGCGGCTCGATAAGATGGACATCCTCGGCAAGGAGATCTCCTCTTCCACGATCGCCGGCATCCCGTACCGCGAAGGCATCTTCTCGGTCTGGAACGATCCCGCGAAGTTCGGTCTCTTCTATCATTCCGCGCTGATCGTACGCCGGGCGGACATCTCCCCCGCGAAGAAATGCGTCGGCATCCGGCAGCCGTCAATGAAGGACGTGCATTACGAGGCCAGCATTGACATCATGGAACAGCACCGGCTTTCCATCGTCCCGGCGGGCGAGGACGGTGCAGGCTGCGACGAGATCGTTTCCGGCGATCAGAAGTATCCGCGGGAAGATCCGAACGTCTTCATGTCCGACAACGGCCAGGTCTGGCGGAATCTCGCAAATAAGGTCGGCGGAATCGACACGCCGAGAACGAAGATCATTTACGGACGGCTTTCCGCCGGCAGAAACGGCGCGACGAGCGCCTGCGCGGGCACGGAAGTGGACGGCATGATCGTCAAAGGAAAATCGGACTTCGCGGTCATTGCCCTGTCGTCCCTGACCGACGAGCCGATCGAAAAGTCCGATAACATGCTGCTTTCGACGATCGGCCGCGTGCACAACACCGACCAGGTCTTCGACGGCGACCGAATGGTGAGCTACGGCCGTGCGCCGATTGAGGCGGAAGTGATCTCTGCGGAGATCACGATCCGGACCGAGCGGACCGACCTGAAAGTCTGGGGCGTCAACGCGGAAGGCTACTACGTCGGCTGCCTGCCGGTGAAATTTGAGGACGGCCAGATGACCTTCAAGGTCGGCGAAAAGTGGCCGGCCTGCTACTACCTCATCGTGGCGGAATAATACAGCTTAAGGATCGGCGGATCATTGATCGCCGCACAAAAAATCAGCCTCCGGCGAACCTTTTGCGTTCGACCGAAGGCTGATTTCTTTTTGCCCTGTCTTATGCTTCCGTGAACAGCGCCGTGGAGTAATACCGGTCGCCGCTGTCCGGGAGCAATGCCACGATGGTCTTTCCCTTGTATTCCGGCTGTTTGGCGAGCGTGATCGCCGCATACAGTGCTGCGCCGGAAGAGATTCCTACCGAGACGCCTTCCTTCTTTGCAAGGTACTTGGACGTGGCAAAAGCGTCTTCGTTTTTCACCGGGAAGATCTCATCATAGATCGCCGTATTCAAAACGTCGGGGACAAAGCCCGCGCCGATGCCCTGGATCTTATGCGCTCCCGCGTGTCCTTCGGAAAGCACCGGGGAATCCGACGGTTCCACCGCCACGATCTTCACGGAAGGTTTCTGACTCTTTAAGAATTCGCCGACCCCTGTCACGGTGCCGCCGGTTCCGACACCCGCGATGAAAACGTCCACCGCGCCGTCCGTGTCGTTCCAGATTTCCGGTCCGGTGGTCGCCTTGTGGATCGCCGGATTCGCCGGGTTGACGAATTGCCCCGGAATGAAGCTGTTCGGGATCTCCTTCGCAAGTTCGTCCGCTTTGGCGATGGCCCCCTTCATACCTTTCGCGCCCTCGGTGAGCACGAGTTCCGCGCCGTAGGCCTTCAGAATGTTGCGGCGCTCGACGCTCATGGTCTCCGGCATGGTCAGGATGATCCGGTAGCCTTTGGCCGCCGCGATGGCCGCGAGACCGATCCCCGTATTGCCGCTCGTCGGCTCAATGATGACGCTGCCCTCATGCAGCAGTCCTTTTTCTTCTGCATCCTCGATCATTGCCTTGGCAATGCGATCCTTCACGCTGCCGGCCGGATTGAAGTATTCCAGTTTCACCAGAACCGTAGCTTCCAGCCCCAGATCCTTTTCCACGTTTGTGACCTCGACCAGCGGCGTATTGCCGATCAAACCGAGCGTTCCCTGATAAATCTTAGACATGATTTGTTCCTCCTTTTTTAGACTGCCGCAAACCCGTTTTCAAGGTCTGCAATGATATCGTCGATGTGTTCTGTGCCAATGGAAAGCCGAATGGTATTCGGATAAATTCCCTGATCCGCCAGCTCTTCCGTGGAAAGCTGTGAGTGCGTCGTCGTGGCCGGATGGATCACGAGACTCTTCACGTCGGCCACGTTCGCTAACAGCGAAAAGATCTTCAGGTGGTCAATGAACCGCCACGCCTCTTCCTGTCCGCCCTTGATGTCAAAGGTGAAGATGGACGCTCCGCCCTTCGGGAAATAGCGTTCGTACAGCGCGTGGTCCGGATGGTCCGGAAGCGACGGGTGATTGACCCGCTCCACCAGAGGATGATTGGCGAGGAATTCCACTACTTTCTTGGTGTTCTCCGCATGCCGGTCCAGACGGAGCGAAAGCGTCTCCACTCCCTGCAGGAGCAGGAAGGCATTGAACGGGGAAATGCAGGCTCCGGTGTCGCGGAGCAAAATCGCCCGAATGTACGTCACGAAGGCGGCGGGGCCGACGGCGTCGTAGAAGGAAACGCCGTGATAACTCGGATTCGGCGCCGCGATGTTCGGATACTTCCCACTATCGCTCCAGTTGAACTTGCCTGCCTCCACGATGATGCCGCCCATCGTCGTCCCGTGGCCGCCGATGAATTTGGTGGCGGAGTGTACCACGATGTCGGCGCCGTGCTCGATCGGCCGGATGAGATACGGCGTTCCGAAGGTATTGTCCACCACGACCGGGATCCCGTGCCGATGCGCGATCTCAGAGATCGCGTCAATGTCCGGAATGTCGCTGTTCGGATTGCCGAGCGTCTCCAGATACACCGCTCTCGTGTTTTCCTTGATCGCTTCTTCCAGTTCCTTCAGATCGTGCGCGTTCACGAAAGTCGCTTCGATCCCGTACTGCGGGAGGGTGTGGGAAAGCAGGTTGTAACTGCCGCCGTAAATGGTCTTCTGCGCCACGATGTGTCCGCCATTGGCCGCCAATGCCTGGATCGTATAGGTGATGGCGGCGGCTCCGGAAGCCAGAGCCAGCGCTGCGGTGCCGCCCTCCAGGGCAGCGAGTCTTTTTTCCAGGACCTCCTGTGTGGAATTGGTCAATCTGCCGTAGATATTGCCCGCGTCCGCGAGGCCGAAGCGGTCGGCGGCGTGTTGGCTGTTACGAAACACATAGGAAGTCGTCTGATAAATCGGAACGGCGCGGGCGTCGGTCGCCGGGTCGGGCTGTTCCTGTCCCACGTGCAGTTGCAGGGTTTCAAATTTGTAATTACTCATGATGCAAGTCTCCTTTGCTGAACTTGTTTGCAGCGTCTGAACGCCCCGGTCCGGGTAGAAAATTGCCCGGAAATTCTGAAAACAAACTCCCGGGCAACTGGCGATCGAACTGTGAGCTTACGTATCAGTTTCGACTTATAAGGGGGCGGACGCAATCAAAAACGACCGTCCCGGCCATCATACATGCCCGGGAGTGCTGCATTCGACAACACATCTTTTCATTCTGTCTCTTCACTTGTGCCAAGGTCATTGCGTTCGCCTCCTTCCTTACAGGATGGTCATACTATATCATCATTTACCTACTATGTCAATAGGTTTTTTCAAATTTCTTTTCCTGTCCTTTTCTGATAATCTTCCAATGCGGCCTGAATCGCCTCTTCCGCCAATACGCTGCAATGCATTTTGTAATCCGGAAGGCCGTCCAACGCCTCCGCGACCGCCTTGTTCGTCAACTCCTTCACTTCACTGAGAGGCTTCCCCTTGATCAGTTCCGTCGCCATCGAGCTGGACGCAATGGCGCTGCCGCAGCCGAAGGTTTCAAACTTCACGTCCTGCACGATGCCGTCCTCGATCTTCAGGTACATCTTCATGATGTCGCCGCACTTCGCGTTTCCGACTTCTCCGATCCCGTTGGCGTCTTCGATCACGCCGACGTTCCGCGGGTTGCGGAAGTGATCCATCACTTTTTCACTGTATAATGCCATGGTCTGATCCTCCTTACAAAATAAACGGTTTTTTGCCGGCCATGAGGTCTCTCCAGACCGGAGAAAAGCCACGTAAATATTCCACAACTTCACTGACCGACCGAATGATATAGTCCGCTTCTTGTTCCGTAATGTCCTCGCCGATGCTGAGCCGGAGCGAGCCGTGCGCCACGTCGTGAACTCTTCCGATCGCCAGCAGTACGTGGCTCGGGTCCAGCGACCCGGAGGTGCAGGCGCTGCCGGAAGACGCCGCAATGCCTTTGTCGTCCAGAAGCAGCAGCAATGACTCTCCCTCGATCCCCTCAAAGCAGAAGTTCACGTTTCCGGGCAGTCTTCGCACCGGATCCCCGTTCAGTGCAGAATGCGGGATCTCACTCAAGCCCGCGATCAGACGGTCTCTCATCTTCGTAAGATGCGCTGCGTTTTGGCCCATTTCTGCGACCGCTTCCTTGAGCGCCGTCGCCATTGCCGCGATCCCCGGGACGTTTTCGGTCCCCGCGCGTTTTCCCCGCTCCTGCGCGCCGCCCTCGATCAGGTTGGTCAGCCTTATGCCCTTCTTCGCGTAGAGAAAACCGACGCCTTTCGGCCCGTGGAACTTGTGCGCCGACGCCGAAAGCAGGTCAATGCACTCCTCTTCGACGTTGACGGGGACGTGCCCGATCGCCTGAACGGCGTCCGTATGAAACAGCACGCCTTTTCTCCGGCAGATCTCGCCGATTTCCCGGATCGGCTGGATCGTGCCGATCTCGTTGTTCGCGTACATGATTGTCACCAGGCAGGTGTCCTCCCGGATGGCCGCCTCAACTTCCGCAGGAACGACCAGGCCGTTTTCATGCACGTTGAGAAGGGTGACTTCAAATCCCTCCTTTTTCAAAGCTTCCAATGTATGCAGCACCGCATGGTGCTCAAAGGCGGAGGAGATGATGTGCGTCTTTCCGTTCTTCTTTCCGATCGTTGCGGCGGAGCGGATGGCCTGATTGTCCGCTTCGCTCCCGCCTGACGTAAAGATGATTTCTCTCGGAGATGCGCCGATCAGGGAAGCAACGTCCTCTCTCGCCTTTTCCAGCACTTCTTTCGCCTTCTGGCCGTGCAGATACAGGCTCGACGGATTTCCCCACGTTTCATTCAGGAGAGAAGTCATCGTCTGAATGGCTGCGCTGCTCATCTTTGTAGTTGCCGCATTGTCCGCGTAAATCATGATTCAAAAATCCTTTCTTCTGATTCCGACAATAATATACGCCTATTTACCTATCGTGTCAATAGGTAAATGTAATCTTTTTCTTGATTTACCTATTTACCTACTGTATAATAACGTTATGACGGTTGAACGCCTTGGACCCCTGCGGTTTCCGTGCGGGGAAATGGTTCTCGGGCTGGGAGGAGCACTATGATTTCAACGAGAGGCAGATATGCGATCCGCGTAATGATCGACCTGGCCGAACACAGCGACGGCAATTACGTTCCGCTGAAGGACATTGCCGCGCGGCAGGAGATTTCAAAGAAGTATTTGGAGATCATCGTAAAAGAGATGGTGAACGGCGGCCTGATCTCCGGCGCGAGCGGGAAGGGCGGCGGCTACAAACTCTGCCGGAAACCGGAGGAATACTCCGTCGGCGAGATCCTGGAATTGATGGAAGGGTCATTGGCCACGGTGGCCTGTCTGGAGCACGGCGCGATCCCCTGCCCGAGGGCTTCGGTCTGCCAGTCGCTTCCCTTGTGGGCGGAATACGATCAGATGACTCACGATTTCTTTTTCGGAAAACACCTGAGCGACCTCATCAAAAAAGACGGCAGCCGTTGACTGCCGTCCTTTGTTTTACTCCGCTTTTTTCGTTGATCAGCAAATGCGAAGCACGACTTTGCCGACGTTTTCCGAGCGCTGCAATACGGCATGTGCTTCCGCCGCTTTTTCGATCGGAATGACCCGGTCAATGGGCGGCCGGATCGCGCCGGATTCGATCTTCGGCCAGACGACTTTCACGAGTTCGGAAAGCAGTTCGGCCTTGTATTCCGGCGTGCGGTTCCGGAGCATGCTGCCGACGAGGTGCAACCCCCGGGTCAGCAGTGCGCGAAGCGGCACCGTCGTTTCGGTGCCGGCCAACGTCGAGATCACGACCCAATAGCCGCCGCGCGCCATATACGGCAGGCACTGTCCGATGAGTTCGCCGGAAAGACAGTCCATCGCGACCGCGACCGGCGTCCCGTTCCTCTCTTCTTCGGCGAGCGCCGCCGCCACGTCTTCCGTTTTTGAATTCAGGATCCGGTCCGCCCCGAGCGGCCGGACCTTTTCTTTCGCTTCATCGGAGCGGACCGTCGTGATCACGCGCGCGCCGAACGCCTTCGCCATCGGGATCGCAAACGACGCGAGCCCGCTTTTCCCGGCCGGGATGAACACGGTCTGCCCCGCCCGGAGGTGCCCCTCCCGGAACAGATTGAGATACGACGTCGCGCACGCCTCCGGCAATGCCGCCGCCTCCTCCATCGACAGTCCCTCCGGCACCGGCATCAGATGGTCGTGCCGGACCGCCGCGTATTCCGCATACCCGCCGCCGCCGAGCAGGGCGCAGACCCGGTCGCCGGTTTTCCATTCATTGACCTCGGCCCCGGTTTCGACGACCTCTCCGGCGATCTCCAGTCCCATCCATTCGGGACAGCCGGCCGGCGGCGGATACTTCCCTTCCCGCTGCAAAAGGTCCGCCCGGTTCACACCGGCGGCATGCACTTTCACCAACACTTCATTGTCCCGGATCACCGGCATCGGCACCTCGCTCCAGACGAGGTCTTTCGCTTCATTCACCAGAGTCGCTTTCATACGTTCTCTCCCCGCGCGGCCAGATATTCGTCCATTCTTTGCCCGATCCCGTCCTCCGGGATGACCGCATCCAAGGGCAATGCGTCGAACATTTCCTTCAGGGCCTGCCTCATCGGCTTCATGTTTTCCTGCTTCAAGCCGGTAACGGAAAGCACCTTGCTGTTGTCGGTGATCCGGTCAAACATCCGGGCATACTCCAGCTGCCATCTCGCGCCGGGTTTCGTCTCGATTTCCGGCTGAATGATCCGAAGATAATCTTCCTTGTCCACCCAGACCGGCTCGAGCCCGCAGAATTCATGATACCAGTCCGTGATCTCGCCCCAGGTGCGGTGTTCCGCCGAGCAGACGCTGAACGCTTCCCGTTTCGCTTTCTCATTGAACAACAATTTTGCGATCTCTAACGACACGTCGCCGGCCCAACTGAGCGTCGCCGGCTTTTCTTTCGCCTGGATCGGCAATACCGTCTTCTTTCCGCGCCGCGCTCTGCCGATCGTGTTCGGTTCTTCCAGCGTCACCAGTTTGAAGCACCGCCTCGACAGGATCGTGGCGGGCCGCACGATGGTCCAGTTGTCTCTCTCGGAAAAGGCGAGCAGGTTCTCCGCTTTCGCCTTGTGAATGCAGTAATCGTTGGAAGCGAGCAATGCCTTGTCCGTGGAAACGTCGAGAAGTCGCGGCGAGGACTCGCGGACCGGGATCTCCTCATTCGCGTAAACGCGGCAGGAGGAAAGGAAAATGTAGTGATCCGTGTGATCGAGGAAGAGCGGCATGACGTCCCGGAACGGATACTTGCCGTAGCTCATGAAATTCACGATCCCGTCGAAGTTCTGCTCAACGAGCGGCACCAGGAAGGAGGGGTCGTGGGCATTGCCCTTCAGACACTCCATCCGGTCGGACAGCGGTTTTTCGTCGTCCAACGACACCGCCGTCACGCGATACCCCATCTCCAAAAGATACGGCACCAGATAACTTCCCATGGCTCCGGTCGAGCCAAGCACCAATACGCGTTCGTTCATTCCTGCTCTCCTCTCTGTCCCTCCGCTGCCGGCGGTGTTCCTGTCGTTTCTTACCCTTTACAGAATCTCGGCTGATGCGCGGATCCCGCCGACCATTTCTGCCAGGACTTCCTGCACGGCGTAGTCGTGGGCATAGGTATAGGGGTTCTCTTTCGTCCCCTGAATGTATTCGTAAAACTCCTTCAGCATCAGCTCGTAGCGGCGGCCGTTCGGCTCTACCGGCACCGTGATGCGGTGGTTCTGGAAGGGATTGGTCGCGATCGTCAAATCGGACCAGGTCAGGACCGGCGGTTCCATCGGCCAGATCTCAGCCGTTCCGAGACTGCCGGAAACCGAGAACTGACGGCGGGTATGACCGTCCACTTCCACCGAGGAAACGAAGACGCGCGCCAATGAATTCCCGTACTCCAGCACCGAGAGGTTGTTGTCGGGAATGTCGATCCCGCCCTTCCCGGTATGCTTTAAGAACGACGTGACCTTGTCCGGCTTTCCCATGAGGTAGACGATGAGGTCCACCATGTGCGAGCCGAGGATGTACTGGATCCCGCCGTTGTAATGGCCGAGCCAGCGACGGAATTCCTCGTCGTGACAGGTGCTCATCTCCGCATTGATCGAATAGATCTCGCCGAGCCGGCCCTGCTTCACCCAGTCGAGCACCATCAGCACCGCCGGATTGTAGCGGTACATATAGCCCATCTGCACCACGAGGTGCTTCTTCTCGGCGACGTCAAGCATTGCCTTGAACTCTTCGAGCGTCCCGCTCGCCGGTTTGTCCATGTGGATGTGCTTGCCGGCGTCCACGCATTTCTTCGCTGCCGACGTCAGGTTCCAGACGTCCTTTTCGACGAGGATCGCGTCACTCTTCTCAATGACTTCGTCCTCCGTCAGACGCGGTATTCCCTGATACACTTCAAGTCCGCCGCGCTTTTCGATCCACTCCTCGTTCTCCTCGGAATAGCCGATCACTTCGAAAAGTTCCGGAAGGCGCCGCACGGTCTTCATTTTCTCGGAGCCGTGGTTGTGCCCGATGCCGATCTGTCCGATCTTGATCATGTCTCGTCCCTCCAATCAAATACCGTTCCCATCGGGAATTCCGGGTCCTCGCACAATTGCCGGTAGATCTCCGGCGCCTCTTCCGGTTTGATGACCCGGGAAAGTATCGGCCGCGTTTCGATCCGCCCGGCGGAAAGGAGCTTCAGGATCGCCTTGCAGTCGTCCTGATGCGTCCAGTTGCCCGGCGCGGACTCAAGCCGGCGTCTCGGCAGGAAATTGTGCGCGCCGATCAGCGTAATGCCCGGGCGGTGGACCTCCGTATAAAAGTCAATGGCGCAGTCGGATACCCGCGTGCAGCCAAGGAGCGCGATCCGTCCGCGAAGCGCCATGCAGGATAAGGCCTGCTTCAATGCCGCCGAAATGCCGGTCACTTCAACGCAGACATTGACGCCTTTCCCGCCGGTCAACGCCTTCACCTGTTCCTTGAAATCCGGTGAAAGCGGGTCGAGCGCCGCATCCGCGCCGAGCCGGAGCGCAAGTTCCCGCCGTTTCGGGTTCGGATCCGCTGCGATCACGGGGCAGGCGCCGGACAGGCGGCAGAATTCCACGGCGAAGATGCCGAGGAGTCCTAATCCCATCACCATTGCGGATTCTCCGACCTCGAGCGCGAGTTTCCGGACGCCCCCGAGTCCCATTGACGCCATGATGACAAAGAGCGCATCCAAAGAATCGATCGATTCGTCCTCGACCTTGGTCACGTTCTTTTCGGGAACGGTATTGACGGCCGCATGAATGCCGTGATACACGAGCACGCGGTCGCCCGGTTTCACGCTCTCAACGCCCTCTCCGATCTCGGTCACATATCCGACGCCGCAGTATCCGAGGAATTTCGGAAAATCTTTATAAAAACAGAGATTCGCTTTCTCCGTCCCGCCGCTCACCACGGTGTACTCCGTCCGGATGCGCACCTGTCCGGCTTGCAGTTCCGGCACTTCCTTTTCGATGAGTTCCGCCGTTTTCGGCGCGGTAAATGCAATGGCTTTCGTCTTCATGATCGTAACCCTCCAAATACAGTATAACACGAGAACGGGAAAATAGACTCAAAAATTAAGAAATAATCAGATCATTATCGAAGGATTGAACCTTTCATACGCAATTCTCCTCGCCTCATGAATATACTCCTCTGAGATGTCATTGCGAAACGTCAGCATATCACTCTCGATTACAAACACCTCGGAGAAACACGGTTCTTCTTGAACCAGTTTAACCAAGTCTTTACACCATTGATGTTGCATATTTAATGACATTGCCCGGTGCTGAATCGTCCGCCCTTGCTCAATCCATATCTCGCGTTTTCTTTCGAGTTTAAGCCATGATAGCACATCAATCACGATTACGTTCAAATTCTCTCGTTCAATTTTTACATTGCCCAACAAAATAGTGACATCGAACGTTTCCAAGAATAACAACAGTTTTTCAGCAATATTCATTTTATCTCCCTCCTATTTATAGTTATTCCAGACATGAACTACAATTTCATCTTCATTGTTAAATTCAATTCTCAGTCCGGATGCTTTTTGAAAGTGGTGTTCGGCCGCAAATGCTCTTATTTCTTTTGTTATCGTGTCTAGAGAGTCATTCTTCGATAAAAAGCCACTAATATAATCCATCACATGCATTCCTTCGTGAACGGTATCGCTAAATATTGAGACCGAATTTCTTCTCAGATAGATGTGGTCTTTAATGGAATATGCGATTACATCGTTACCAACACCAAAGGCATGTTCAAATAATTCATCTCCCAAGATGTTGACTTTTATTATAACACGCTTCTTCCTTGGCTGTGCCCTTAAATTCAAACGTTAACTACATTGGCTTCTCTTTCGCTTTGTTTCTCGCTTTCTTTGTTCTGTTTTTTACGTTTCTTTTGCGCTCCTCCTATTATCGATTGATTTTTCAAGACGTCCTATGATACAATGGCTTTGCGGAGGCGCCGGTTTTCTGAATTCATCCGGCGAGTCAACTTAATGAAATCTTTCCTTCGAATCATGCTTCTGAGCACACTTCTTACTGCTGCGGCAGTGTTTTCCGCCTGCGGCAATGATCCCGCGCCTTCCGTTACACCGTCTTCCGGCGAGGTCACCGCGATTCCCACCGAGACGTCTTCGGAAGAAGCGACTCTGCCCGAGCCTGCCCCGTCCTTCACGGCCGTCGATCTTTCCGGCAATGAAGTGACCGACGCGATCTTCTCCGGCCACAAACTGACCATGGTCAACATCTGGGGCACGTTTTGCGGTCCCTGTATCCGGGAAATGCCGGAACTCGGAAAACTCTCCGCGGAATACGCGGACAAGGGCGTGCAGATCATCGGCATCATCTGCGATTCCGCCGATTACGCCTATCATCCGGTCGATTCCGTTCTCACAAGCGCGCAAAGCATCATCATGCAGACCGGCGCGAATTACCGGCACCTCGTTCTTTCGGAATCCCTGTCAGCCCGCTTCATGCAGGGCGTCACGGCTGTCCCGACCACGTTTTTCGTCGATGAAACCGGAGAAACCATCGGAGAGGCCGTCATCGGATCCCGCTCTTACGAGCAATGGAAAGCCGTTTTCGAGAAACTGCTTTCGGAGGCGGAGTGATGAAGCGCCGTCTGATCCCGTTTTTCATCGCGGCAGGGTTGCTGCTCACCGGCATTGCCTTCATCGTGATCGGCGTGACCCGTGGCGAGGCGCTCACGGTTTTCCAGAAGGCGATCCGGATCTGCCTCGAATGCATCGGCATCGGATGACAGATCCCCGCCTGATTCATTTTTTATGAAAGAAAACTCCAGCTCCAAACAAGTGAAAAAGGACTCCCCCGCGTCCCGTCTCAAGCGCTCCCAGAGGATCCGGCTCATTATTCAGGCCTGCTTCGCCGCGCTGACGAACGGGTATCTCCGCGGGTTCGTGAAGCACGAGATCTATCAGGGCGTCACGAAGTACATTTGCGTTCCGGGCATGAACTGCTACTCCTGCCCCGGTGCGCTCGGCGCCTGTCCGATCGGGTCATTGCAGGCCGTTCTCAATAGCCGCGATTACAAGATGGCGTTCTACGTCATCGGCTTTCTCATGGTCGTCGGCAGTCTCGGCGGCCGTTTCGTCTGCGGTTTCTTATGCCCCTTCGGACTCATTCAGGACCTGATCCACAAGATCCCCTTCTTTAAAAAACTGAAGAGACTGCCGGGGGAAAAGATCCTCCGCAGTCTCCGTTTCGTGTTTCTCATTGTTTTCGTTTTGATCCTGCCGCTCGCCGTCAAGGACCTCACGGGGCTCGGCGATCCCTGGTTCTGCAAGTACGTCTGCCCGGTCGGCACGCTCGAAGGCGGGATCCCGCTCGTTCTCTTCGGCAACGGCTTCCGGGAGGCTGCCGGCTTCCTCTTCTCCTGGAAGGTGGGCCTGCTCGTACTGTGTCTGTTATTGTCTTTGCTTCTGTGGCGTCCTTTCTGCCGTTATCTCTGCCCGCTCGGGGCGGTCTACGGCCTGTTCAATAAATTCGCCTTCTTCCGCTACACCGTCGACGAAACCAAATGCACGAAATGCGGCGCCTGCGAGAAGGTCTGCGGCCTCGGCATCCCGGTGTACGAAAAACCGAACAGCATCGACTGCGTCCGCTGCGGGAAATGCGTGAACGTCTGCCCGACGAAAGCGATCCGGTCAGGCTTGGTCCTGCCGTTTACAAACCGCAAAAGCGTTTCAGACACGGATCAGAATTGATCCATCCTCCTCATACGTGACGGCTTCGCAGTCCATCGTCATCGAATCCAAGAACTCCACGTACTCCTGTTTGGAAGCAAACCAATACCTGTGAATTTCGCCTTGCTTTTTCCGTAGGAATCTCCTATAATGTAAATACCGTAATAAAATAACACGGAGGTGCCCTGACATGGTTTCATTAATTACCGGTGAAAAAGGCAAGGGAAAAACGAAGTATCTTCTCGACATGGCCAATTCTGCAGTGAACACTGCCGCCGGAAACATCGTATACATCGATAAGAATAACAAACACATGTATGAACTGAACCGGAAGGTCCGTCTGATCGACGCGTCCCGGTTCCCGTTGAAGAGCGGCGATGAATTCATCGGGTTCATCTGCGGCATTGCCTCGCAGGATCACGATCTGGAGAAGATCTTCCTGGACAGTTTCTTGAAGAACGCCCGGCTCACGGACGACAATGCCGGCATTAAAGAATACATCGATCAGCTGGAAGAAATCAGCAAGCTCTGCAGCGTGGATTTCATTCTCAGCGTTTCGAAGAATAAAGAGGATTTGGATCCGGCGCTTTACGATAAGATCATCATTTCCTTATGAGCATATCGTGACTAGAATGAAAAACCCTGTCCCGAGGGGCGGGTTTTTTCATTTTCTCACTTTTAGCGGCAATGCCCGGGAGGCCGCATCTTGCTGAAGCAGCTTTATTGAACTCCTGAATATCACTTCTCCGGTCGCGCTCACGATCACCCGGGAGGAACTCAAAAAGTACAAGTCTCACAAGGAGATCATTGAGGCGCTGAACACGCTCGATTACGTAAGTTACGCGGAGGAGATACAGTAAGCGAACCTCAGGGTTCTACGGTAATCGCCAGAACCATTTTTTTCTCACCGATCCGTCTTTTCAATGAGTATCTGAAACGCCGGGTAGTCCGTCACGCCGCTTTTTCCTCTGAAGAGCGACTGCACCGGCGCGTAAAGGCCGACGGTCCGAAGTGCGAGACCGCTCGCAATGCTGCCGTCAAACAAGGCTTTCTGTCTGTTGTCCAGCTTCTCCGAATCCGCCGGGTCCACCAGAGAGATCCGGTAATTCCACTCATCCTTCAACCCCTGTACCCGGAAATGTTCGCTGAGCGGACAGGGCCGGACGGCGTGGTAGACGACGTTTACGAGTGCGCGGCTTCCGTCTTTCGCGGCCTGCTCCCAGACCGTGCAGGAGTCGGACGTCGGCGGCACCAGGCGGTAATAGTCCCCGTTCTGCAACAGGTCGTATAGCGCCTTGAACGTGTCGATCTCGGCACGCATTTCCGCGATTTCCTCTTCCTCCAGTTTCGTCGGATCCAATTCATAGCCGAACGTGCCGCTCATTGCCACCGTGGACCGCGTCTTCATTGACGTGCTCCGTCCGGTCTGGTGATTCGGCACGGCGGACACGTGCGCGCCCATGGTCTTTACAGGGTAGATCATCGACGTCCCGTATTGGATGAACAGCCGCTCGATCGCATCGGTGTCGTCGCTGGTCCAGATCTGCGGCGTGTAACACAGCATTCCCGCGTCGAAGCGCGCGCCGCCTGAGGAACAGCCCTCGATGAGGAGTTCCGGGAATTCCGTACGAAGCGCTTCCATGATCCGGTACGTCCCGAGCATGAACCGGTGCGTCATTTCGCCCTGCCGGTCCGCCGGCAACGAGGCCGTATAGCGGTCAGTCATGCTGCGATTCAAGTCCCACTTGAGATATGCCAGTTTTCCTTCCCGGATCCGGGCCGAAAGCTCGGCAATGAGGTGATCCTGCACCTCCGTCCGGCTGACGTCGAGCAGCAATTCATAGCGCGAGAGGTCCGGCGCTTTCCCCGGTACTTTCACCGCCCAGTCAGGATGGGCGCGGTACAAGTCGCTGTCTTCGGAGATCGTTTCCGGCTCGAACCAGAGCCCGAATTCCAGCCCGGTCTCGCGGATACGGTCGCCGAGTTCCGCCAGCGTGCATCCGAGTTTTGCTTCATTCGGCGTCCAATCGCCGAGTCCGCTGCGGTCGTCGTCGCGTTTTCCGAACCAGCCGTCGTCCAGGACGAACAGTTCCACACCGGCTTTCTTCGCCGCGCGGGCCATTTCGATCAGTTTCTCGCCCGTGAACCGGAAATACGTGCCCTCCCAGTTGTTGATGAGGACCGGCCGGCGCGCCGTCTTCCACTTGCCGCGAATGATGTGCTCATTAATGAAGCGGTGGAACCGGAGGCTGATGCCGGAAATGCCTGTGTCCGAATAAGTCATCATGGCTTCCGGCGTCGTGAACGACCCGTTTTTCTCCAGCTTCCATTCGAAATGATCCGGATGGATGCCGACTAACAGCCGGATGCCGTTGTAGGTATCGCGTTCCGCTTCCAATAAGAAGTCGCCGCTGTAAACGAAGGCAAATCCGTACGCCTCACCGGAGGTTTCCGTCGCCGCGCGGTCCAGTAAAATCGCCGACGGGTTTTCCTGCGCGCTCGAAAGACCGCGGAGCGACCCGACGGAGTTCATTCCATGCCGAAGCTGCAGCCGTTCCGGCACGCGCTCTTTCGCCCAGCGTCCCGGGAAGGTAATGAGATCGAAGTCTCCGTGCGCGAAATCCAGACCGAGCGAAGCCGCCTTTTCAAGATAGAAGGGCTCGTCGCCCTGATTGACGACGCGCATCGCACGGGTGATGACGTCCGCCTCCGCAAACACGCCGTAATACAGCTCGACCGCGATCGGGTACTCGGGATCGGAAAGCCGGATAATGAGCGTTTCTGCGTCACCGGTCTCGTCGTAGGCCGCCGGAAGACCGGGAAGGCCGTACTTGCCTTTCCGCACTTCAAACGATTCGTATTTTAACCGCAGGGTTTCCGTCCCGTTCGCGAACCGGACGCGAAGCGCGGTCGTCCGGAAGTCGCCGCCGCCGAATGCGCTCACTTCCTGCGGGATCGTTTCCAGGGAATATTCACGGTGCTGCATTCCGGTCTCGTAAGGATTGGCGGTATGCCCCCGCGTCCGCATGAAGCAGGCATAGGACAGATCGTCCTCCGCCGTCTTCGTCCCGTAATAGGTATGCCAAAGCGTACCCCATTCGTCCGCCTTCATCTGATACGTCGCGGTTTTCGTCTGCAGTGTGATGATTCTTTCCGCTTCATTGACAAGAATTGCCATGTTCCCTCCGATAAAAAAGCCCATCGCCAAAACCTCGACGGCATTCGCGACGGGCTGTTCGTTTTTTCTTTATTCCCAGATCTTCCAGGGCGCGTTTCCGCTCTCCCAGAGCTCTTCCAATTTCTTTTTCTCGCGCTGCGTGTCCATGCATTGCCAGAAGCCGTCGTGGCGGTAGGCGTCAAGTTCGCCTTCCTCCGAAAGCCGCTGCATCGGGCCTTTCTCGAACACGGTCTCATCCCCGTCCAGGTAGCGGAAAATCGCGGGTTCCATGACCATGAAGCCACCGTTGATCAGCGTCGAATCCGCCTCTTCCTTTTCGCGGAAGTTCTCGACGCGGCCCTCTTCGTCCAGTGCCAGCACGCCCTTCATCTGCGCAATGTTCGCCGCCGTCAGCGTGGCAATGTGCCCGCCCTTCTTGTGGAACTCGAGCAGTTTCGGAATGTCGATATCCGCCACGGCGTCGCCGTAGGTCAGGAAGAACGGCTCATCCCCGATGTATTTCTCGATCCGCTTCACTCTTCCGCCGGTCATCGTGTCATACCCGGTATCCACGATCGTCACCTTCCACGGTTCCACGTGCGAAGAATGCACGGTCGCCGTGTTGTTCTGAAGATCGAAGGTGATGTCGGAATTGTACGTGTAGAAGTTCGCGAAATACTCCTTGATCACATCCTGCTTGTAGCCGGCGCAGATCACGAAATCATTGTACCCGTACGTGGAGTAGATCTTCATGATGTGCCAGAGCATCGGCTTCCGCCCGATCTCGATCATCGGCTTCGGCAGAAGATGACTTTCCTCACTGATCCGGGTCCCGAGTCCGCCCGCTAAAATGACTGTCTTCATTGGGGAATCTCCTTATTGATCATACAGTAAAACATATCCTTGATGGTGGCTGCCCATTCCCGCACCGTCCAGCCGGCGCGCTGGGTGAAACTGCCCGCAGTTTCGGCAATGACGCCTCGAACGTCCAGTCCCTTCGCCTTCGCGATGTACATGGCGCGGTACAGGTGATAGTGCTGCGTCACGACGATCGCGCGCTTCAATCCGAATTCCGTCGACGTCCGGACCATGCTTTCATACGTGGAAAAGCCCTTGTAGTCGATCTCGATCTTCTCTTCCGGGACGTTTTCATTCATGAGGTATTCCGCCATCACGTCCACTTCGCCGTATTCACCGGGCCGGTAATCCCCGGTCACGACGATCTTCTCGACGATGCCCAGCTGATAGAGCTGCAATGCGACGTCCAGACGGTTTTTCAGGATCGGACTCGGCTGCCGGTTTCTCCAGACGCCCGCGCCGAGCACGATGGCTGCGTCGTATTTCCCTTCTTTTGCCGTCTCTTCAACGGCGCTTTCCAGCGTACGGATGCGGTCTTTCGTGCTGAGAATCACGATGAGGCGGCAGACGGCCACGAAGAGCCCCGCGAGCAATATAAGCAGCGCCAGTCCGCCAAAGATCCTGAGCAGCACTTTCTTGAATCCTGTTTTCTTCATATCAGAATGCCTTTTCGCAATGCGAAAGAATAAATCCACTTTTCCTTCACGGGCTTGCCCGTGATCATGGTCAGCGCCTTCTCGTAAAGGTCGATCTGGACCCGGTATTCCTGAACGAGACGCTCCTCGTCCGCGATCCGGTCCGTCTTGTAGTCCACCAATACCAGACCGTCTTTCTCTTCGAAATACAGGTCGATCACACCCTGCACCATGACGAGTTCGTTTTCGTTCCGGATCTTCGATCCCGGAGAGATCTCCGCCGCAGGCCGTCCGACAATGAACTGCTTCTCGCGGAACGCCCGTCCTTTCCGGTGCGCCTCCGTCATTCGCTTTCCGAGCGGAGAATCGAGGAAGCCCTGAATGTCTTCGACGTCTATTTTACCTTCTTCCGCCTCTGAAATCAAGCCCTCTTTCTTTAAGGTAGAAAGCGCTTCCTCCGCGGTTTTTTCGGGATCAATGAGTTCCATGACCCGATGGTACAGGGTCCCGCGCTCCGCCCCGCCGCTCTCGCGGTCGTCCTTGACGTAGGCGTGCTGCCGGAACGGACGCTCGAATTCGGGGGTCATTGCCCGCTTCAGCGCCGAGACCGAGAAGGTCGAATACACTTCGGAAAGGTCGTCAATGTGATAATCAAATCCCAAGAGCTCCCGGAGTTCTTTCGCCGCAAGGGGCAATACGCTCCGCGAAAGTTCCTCCTGCATGACCTCGCGTTTTAAGTACCGGGACTCCGCCTCCTCGACCTCTTCTAACGACAAGTCGGACGGCGTCACCACCTTCGAAAACTTCACGGGGCTGCCGTAGCGGTAAGCGGACAGCAAGAGCTTCAGATAGGATCCCGCCGAAGCCACTTCATTGAACGACAGTTTCTCGCCGCCGCTTCGGAACGTTTCCTCCAGTTCTTCCAGTTTCGTCGTGCTGTTTTTCAATGCACCCGTCAAATACAGTTTCTCTTTTGCGCGGGTCATGGCCACGTAGAACACGCGAAGCTCCTCACCGAGCATTTCGCGATGCATCGAGTCTTTCATAACTTCGCGGTAGAACGTCGTTTTCCGGATGATGCGAAGTTCCGGCTGAACGACCTTCAGTCCGATCCCGAGCTGGCCGTGCTTCAGGATGACCTTTTGCTCGTCCTTTACATTCATATTCTTATCGAGGTTGGAGACGAACACGATCGGGAACTCGAGGCCCTTGCTCGAGTGGATCGTCATGATGCGAACGAGGTTCTCGTTTTCGCCCACGGTCCCGACTTCTCCCTCGTCGCTCCGTTCCCGGTTCCGTTTCAGGTAGCGGATGAAATTGAATACGCCGATCAGGCTCGTCTCCTCGAACTTCGCCGCTTTTTCGACGAGTTCGTTCAAATTCGCGAGCCGCTGGTCGCCGCCCGGCAACGCGTTCACGAAAAGCAGCAGTCCGGTCTCCCGGAACATCGTCCGGAGCAGCATGGAGAGCTTCATTTCACCGGCGAGGATGCGGAACCGTTCCAACGTGGTGAAAAACTGCTTCAGCTTTTCTGCGGCCGCATCGGTTTCGCGGTCCGCGTATTTTTTCAGCACCGCCAGATACGACGCCCTGGTCTTCCGTTTCGTTCCCGCCACCATCCGGGCAAGGTCTTCCGACGTAAGACCGACGATCGGCGAACGAAGCACCGCCGTCAAAGCCACTTCGTCGTGCGGATTGTCAATGACCGTCAGATAATGCACGGCGAACTGCACCTCGAACGTCTCGTAGAAGCCGGCCTTCCGTTTCATGTACGAAGGAATGCCGTAGCTTTCCAGAACGTCCTGCAGTACGTCGCCGTCTTTTAAGGAGCGAAGCAGGATCACGACGTCTTTGTAGGTGGCCTTCCGGACGTGATCGTCGTCGGCCTTGACGTAAATGCCGCTGTCCTCGTCCGTGATGCGTTTGATCTCGGAAGCGATCATGTGCGCTTCCGCAACATCCGGCTCCAGAGAAAGCGTATCGTCCCCGGGATCCACGAGACGGATCACGGTGTCATTGCCGACCGGCAGGTCCGTCTCCGGAAAATGTCCCTTCGGGTTCAGATAGGCTTCTTTCGTGTATTCCACACCGCCCACGTCTTCCCGCATCCATTTCTTGAAGAAGAAATTGACGGCATCCGTGACGCCGGGCCGGCTCCGGAAATTCGCCGCCAGCTCGACCTTTTCCGCTTCGGGAGCGGTCGTCATCGTCGCATACTGCTTGTATTTTTCATTGAACAGGTCCGGATTCGCCTCCCGGAACCGGTAAATGCTCTGCTTGATGTCCCCGACCATGAATACGTTCACGGGTTCGCCGGTCGCGGGATCCCGCCTGGCGAACGAAGTCAGGATCGCCTCCTGGAGTTCATTGCTGTCCTGGTACTCGTCGATCATGATCTCGTCAAAGTCGTCCGTAAGAGACTTCGCGACGTCGGAGGGCGCGCCGTTCTCCGTCAGGACGTCCAGCACGAAATGCTCCTGATCGTTGAAATCCATCATGCGGAGCCTCTTCTTCTCCGCCGCAAATCGCTCCGCGAACGCCTTCGTCAGCCGGATCAGTTCCTCGGCCGCCGGACGGGCGATCCGGAACTCCTCCAGGATCTCCTCTTCCGTCCAGGAAGCCCGCGAAACCAGGGAGGTTACGACGCTCTTGTATGCATCACGGAGCGCCTTGGCCCGCGCATGATCCTCCTTCGTGCACGCGCACTTCTTCGTATGCCGGGGGAGTGAGATGAATTCAAAGCCGATCCGCTGACGGAATTCGTTGTAGTCCTTCGCTTCCGCCGCCGCCCGGATCGATTGAAGTTCCGATTTCGCCATGTCGAGCAAATGCTCCGTCCCGCCGGGTGCAGAAGACATTGCAACGAGCGCTTCCGCATAGGGCTCGGCCCCGGAAAGCCATTTTTTCATGGACTCCAGATAGTCCCGGTTCCACTCGGCGGCCCGAAGTTCCTCCACGGAAGTCAGGCGGTACGGCGCGAGGTATCCTTCCAGCGCCCGTTCCGGCGATACGCTGTTCCGGCTGAACTTATACAAAGAGAGGATCGCGTCCTCGAGGCTGTCGGTCGTCTTCGACGAGCCGAGATAATCCGAAAGAAAACCGATCTTGCTGTCTTCCTTTGCGTATTCCTCCTCGAGCAGCTTTTTCAATTCGTCGCTCTTGATGATCTCGATTTCGTCGTCCCCGGCAAGTCTCGTGCCCGGATCCATGTCAATGACGTGAAAATAGTTCCTGAGGATCCCCGCGCAGAAACTGTCGATCGTCGAAATGTTTGCCTGTTCCATGAGCAGAGTCTGCTTTTTCAGGTGCCGCTTCATGTTCCGGCGTTCTTCCGCACTCCAGTCCGCCGTCCACTCATCGATCTTCGTCAATGCCTTCAGCAATTCCTTCTGCACGCGCTCCCGCATTTCCGCCGCAGCGGCGCGGGTGAACGTCACCACGAGAAGGTTCGTGACGTTGATCGGATGGTCGCGGCGCATCAATTTCTGCAGGATCCGTTCCACGAGCACGGCCGTTTTTCCGCTGCCGGCCGCCGCCGAAACGAGTAAGTTCCGCCGGTCGGTTTCTATCGCTCTTTTCTGTTCTTTCGTCCACTCGGGCATGTTTTCTCCTCCGCGTATCAGCTGAGCTGCCTGATCAATTCTCTGTCATCCCGGGCTCTTCGCCGGTGTCTGCCGCTTGGGGCTCCCCGACGATGTCCTCCAGCCCCTTCTCTTCCAGCGGCCGGTATTCGAGCGTTCTGAGCTTCCTGTCCTGACCGCAGACGCCGTAAAAGGCGCAATACTTGCACCCGAACCCGGACCCATACACGTACGGGGACGCCTCGATCGTGCCGGAGGAGATCTTTCTCGCAAGCTCTTCCGCCTTTTTCACGGAGAATTGCCCCAGTTTTTCCAGCTCCTCCTCGGTCAGCGTCTCTCCGGACACCTCGTCGTCTTTCATCTTCAGTCCGGACACCACCACGGATTCCTTGCCGTTTGTCAGCGTTCTGTCGATCTTTCCGACGGCTTCCGGGGTCCCGTTCGTAAGCCCCTTCATGCGAAGCGAACGAAGGAGTTCTCCCTCCACCGTTTCCTTTGTCGCATCCGGAATGAGCGGGTCTTCGACCGTATAATAATAGATCCCGGCGGGCACCACTTTCTTTTCCGGGGAACGGAGCTTCTCCCGGTTCAAAGCGACCTGCATGTACAGCAGAAGCTGCAGCTGAAGTCCGTGATAGATTTTCGTGTAATCCAGCGTATGACTTCCTGATTTGTAGTCAATGACCTTGACAAAAACCGATTCTCCGTCTTCCGCCACGTCGATCCGGTCGATCCGGCCGGTCAGCGCGAGCTTCAGTCCTTCTTCCGGAGAAAGCTCAATGAGGTCCTTGTCGACGTCGGTCCGGAACTTGAGCTCGCTCTCCGTCGACGTGAACCCGCCGACGGACCATTGCCGGGACAGGGCCCAGAGCGTCCGCACCATGATCCTGCGGATGCGGTCCGCTAAAAATGCGTTCCGCGCACTGTCGGAGAGGATGGAATTGCCGTATTCCGCAGTCACTTCTTCGACGCTCTGCGTGATCAGTGCTTCCTGCTCCTCGTCCGGGATCTCGGACCACTCGCGGCCGCTCTCACGGACGAGTTCAAAGAACCGTTCAATGCTCTCGTGCGCGATCGTACCGAGGTCGGTCGCCGCCAATTGGTACACGGTCCGCTCCTGGATTTCGAGCCCGTAACTTAAGAAATGCCGGTAGGGGCATTCGGCGAAGGACTCCAGTCGGCTCACGGAGCCGTAGATCACGTCACCGAACAGTTTCTCCGCGACTTCCTTCGGCAGCACTTCCTTCTGATAACGGAAATACAGGCCCGTGTCGATCTGGCGGAGCGCCTCTTTGTAGGCCTCGCTGTCTCTGAACCACTGGTACAGGGCCTTCGCCTTCTCGTCATACTCGAGTTTCCCCAGTGACACTTCCCCGATCCGGTAGGCGCGGAGCGCCCCGGAGAGGGCGTACAGTCCGCTCGTATCGGAGAACACTTCCGGGAAGAACCCCGTCGCGCTGTCTTCCGTTTGATTTTCCGGGAAGGCGCGAAGCAGCGTCCCGACGATCTTCGCAGGGTGCAGCGCCGCGCCGTTGTTTTCGGCGCCCGCATAGGAGAGCACCAGCGCTTCCGTCGGCTCGTTCAGCAACAGATACAGGTAATAGCGGCTGTTGAATGAATTCTCTTCCGCCGTTTCCGCAAGGGGCATGTTCAGTAACTTCAATGCCTCGCGGTCCCGGTCGTTCAAAAGCCCGTTGCCGTCGGGGATCCCCGGCAATTTTCCTTCATTGGCGCCGATCACGAACAATTTCCGGATGTGACCGAGTCTCGTCCGCGTCAGATTGCCGACGATCAGACGGTCCTTCGTCGGCGGCACGAGACCGACCTCCGCCCGGGCGAGGCCGGCATTGACGAGGTCTTCGAACTCCTCCACGGACAATACCAGGTCGCCGATGATCTCTTCCATCCGGTCGAGATACTCTATGACGAATGTCAGTACCGCATCATATTCTTTCCCAATCGGCTCGCCCGTCTCCCGCTCATACGCTTCGGCCGTTTTCTTCAGTGATTTCTCGATCGCATACGCCTCGATCAGCGCCTTCGACGCCTGAATGCGTGTGGCGATCGTCGGTTTTCCGGTCGTCATCCGGTCGTAATATTCGAAAAGCGGCTTCATGACCGCATCTTTGGTCTCGTTGACCGCGCTGAGGCGGAAGTCATTAAAGCCGTTGTACCCGCCTTCCCATGTTTTCATGTATCCGTTCTTCGACCGGAATCCGCGGGCCAGCGCGAAATTCTCCACTTCCGCGATCCGCTCAAAACTTGTGACATGGCCGCCGTGATTCACCACCAGCGGATTCTTCGCGAACGAGAACACCGCGTCGAAGCCGAACCCGCTCCGGCAGACCAGTACGGCGTCCGAAAGAAGGCGGATGACCGGGGAATGATCGAGCGCCTTGTTCGCGTCAATGAAGAAAGGAAGCCCCGCTTCCCGGAGACGCTCTTCCGTCTCCTCCCGGTAGGTCTTCATGTCTCCTGTCACGATCGCGAGATCCCGGAGACGGAGCCCTTCCCTGAGACATTTCTTGATTTCGCGGATGACGAACGTGATTTCCTCCCGGAGCGTCCGCCCGCGAACGATCCGGACGGCGTCCGTCGCCATGGGATATGCATTTCCGGACAGCGAGAACAATTCTTTTTCGAGGAAACGAAGCGCCTCGGGACGCGGATCCTCGCCCTTTACGGTCTCTTCCGTATACTCCTGCCCTGCCCGGATCGCAAGTTCCTTCATTTTCTCCGTCGCGTGGGCGGGCATATAGAACAGATCCTCCGGATCCGGCCGCTCCTCGCCCGTGTAGGTCGTGCCCACGGTCAGGGCGAGCACGACTTCGCGGCAAGAGGAGAGCATTGCCGAGATCACCTCGTACTGCGGCGGCGTGAAGCCGGTAAACCCGTCCATCACGATGGTCGTGTCCGGCGCTGCGGCCCAGCCTCTCAATGCGCGGCTGAGCACGCTCATCCGTTCCTCCACCAGTTCGAACCGCGCGTGCACGAGTCCGAGGAAGTCCTCGAACAGCACCGACAGGTCGTCCAGTTTCCGCTTCAGTTTCCGGTCGCTCAGCAGCGCCGTCTTTTCCTTCAGTATTTCCGGGGTGACGTTGTATTCGGCGAACTCGGAAAACACGGATTTCAGCGCAATCAGCATGCCGATCTTGCCCGCGCACTTCTTCAGTTCCACGAGGCGGTCGCGATTCCTGTTCACTGCCAGCTGCAGGAACAGAAGTTTTCCTTCGTCGTCAATGATGTCCTTGGTTTCGGTCCCGGTTTCCTTGAACACGCGGTGGGCGAGACGCTGGAACGTCAGTACGTCAATGTTCGACAGGGCGTGATCGGGATGCCGGATCACCAGTTCTTCCTGCACGGTCAGGCTTGCCTGTTCCGGGACCAGCATGATGAACTGCCGCTCCGGGTGGGCTTTCGCTTCCCGAATGAGTTCGTCGTATACGCGTTCGGTATGGCCGCTGTGCGGCGCGCCGTAAATCAATCTGAGAGACATTCTGTCAGGTCCTTTCTGTGATCTGCTCTTATGATACGCGATGCAATGGGATCTTTTTGGTTCATCCCGCCTTTTCCCGGGAAGACCGCAACGACCCATAATAAAGTATATCACAATTTGCCGCCTGTTGCCACCGAAACCGCGCATCAGCGTGCGAAGATCTCCGCGTTTTCTTCCGAATGAGAGATGACAAATCCGCCTTTTTATGATATGATGACCCCGGCGGAAGAGAAACCGCCGGGGAGGTTATGATGTACTCTTATAAAACGTTTGGCACTTGCAGTCGTGAAATCATATTCGACATTGACGGGGACGTTATCCGTGAAGTCCACTTCGTCGGAGGCTGCAGCGGAAATACCCAGGGCGTTTCGGTGCTCGTTCAGGGAATGAAAGTCGACGACGCGATCCAGAAACTTCGCGGCATCGACTGCGGCGGCAAGGGAACTTCCTGCCCGGATCAGCTCGCCCGGGCGCTGGAGAAATATAAGGCAATGAAGGCCTGAGGAGGCAGAATGAAGAAAATCGTTCTGACCGGCGGGGGCACTGCCGGTCACGTTACTCCGAACATTGCCCTGTTTCCCGGTCTTAAGGAACGGGGATTCGAGATCCAGTACATCGGATCGTACGACGGCATCGAGAAAAAAATGATCGAGGCCGAAGGGATCCCCTATCTCGGCATCTCTTCGGGGAAATTCCGCCGCAATCTCGATCCGAAAAACATCACCGACGTCCACCGGATCTTCAAGGGCGCGCGGGAAGCGACGAACTTTCTCCGCGAATACAAGCCGGACATCGTCTTTTCCAAGGGCGGCTACGTGGCCGTTCCCGTCGTTCGCGCCGCGAAGTGGCTGCACATTCCCGTCATCATTCACGAATCCGATCTGACGCCGGGCCTGGCCAACAAACTTTGCTTCCGCGCCGCCGATAAGATCTGCTGCAATTTCCCGGAAACCCTCAAGTATCTTCCGAAGGAAAAGTCCGTCCTTTCGGGCAGCCCGATCCGCGCAGAACTGCTTTCCGGCAGCCGCGAAGCGGGGCTTCGTTTCGCCGGTCTCTCCGGTGAAAAGCCGGTGCTCCTCATGATCGGCGGCAGTCTCGGCGCCAAGAAGTTAAATGAAATGCTCCGCGCAGCATTGCCGGAGCTTACGAAAAAATATGACGTGATCCACATCACCGGCAAGGGAAATCTCGACGAAAGCCTTCTTGAAACCGCAGGTTACCGGCAGTTTGAGTTCATCAGCGCAGAACTGAAGGACGTTTTCGCCGCTTCGGACATCGTGTTTTCCCGCGCCGGCGCCAATGCGATCACGGAACTTCTCGCCCTCTGCAAGCCGAATCTTCTCGTGCCGCTGCCGAAGGAATCCAGCCGTGGCGACCAGATATTAAACGCCGCTTCTTTTGAGAAACAGGGATATTCCATGGTGATGGCGCAGGCCGACCTCACGCCGGAGAAGCTGACGGCAGCCCTGAACGATCTTTTTGAAAAGAAAGACTCCTACGTCTCGGCCATGAAAAAAGCAGCCGAGAATTCCGGGGTGAACGTAATTCTCGGCTTGATCGATGAATTGGTGCCGTAAGGGGAGTCAACCGGCGTCTGTTTCCTCTTCTTCCACCAGCCGAAGCCCGGCGGTACTCGTTACCGGCAGGGAGAAGGAGATGGCCTTTGCGGGCGTCTCCAGGCCGGCTTTCTTCATAACGGACTCCATGATCGAGTTCTTCTTCCCGGTCGGGGCGACGATGAACAGCATCTCCCGGCCTGAGGCGAGAGAGAATCCGAGCAGTTTTTCGGCTTCTTTTCTGCCGGAGCCCTGCGCGTGGATCACCGTTCCGCCGCCGGCGCCGCCTTCTTTGGCTGCGTCGATGACCATGCCGCTGTATCCCTGATTGTTGATCACGACGATCAACTCGTGCTTCGTCTCCTTCATTTCGGACACCTCTCCTTTTTCAAACCCCAATCCGTCCGTCAGATACCGGTATTCGCGGATCCCGCCGATGCTGCTGATCGGGATCGTGAACACGATCCCCGTTCCCGGCACGTCGATCCGCATTTTTTGCTGCAGTTCCTTCCGGATCCCTTTGAATATCTCCTCAGTCACGACGGAGAACACGACCGCCTTCTCGGACCCCGACAGGCCGAGATACCCGAGCACTTCATTGCTGGCCGTTCCCTGCCCCAGCGCAACGATGTGCAGCGTGCAATTCATGCTCCGGTAAAGGGAGACGAACGAGGGAAGCCGCTCCCTGTCCATAATGGATATCATCATCTGTAGGCTGTTCATCCGTCCCTCCGTTACAATTCAATCACCGCATACAAATCGGTGTCCGCCGCCGCCACATAGTCCTTGCCGATGCCCTTGGCCAGCCGCTTCTCTTTTATCGAGAACAGGATCCCGAGCACCTGGATTGTGAGGAGCGGGGTCATTGCCACCATCGCCACCACGCCAAACGCATCCGTCGTGATGTTCCCGCCCACGGAAATGCAGGCGCCCATCGCGAACGGCAATAAAAACGTCGCCGTCATCGGGCCGGAAGCCACGCCGCCGGAGTCAAAAGCGATCGCCGTGAAAATTTTCGGAGTGAAGAAGGAAAGGACGATCGCCAGAAAATACCCGGGCACGATGAACCATGACACCGGGATCCCCGTCAATACGCGAAGCATTGCGAGGCCGATGGAAACGGAGACGCTGATTGCCAGGCTCCATTTTAACGTATTCCCTTTGACGAGACCGTTTGTGAGTCCTTCGACCTGCCGCGTCAGAACGTAAATGGCAGGCTCGGCATTGACGATGAAGAAGCCGATCAGCATACCGATCGGGATCACGATCCAGCGATACGGCAGGAGCGCGATCGTCTGTCCCAGGAACGTGCCCACCGGCAGAAAACCGACGTTCACGCCCGTCATGAAGAGCACGAGCCCTGTGTAGGTGTAAAGCAGGCCGACGCCGATCCGGATCAGCACGCGCTTGTCCAGTTTCAGACTGACCAGCTGGAAAATGCCGAAGAAGGCCATGATCGGAAGCAGGGCAAGGCCGATCTCTTTCAGATAGGTCGGGAACGAATTGACGAAGAGATTACGAAGTTCCACGGTTTCCGCAACGTTCGGAAGCCAGGTCTCCGAATTGGAGATGGATTCCGGGCGGAAAATGATGCTTAAGATCATCACGGCCAGGATCGGTCCCACGGAGCAAAGTGCGATCAGTCCGAAGCTGTCGTCCGCTGCCTCTTTGTCCCGCCGGATGGCGGAAATGCCGACGCCGAACGCCATGATGAAAGGCACCGTCATCGGCCCCGTCGTCACCCCGCCCGCATCGAACGCAATGGCGAGGAAATTCTTCGGCGCAAAGAAGCTGAGGGCAATGACCACCGCATAGGCGATAAGCAGTACGATCCGAAGCGGGATCTTCAGCACCATCCGAAGAAACGCAAACACGAGAAAGAGTCCGACGCCGGTCGCCACGGAACCGATCAGGAGCAGATTCTCGATCGTCGGGATCTGGTTGGCCAGGACCTGAAGATCCGGCTCCGCCATCGTGATCATGAGTCCGAGCACAAATCCGAGAATCAGGATCAGCCACAGTTTTTTCGTCTTCGTGATCTTCGCGCCCAGTTTCCCGCCCATGGTCTCCATGGCGAGTTCCGCGCCGAGCGAAAAGAACATCATCCCGATGACGAGGAGCACCGTTCCGAAAATGAACGCCAACATGATGCTGGCCGGGATCGGAACGATGGTGAAAGACAAAAGAATCACCAGCAGCAAGATCGGTCCTACTGCCAAGAGTGCTTCATTGAACTTTTTCTGGAGTTTTTGAAGATACATCTCGCCCTGCGATCAGTCTGTCATTTTAACTTTTCGCAGATTTCCGCGAGCTGCTCCGTCGTGGGCTGCGTCGGTTCCCAGACCACCATCTGCGGGCCGTGCGCATACCGCGGGATCACGTGAATGTGGAAATGCAGCACCGTCTGACCGGCGGCGCGACCGTTATTCTGCACCACGTTGAAGCCGTCTGCACCGAGCGCCTCTTTCTGGCGGATCCCGATCCGCTTCGCCACCATGAGCAGCTTGCCTGCCGTTTCCTCATCCATCTCCGTCAGATCCGCATAATGCTTCCTCGGAATCACGAGGGTATGACCGGGCGTGGCGGGATTGATGTCCATGATGGCAATGCAATCCTCGTCCTCATAAACACGCATGGACGGAATCTCTCCGTTTACGATTCTACAAAAAATGCAATCATCCATACTCTGCACCGTCCTTCAGTACTTGAAATGGTATGACGGGATCCTCCCGACACCCACTATTATACCTGAGAAGGCGAAAAAATCAAGTCTGCAGCGCCGGTTTCGGCGTGGTTCTCCCACTTTACAGGCTTTATCGAAGCAAAATCAGTACGGCTCCGACCACCACGACCGCTGCCACAGCGATTTCTCCTTTATGATGCTTCCAGAGATTCTTGAGTTTTTCCGAAAGGGTTTTCGGCGCTTCTTTCGACTCTTCGGACGGCTCTGCTTCCTTTTCCTTTTTCCATGGCCATTGAAACGGCAGTTTCTTTTCCTTCTCCGCCGCCCGGACCGGAATCTCCGTCCGTACGGGCGGTTTTTCGGATTCCTGAAGCAATGTTCTTACGGGTTTCTTCGGTTTTTCCAGCCCGAGCTCCGCATAGATCTCCTCGTCCGGAAACGCCACTTCCGGCTCTTCGATTACGGGTAAGTCCTTCTTTTCACTCCGGGCATTCTTCTTTTCTCTCCAGAATTCCGCCAAAGATCCCGGCTGAACGTTTTCCTCCCGGCTTTTTTGATACAGCCCGTACAAAAGCAGCACTTCTTCCGGATCGGAAGGCGCAGAATACTTCATGAAAAACTCCATCAGCGTCCGGAGGGAGACCTGAAACGGCTCCTGCTTCCCGGGGAGATAGCAAAAATAGACCTGTCCCGTTTCCTTCCGGACGAAAACGTGCTCCGCCTCCAGACTGAGTGCATCTGCTGACAAAAGATACTCCGGCAAGATCTCCCCCAGCTTCTCCAGCCCGGAAACGACGGAGAAAAGATAAGTGGACGCCTCGTCTTCCACAGATGCCAGAGAAGACAGTCCGGTAACATTATAATCGAAAAAGGTCTGTCCGCCTTCCCGGCTCACCACCATTTTCAAAAGCGTTTCCGGCTGATTGTTTGTGATCATCCGCACTTCGAACCCGTCGTCGGCATCCTTGTCCGCCTCGATTCTGAGAAACGAATATTTTCCTTCCTGAATGTAATTGTCCTTCATTCCTTCTTCCTCCAAATCACGCCCCGGCACAGCCGGATGAATTCTTCCGGATCCATTTTGAGCTCAATCCCGATCTCGTCCTCCCAGACAGACGAAATGCCGGTCACTGCCGAAACGAACGAATTACTGAGCAATCGAAACTCTGCGGAATAGCTCAGGCGGATCTTTCTTCCGTCAAATACCGCCTTTGCCCCTTTGACATCCGACATCAGCATCCTTTGTCCCGCCACCTGCCGGAATTCCGTCTCCACGGCGCCGGGATCCTTCTGCCCCGCATATCCGTTCGACCTGAAAATGTTCTGCTCCTCCAGCCTCCATGCTTCCAACCTTCCGGCAATGTCTACCGGCTCTTCTGCCATATGGCGCATGGCTTCGGCATAGTATGAGGCCGTTTCCCGAAGGACCGCCCGGTCGTGAAGGTAGAACGCCTCATAAAACACTGCCAGAAACAGAAGCAGCACGAATCCGAGCACCAACGTCGCTTCCACCGTCAATGACCCGCTTTTTCTCTTGTAACGCATACCGATCTCCTCAAAAAAGCATTGCGACCACGTTCACCGCCGCACCCGCCGCGAGAAACGGCGCAAACGGGATCCTGCACTTTCTGCCCTTCTTTCTGAACAGGCAGATCCCGCCCCAAACGGCTGCGAGGATCAACGCCATGAGCAGCAGCGACAACGTCTGTCCCAGGCCGAACCATGCGCCGAGAAATGCGATCATTGTCCCGTCTCCGTATCCGATGGCTCCCCGCGTGATTTTGGTCAGCAGAAGAAATGCGCCCCCGAGCAGGATCCCGGCCGGGACGGACCACCACGGCACGTCGCCCAGGATCAGGGAAAATGCCGCTCCGGCAATGCCCGTCGCCAGAAGGTGCCATACCGACACGCTCTTTTTCCGGATGTCGGTCACGACGCACGGAAGAAATAAAATCACTGCTGTAAGACCTTTGATCACGCTCATTATTGTCCACTCTTTTTCGCACACCGCTTGCAAAGCGTACGGTCCCCGATCTGTGACTTCGGGATCGTACTCACGGTCCGCTTCAGCCCCGAGCAATTCCGGTCGTAATGGTACCGGTTCCCGTATACCGAGATATATACCCGGTCGCCGCTGCCGTTACCGCAAAATTCACACGCCCTGTAGATTTCCCCCGACGAGTTTCTCGCCGACGAAAGCGCGGCCTTCAATATCTCCTTCACCTGAAGCGACAAGCTTCCGCAAGAGAGATGGGTATGATACACCTTGCTCTCTTCCGTTACGTAAACGAGTTCCTCCTCCGTACTTTCCTGCATTGCCCGGCCGGTCCAGACGCGGTGCGCCGTCCCCTGATACACGGGAACGCCCGGCAGCAGGGACAGAAACGGGATCCGGACGGTATAACTCGCGGTAATGTAAATCGTTTCTTCTGATTGATCATAATGACTGAGCAAAAACGAGATCCCGTCTTTTCCGCCTTCGACCAGATACTTGGCGGTTTCGTCTCCCTTCAGTTCATCCAGCACCAGCCCCTTAATGACCGTCTCGGAGGCCGCCAGAAAGATCGCGCCCTCGACGAGCGAAGAAAGAAGCGTCCGTTCTTCCTCTCCCTTGAGCTCTTCCACCGCATAATAGTAATAGGAGAGGCGGCGCCCCACCCGGCTCATCGCGGTCTGGAGCCGTGATTGAAACACCGAGGCCGTGATGAGCTGGAGCAGCGCCAACAATACCGCCAGCACCAAAGGAAGCGCCAATGCCGTTTCCACCGTCAGGCTGCCTTTGGGAGAAAGAGCGCGTGAAGAAGCATTTCCCTGCCTTTGACAGCCCGGGTTGGCTGTCGGGGGATATTCAATTGTATGAAATTGTAGGGTTGTCATGACTCTTTTATGACTTGTTCACCGCAATTTGGGAGATTGCTGTTTTTGGGAATGCAGGGAAACGCTTCTTTCCGCGCTCTTTCTTCACTGACTAATAAACTTCTGAAAACCGTTCCTCAAAGTAATATCCGTTCAGAACCAGCCGGTTCCTCCGAAACAGGGGAAGCATCGTGAACAATTCTCTTGCATAGGCTTCCACCGTGATCTCCGCCGCATAGATCTGCGACGCCATCAAAAACTGCTCCGATCTCCGCTGCATATGATCCTGAATCAAGTCCATTGCCCGGTACGCCCCTTTGTGAATGTCGGAAACGTATAAGAAAATCCGCAAATAATCCTCGTAACACAAGCCGTATTTCGACTCTTTCTCCGCTTCCTCCCCTCCTGCCAGAAGGTTCTTGATCCCGCTGAACGAAAGTGTCCAGGAGTCGTCCGTCTTAAAAAACGCGACCCGTTTCTTCCGGAGCAGCGCCCGGACGTCCATGATCGATTCTGCGTAGGCCCATGCGGCCAGAAGCGCTCCCGTCGTCAATTCAATGATGATCGCGTTTCCTGTCCAGCCGACGAGCGCCGTCGCCGCCGCTTTGGCCTCCTGCCGCTTCTCGGAGGTCAGAAGATAGACGAGGTTCATCCCTTCCCGGATCCACATGATCCGGTTCAGGACCGTCTCGAAATTCTTCCGGTCCTTTTGATTCCCGAAAAGAATGTATTCCACCTCATACGCAGGGCCTTCGGAAGCGTTTTCATTGCTGTAATTGGAAAAATGCTGCAACAGATACTCACAGAACGTGATCCGCTTCAGTCCATCCTCCAGAATGGAAGTGTACCGTTCCGTCTCCCGGTCATCGACCGCGACTTCTGACGGAAGATCCTCCGACTTCATCTCATACTCCGAGACCGTTACCTGGGACGGAAGGACCAGACTGAGCCAGCCTTTTGCCTTCGACCGTTCCATACTGCCAATGGCGCTGTCCTTCAGATTTGATTTCAGTTTTTTGTCGTCGATGCGTTCCTGTCCGTCTCCCGACGGCGAATCGCTCGTAAAGGCGACCCGTCCGCTCACACTGACGAGACCCATTGTGACTGTCGACGGCAAAACGCTCATTGCAGTGGACCCGACCGGGTACCGGCTCCAGTCCGTTCCGTCCAGAATACCGGCGTCTGAATCACTCTTCTCCTTGGCCTGCTCGCCCTCTTTCATTCCCAGAACGCATTCTTTCACGCTGTCCAGCAATTCGCCCGCGAGGTCGAACTTGAAATAGTCCAGTGCGGATCGTATGAACACTTCTCCATTGTAATCCGTCGCGGTCACCAGGTCCGTGACCTGGGCATCCGTGACCGTTACCGGGAAAAACGAGCCGCCAAGAAGCAGATTCCCTCCGACTTCATTGCGATTGAAGCAGTCGATGAATTCATTTTCCACCGAATCAAAGTTTACCAGGCCCCCTCCGTATCCGCCGTCCAGAAACAGCAGCCCGTACTCGTCGAACAGCGTCCGGTTGTATGCGCCGAACAGGCTGTTCATCGCGGCATTGCCTGAAGCCTTCGTGACGGCTCTGATCCCCGCGCTCCTCGCGGACTCGATCAGCGTAAACAAAAGGACCAGAATGACCGGCAATGACATGGCCAGGAATACGGTAATGGCGCCTTTTTTCATCAATACACCCCTTTGACCGATTTATTGATCTGCCTGAAAATCGACTGTGCCAGCCCGAGGATCTGATCTTTGAAAATCAGTACCAGGGCAATGAGTACGACCAGGATCAGGATGATTTCCACCGTGCCGATCCCCTGATCGTCCATCAGTTTTTCTTTGGTTTTTTTCCATAATGCTGCCATTTTCATTGATTTCTCCTTTCAAAACATCATGAATGCCGGAACGACCAGCACGAGGAGCACGATGCCGAGCATGATCATCATCGGCGCCAGCAGTTTGGTGCCGGCCTCCTCCCCCTTTTTTATCGCCAGCTGTTTCCGTTCCTCCAATGCCTCACTGCTCTCGGCTTCCAGCGCCTTCCCGAGTCCCGAGATCCCCTGCCGCAGATTCTGCGACAATAGGTTTCCGAGTTTCAGATACCGGTGCTGCCCGAGACGTCTGCCGAACCGGACGTACGCCTCCTCTTCCGAAACGCCGCTCGCCATCTCATTGGCGGAAAGCAGCATCTCTTCGTAAACGTATTCCCGTTCCCTTTTGTGTTTCGCCACTTCCTCACGATATGTCTCGACCATTCTCTGCCACGCCATGCGGATGCTCATTCCCGCACCGATGTACGCCGTCAGACCCGTCACCGCCTTTGCATAGGAAAATGCCAGTTCTTCGTCTCTTCGCTTCAGCTCCGCTTTTTCTTTGGAACGCGGCAGAAAGGCAAGCACGAGCGCAAGGACCGCTGTGAGTCCGAGTACCGTATACGGCGACAGGCTTTTTTTCGAAAACGCAACGGTCTCACCGCCTGCCGTATCCGGGAGTTTCATCGTTTCATTGCTCCGTCCCTCGGCATCCGCATTCTCGATCGCGGCCTGGAGTACGTCGTTTTCCTCCTGCCCGGCAGGCGGAAGAAGACAAACCGTAAACGAAAACGTTTTCTCATATCCGCCATAAGACAAGGTCACTTCCACCGGAACCGTTTCGCCGCTCTCCGGAATGTCTTCGGCCAGGATCGTCCCGTAATCGGTCAGTTTTTCCGGATCCATGCTCCGGAACCGGTAAACGATGCCCTTTTCGTCTTCCCGGACGAAGTTCAGACCGGACCGAACCTCAGAAAAATCCGGGTTTCCGTTCAGCCAGGTCTCTTTCGCCTCCTGGAACGCTTCCTCGAACACCGCATCCATTTCATCCTCACCGGGTTCTCTCCCGGCCACTTCCACCGCCACTTCTTCCTCGGAGCCCTCCCGGGACGCGATCAGATTCACCGTACGGGTTTCCCCGAACGCCGGCCGCTTCAATTCCGTCACCGTGCCGTCTTTTTGTGATACGAGTCCGAGCACGAACCCCGCCAGCGCCCCGAGCACCAGAAGCAGATAGATTCCGCCGAACAGATTCGCGCGTTCCGCCTTCTTTTCCTCTTCCGTGGCCAGAAGTCTCGGTTTCTCTTCTTCGGGCAATTTCCGGATCCTAAGAAGCAGTCCCTTCCCGACCCGGTAAAGCATGAGCCCGGTACTGCCGATACACGCCGGCAATTTCCGCTTCTTCCCGAGTTTTTTCAGCGACGCCTCTTCGGCCCGGTCCCGCTTCAAAAACACGAACACCAGCAAGGCCATAAGCACGAGACTTACGATCATGGTTTATTCTCCTTTAGATCCGGATTTTCAGGATCCGTCCCGCAAGCCAGATCGCTCCGGCGTACAACAGAAGACAGACGGTCATCATCACTCTCCCGAATCCGGTCGTATACAGCGGAACCAGCAGTTCCGGGGATCCGAACCGGACGTACAGAATCACTGCCGGCGGCATTGCACTCATGATCCGCTGCTCGAACCGCCTGGAGGCGGTCGCGATCCTAATCTGTTCTTCCACCTGAAACGCTTCCGTCAGCCGTGAAGCCGTGTTCTGCACTACCGAGGACAATTGTCCCCCGCTTCTTTTGACGATCCCGAAAAGTTCCGAAAACGTCCGTACCTCTTCGATGCCGCTCCGGTCCCCGAGGTCCCGGAACAGTTCCTCTACCGTGCGGGCGGTCCGGAGACCTGCGGCCATGCGCCGCCACTCCCGCACCACGTCGCTTTGTTCTCCCCATAATTCCTCCAGTTCCCGGACCGACCTTTCAACGGCGTTTTCCACAGAATAGCCGCTTTTCAGGTAATCTCCGAGCAAGGTGACCGCGTTCAGAAACTGCCTTTTAAAGAGATGTTTCCGCTTTTCCGCCTTTTTCTTTTTCCAGGTTTTCCGGAGAAGAAACACCACCGGAATGCCGAGCAGGATACCGAGTAACAGCGAGTCGAAAAACGTATAGGATACCGCTGCCCCGATGGCGAACACCCCTCCGAGAAACACGATCCATTCCCGGACCGACAGCTTGTATTCATTGTAGTTGTCCGTTTCTTGCACGGAGCTTGTCCAACCTTGTGAGCGGCTGCGCGGTCCGGACGAGCCGGCCTTTGACTTCCCTGCCACGTTCTCCCTCCTCCTGAAACTCAAACAGCGTTCCGAGTTCGATCCGGGCTTCCTTGATTCCGAGCACTTCATAGATCCCGAGCACCTTT
>JAEEIV010000005.1 GCA_016281555.1 Lachnospiraceae bacterium | reverse complement strand
ATCAACTTCTTCAACAGATACCGCACCTAAACCCAGCTCAAGAACATCGACGTCTGGGATAATCCCCACCAGAATGAGATGACCGACATGGATCCGCTCGAAGCGGTCCGGACGCGCGCGCTAAACCCCGCGCACCCCGTGATGAGAGGCTCTAACGAGAACGGCGACATCTCCTTCCAGCACAGAGAAGCCTGCAATGAATATTACAATGCATTGCCGGCGATCGTGGAAGAGTACATGGGCAAGGTCAACAAGAAGCTCGGCACGAACTATCAGCTGTTCAATTACTACGGCGCGAAGGATGCGGAGAAGATCATCATTGCGATGGGCTCCATCTGCGATGTGGCCGAGGAAGTCATTGACTACATGACCGCGAAGGGCGAGAAGGTCGGTATCGTCGAAGTCCGTCTGTACCGTCCGTTCGTGGCGAAGAAGCTGTCCGCAGCGATCCCGAAGACCGTGAAGAAGATCGCGGTCCTCGACCGGACGAAAGAGCCCGGATCGCTCGGCGAGCCGCTGTATCTGGACGTCGTCACCGCACTCGCGGAGACCGGCAGATCCGACATCGAAGTCATCGGCGGCCGTTACGGCTTGGGTTCGAAGGACACCCCGCCTTCGTCGGTGTTCGCGGTATACGATGAACTGAAGAAAAAGAACCCGAAGAAGCACTTCACGATCGGCATCACGGACGACGTGACGAATCTTTCCCTGAAAGAGAAGCCCGCGCCGAACACGGCTGCGGAAGGCACGATCGAGTGCAAGTTCTGGGGCCTCGGCGGCGACGGCACGGTCGGCGCGAACAAGGACTCCATCAAGATCATCGGCGACCATACCGACAAGTACGTTCAGGCGTATTTCCAGTATGACTCGAAGAAGACCGGCGGCGTCACGATCAGCCACTTAAGGTTCGGCGACAAGCCCATCAAGAGCCCGTATTACATCAACAAAGCGGACTTCGTGGCCTGCCACAATCCGTCCTACGTCATCAAGGGCTACAAGATGGTCAATGACGTCAAGCCCGGCGGCGTGTACCTCATCAACTGCCAGTGGACGCCGGAAGAACTGAACGAGCATATGCCGGCGGAAGCGAAGCGCTACATTGCGAAGAACAAGATCCAGCTCTACACCGTCAATGCGATCGACCTTGCACAGCAGATCGGCCTCGGCAAGCGCACGAACACGATCCTGCAGTCCTCGTTCTTCACCCTTGCGAAGGTCCTTCCGGTCGAAGAAGCGATCGGCTACATGAAGGAAAAAGCGCAGAAGTTCTTAAAGAAGGGCATCGAAGTCGTTCAGATGAACGAGAAGGCCATTGACTTAGGTTCCAATGCGTTCGTGAAGATCGACGTTCCGGCCGATTGGGCGAACGCGGTCGACACGAAGAAGCCGGAAGTCGAAAAAGGACCGGAGAAACTCGTGAAGCAGGTCGAATCCATCATGAAGCCGGTCGGCAAGATGGACGGCGACAGCCTCGCGGTTTCGGCGTTCTTGGATCATGCGGACGGCACCTTCGAGCAGGGCGCTTCCGCTTACGAGAAGCGCGGCGTTGCGGTAACGGTTCCCGAGTGGAATGCGGAGACCTGTGTCGCCTGCAACAAGTGCGCTTTCGTTTGTCCGCACGCAACGCTTCGTCCGTTCGCACTGAACGCGACCGAGCAGAAGAAAGCGCCGAAGAATACGAAGTATGCCGCGAAGGCCGCATTGGTCAAGAAAGCCGGCTTCGAGTTCACGATGGCCGTTTCCCCGCTCGACTGCATGGGCTGCGGCGTCTGCGTCGGCGTCTGCCCGACCGCATCTCTGAAGATGGTCCCGCAGGAATCTCAGCTCGCCGAGCAGAAGGTCTTCGATTACTGCGTCGCGAAGGTCACCGAGAAGAAGGAACTTGCTTCCAACGCTTCGGTCATCAGCTCGCAGTATAAGAAACCGCTCCTTGAGTTCTCGGGCTCCTGCGCGGGCTGCGCGGAGACCTCTTACGCGAGACT
Source organism: Lachnospiraceae bacterium (assembly GCA_016281555.1). GTDB lineage: Bacteria > Bacillota > Clostridia > Lachnospirales > Lachnospiraceae > UBA1267. The sequence continues at coordinate 31,063 of JAEEIV010000005.1, read as the reverse complement.
CATCACGCAGCTCTTCGGCGACAGAATGTACATCTCGAACGCGACCGGTTGTTCCTCGATCTGGGGCGGTCCGGCGGCGACGAGCCCGTACACCGTGACGGCCGAAGGTCGCGGCCCGGCATGGGCGAACTCCTTGTTCGAGGACAATGCGGAGCACGGCTTCGGTCTGTATCTCGGCCAGAAGGCGATCCGGGAGCGTCTCATCGATCAGGCGAAGTACATCGTCGAGAACGGCAAGGACAAGAAGGTCCAGAAGGCAGCGGCAGAGTACATCGACACGCTGAACGACGCGGAAGCGAACCGCGCGGCAGCGGACAAGCTGGTGGCATTGCTCGAGAAGAAAGAAAACCTCGGTGCGCCGGGTGTGGACATCCTGAAGCACAAGGAATACCTCGCGAAGAAGTCCGTGTGGATCTTCGGCGGCGACGGCTGGGCATACGACATCGGTTACGGCGGACTCGATCACGTATTGGCGCAGGGTCAGGACGTGAACGTTATGGTCTTCGATACCGAAGTGTACTCGAACACCGGCGGACAGGCTTCGAAGGCTTCTCAGATCGGCCAGGTCGCGCAGTTCGCTGCGGCCGGCAAGTCGATCCAGAAGAAGAGCCTCGCGGAGATCGCCATGAGCTACGGCTACATCTACGTCGCACAGGTCGCGATGGGTGCGGACCAGAACCAGACGCTGAAGGCTTTGAAGGAAGCGGAAGCTTATCCGGGACCGTCGCTCGTCATCGGCTATGCACCGTGTGAGATGCACTCCATCAAGGGCGGCATGACGAACTGCCAGGCCGAAATGAAGAAGGCCGTGGATTGCGGTTACTGGAACATGTTCCGGTACAATCCGGCACTGAAGGCGGAAGGCAAGAACCCGTTCACGATCGATTCCAAGGCTCCGACCACGGATTACAAGGAATTCCTGATGAACGAGGCCCGGTATTCTTCGCTGACCCGTTCGTTCCCGGAGCGCGCAGAGAAGCTGTTCGCAGAGGCTGCCGAGAAGGCCGTCATCCGCTACAAGCATCTGCAGGAGCTGAAGGAAATGTACGGCAGAGAAGTCTCGGCCGACTGAACGTAAGGATTTCTCAGGTCTCGGTCGGATAGTACGAGCGAAACCTGGAACTCCGTGAATTCACCCGTAATTTCTGTCGCCGCAAGGCGGGAAATTACGGGTGATTTTCGGAAACGCCCGGCACAAAGTAAGACGAAGAGGACGGAATGACATGAAAGAGATTCAAATCGGAAAAACGCAGGAATTGACCGTGCTTCGGGAGTCGGAGCATGGCTTGTATCTGGGGAAGCGTTCAAAGGCAAACGAGCCGGAATCCGTGCTTCTCCCGAAGGGACAGGTGCCGGTAGGCACGAAGGTGGGCGATGCCGTAACGGTCTTCGTCTACCGCGATTCGGAAGACCGGCCGGTCGCGACGGTGAAGAAGCCGGCGGCCGAAGTCGGCGAGTTTGCCTATCTTACGGTGAAAACGGTGACGAAACTCGGCGCGTTTCTGGACTGGGGACTGGAAAAGGATCTGTTCCTTCCCTACAAGGAGATGGAAGAGCCGGTCAAAAGCGGACAGAACCTGATGGTCCGGCTGTATCTCGACAAATCCGGGCGGATCGCGGCTTCGACCAAACTGTATGGGTTTCTCACAGAAGCGGACGCGGCTGCCTTCCGTAAGGAAGATCCCTTCGAAGGAGTGGTGTACCGCGTGAATCCCGAGGTCGGGGTGTTCATTGGCGTTTGTCCGAAAGGACTGCGGCCGGAAACGGGCCGCGCGTACGATAAGCTGATCTTCGGTCTGCTGCCGCCGTCGGAGACGTTCCGGAAGCACCGTCTCGGCGAAGCGGTTTCGGGGCGGATCCTGCGCGTCAGGGCGGACGGGAAACTGGACCTTTCGCTCCGGAAGCGCTCGTTTGAGCAATCTGCGTCGGATGGCGAAAAGATCCTGAAAAAGATGGAAGAGTACGGGGGAACGTTGCCGTTTTCGGAAGGCGCCTCCCCGGAACTCATCAAAAGGGAACTGCAGATGTCGAAGGCGGCCTTCAAGAAGGCGCTCGGACGGCTGTACAAAGAGCGGAAGATCCTGATCGGCGAAAACGAAGTAACGCCTGTCCGATAATCCGAATTTAGAATGGCAATTGACAGCCCCCGGAGGAAAGACTCTCCGGGGGCATCTTTTTACGTCAATGATTCTGCTCCCTCATCTTCGCCGGAAAGCGCGGGCGGCACGGAAGGTTTCGTCGGTTTGTTCCGGGGCGTCCTGGTGCGTTCGGGCGCTTTTTCCCGGATGAATTTCAGATAAGTATGCACGAGATTGTAGCAGGAGTCGAGTTCGTCCTGCGTGCAGACGTTCAATAAAATGTTCAGGTTCCGGTTCGTCGTGTAGATTTCCGACTCCCGGACGAATTGGGAGATCATGTTTCCGCTGATCGTGATCCCCTCCAGAAGATAGTCGTAGGAGATCCCGAGTCGGTCGTGCAGTTTTTTCATCAGCCGGTTCGACAATGGCCGCTGGCCGCGTTCCACGGCGCCGAGATAGGCGGGCGAGATGCCCATGTAATCCGCAAGTTCTTCCATCGTCATCTTCCGGAGCACGCGTTCTCTGCGAAGCCGCTCCCCGACGGTGAGTGCTTCCGGCGTCTGCTGCACCAGTTTCATTTTTCCCGGCGGATAGATCCCTGCCAGCTGGCTGGACGGACTGTCTGTCGGTTTCTTTTTTCTTCCCATGATTCTTACCTCCGTGTGCGTTTTTTAGAACCGAAGTTCGCAGTGCTGTATTGTAGCATCCGGCCATGCGAAAGAACAGTCACAGAATGCTCCGGTTTTTGTGGAAAAAGTGAGACAAAGCGTACGGAAACGCAATAAATACGCGGGGTTTGGAAACAACAAAAAAACCGCCGGAACACAAAAACAGTGTTTCTCAGCGGTATGATTCAAACAGATCCGTCGTTTTTCAGCGGCAAGCCCTTACTCGGCGGCTTTTTCTTTCTCCGGCAGGGTTTCCTTTGTCTCCGGTTCTTCCTCTTCAATTTCTTCCGGGACGTCCTGAGCCAATTCTTCCTCCTCGACTTCTTCCGGAACGTCCTTCACCGGTTCTTCCTCTGAATCTTCTACATCCGGCATGACATCCTCATTGGACATGATCGGGAAGTCTGCGCCGGTCATTGCCCGCCGCGCCCGCTGTGCCGTCAGCGCATTGTATGCGTAAACGACGCCGCCCATGATGATGAAGAGATAGTAGCAGAAGAACCGCCAGACCAGCATTGCCCAGAACAGATAGGCGCCGGTCAGCACGGAGAACAGGGCATAGAAAGTGCCTTCCGCCGCGCCGGCATTGCCGGGCGTGGGGATGAACGTGATGGCCGCGTAGATATTGACCGTGATGCAGAAGGACTGGAACCAGGTCGCGGCGCCGCCGAATGCCCGAAGCACGTAGTGCGGCATCAGGCAGAGGGCAATGTAATAAACGAGCGAGAGCAGCAAAAGAAGCCCCAGCACCGGCAGACCTTTGCGGTTCGCGATGGAACGGATCACGTCGCGGTACTCGCCGAGGGCGGTGAAAGTCGCTTTCTGGGCCTTTTCCCTGTCGCGGATCAGACGGATCTTCGACAGCACCAGAATGAAGAAATTCAGGATCGCTTCGGCGAATTTCGGGGCAATCGTGAAAATGATGATCGTGACCGGGACTGCCGAATAGAAGAGAAGTCCGATCCACGCGGAAACGCTGACGACCGTCGATCCCGTCGCGCCGGGGTTGACAATGAACACGAGAAAAGCAAGGATCACGAACCCGAAGTTGGACGTGATGAAGGCCAGGATCGGCATCGAAGCCGCCGCGCCTTTCGGCAGGCCGCGCTTGCTGAGATAGTAGATCTGGAACGGCTGACCGCCCGCGCCGAGCGGCGTGACGTTGTCATAGTATTTTCCGATGACGGTGACCTGGAAGGCGGTTTTGAAATTGGGCTTGCCGAGCAGGTAGCGCATCATGATGAGATGCTTGGCGGTCTCGGCGCCGTAGAAGACAAGGACGCAGGCGACGGCGGCGAGAAGATAACGGAAATCCAGACCGAGGAAGGGGATCCCTTTCGCATCGGAGGCGTTCTTCGAAAACTCGAGGATGGCTGTGACCACGATGACGCCGATATTGATCAGCACGAAGATGATCGTCAGAATGATCCTCTTCTTGCCGGGCTTTTTTTGATTCATCGGAGCGCTTGCGGTTTCCATGATTTCCTCTTTCATCCGGTCCGTGAAGATGCCGTCAGATCCGGTCTTTTCTTCACAAGTACAATACCTTATTATATCACTTTTTACGGCATATCGCAAACACTTTTGACGCAGAGGAAAACCGGCGGAAAACGTTCGAATAATCGGGTTTTCTGCAGTTTTTTATTGATTGAATGATTGAGATTCTGCCGACTTTGTAGTATAGTAATAATGGGGTGGGATGGGCCGCAGAAAGCGGACCGACACTGAAATCGAATCAATGTGAGGATGGACATGGATCTAATCGTATGTGTGAAACAGGTGCCGGGGACCACGAACGTGGAAGTGGATCCCGTGACCGGCGTCCTGAAACGCGACGGCGTGGCCGGAAAACTGAACCCCTACGATCTGTTCGCACTGGAGGCGGCGTTCCGGATCCGGGAGAAAACCGGCGGAACGGTGAGGACGCTTTCCATGGGACCGAACCAGGCCGTGCAGTCGTTAAGGGAGACGCTCGCCATGGGCGCGGATTCCGCCGTGCTGCTTTCGGACCGGAAGTTTGCGGGCGCCGACGTGCAGGCGACTTCCTATGCGATCCAGAGCGGCATCCGGGCAATGGGCGGCTTCGACCTGATCCTCTGCGGCAAGCAAACGACGGACGGCGACACGGCCCAGGTCGGCGCGGAAGTCGCGGAAATGCTGGGGATCGAGCACGCGACGAACGTGTCGGAGATCAGCGAGATCACGAAGGACAGCATTACCGTGACGTTTTCGCTCGACGACGTATTGCAGATGCAGAAAATGTCCTTGCCGTGCCTCATCACATTGGAAAAAGACGCGTTTACGCCGCGCCTCCCGTCTTTCAGAAGAATGAAAGCGATCAAAGAGGAACAGATCACGGTGCTTACGGCGGCGGATCTTCCGGGACTTGAGGAGAAGCGCTGCGGGCTGAAGGGCTCGCCGACGCAGGTGGAAAAGATTTTTCCGCCGGAAAAGAACTCGGACAAGGAAACGTTCCGCGGGACCTCCGACGAACTTTCGGAAACGCTGTACGGCTTGCTGAAAGCGAAGAAATTCATTTAAGAGGCGCGATATGGGATTGGTGATACATCAGGAAAAAATCGATCCGGCGGCGGGGGAGAAACTCGTTTCGATCTGCCCGTTCGGCGCGATCAGTTACGACGGAAAACTGCACATCAGCTCCGCCTGTAAAATGTGCAAGCTGTGCGTGAAAAAGGGTCCGGAAGGCGCGGTGACCTTCGAGGAGGAAGCGCCTGCCGCCGTTTGCAATAAGGACGAGTGGAAGGGCGTCGCGGTCTTCGCGGAACAGCGGAGGGGCCGCGTGCACCCGGTTTCTCTGGAGCTCGTCGGCAAGGCGCGGGAACTTGTGAAAGTGACCGGGCATCCCGTGCTTGCGCTGCTCATCGGAAGCAATGTCCGCGAGGCGGCGGAAGAGCTGCTTTCTTACGGCGTCGACCGCGTCTACGTCTACGACGACCCGGCATTGCAGGACTTCGTCATCACGCCGTACGCCAATGCGTTCGCGGATTTCATTGAACGCGTAAAGCCCTCGTCGATTTTGGTCGGCGCAACGGTGCTCGGGCGTTCGCTCGCACCGAAGGTCGCGGCCCGCGTCCGGGCCGGCCTCACCGCCGACTGCACGATGCTTGAAATGAAGGAAAACACGGACCTCGTGCAGATCCGCCCCGCGTTCGGCGGCAACATCATGGCCCGGATCGTGACGCCGAACACCCGACCGCAGTTCTGCACGGTGCGCTATAAGATCTTCTCGGCGCCCGAAAAAGAAGCGCCGCACGGCGAGATCGTGAGCATGGCGCTTCCGGCAGAGAAACTCGCGGGAAAGACGGAAGTCCTGCGGACCGTAAAGAAACCGGAAGAGACCGACATTTCCGACGCGGAAGTGATCCTGGCCGTCGGACGCGGCGTGAAGAGCCGCGACGACCTCGAATTCATTGCCGGGATCGCGGAAAAGCTCGGCGCGAAGTTGGCATGCACGCGGCCGCTCGTGGAAGCGGGCTGGTTCGACGCGAAGCACCAGATCGGTCTGTCCGGCAGAACCGTGAAGCCGAAGCTCATCATCACGGCCGGCGTCTCCGGCTCGGTGCAGTTCGCGGCCGGGATGCGCTCGTCTGACGTCATCATTGCGATCAATAACGACCCGAACGCGTCCGTTTTCGACATCGCACACTACGGTTTCGTCGGCGACCTCTACGAGATCCTGCCGAAACTTGCGGAAAAGATGGGAGGATGATATGTATCATCAGATCACGGAAGAAGATCAAAAATTCTTAATGACAGTCTTCCCGGCCGAGCGCCTATTCTTCGGCGAGGAGATCCGCGAGGATTACAGTCATGACGAACTCGGCGGGATCTCGCATTTTCCGGAAGCGCTCGTGAAGGCACATTCGACGGAAGAGATCGCGGCGGTGATGAAGTACGCCAATGAGCACCTGATCCCGGTCGTGGTGCGCGGCAGCGGCACGGGCCTCGTCGGGGCGAGCGTCGCATTGTTCGGCGGCATCATGATCGACACGACGGAGATGAATCACGTGCTGGAACTCGACGAAGAGAACCTGACCGTGACCGTGGAGCCGGGTGTGCTGCTCATGGACCTCGCGGCGTACGTCGAGGAGCGCGGCTTCTTCTACCCGCCGGATCCCGGCGAGAAGTCGGCGACGATCGGCGGCAATATCAGCACGAACGCGGGCGGCATGCGCGCCGTGAAATACGGCGTGACGCGGGACTTCGTGCGCGGATTGACCGTGGTGCTTCCGAGCGGCGAAGTCATTGAGCTCGGCGGCAAGATCGTGAAGAATTCGACGGGATACAGTCTCCTGCAGCTGATGATCGGATCGGAGGGGACGCTCGGCGTCATTACGAAGGCGGTGCTGAAACTTTTGCCGCTCCCGGCCGTGTCGGTCAGTCTGCTCGTGCCGTTCGAAACCGCGAAGCAGGCAATCGAAACGGTGCCGGAAATCGTGAAAAGCAAGGCCTCGCTGACTGCGATCGAATTCTTTGAGCGGAGGACGATATTGTTCGCGGAAGAGTACCTCGGAAAGAAGTTCCCGGACACGAGCGCAGATTCCTATCTGTTGCTCACCGTGGACGGAAGCGACCGGGAAAGCGTCGACCGGGAACTTGACCGGGTGGCGGACCTGTGCCTTGCCGCCGGTGCGAAGGACGTCTTCCTTGTGGACACCGACGAACGGAAGGAGTCAGTCTGGAAGGCGCGGGGCGCATTCCTCGAAGCCATCAAGGCCTCCACGACCGAGATGGATGAATGCGACGTCGTCGTGCCGCGAAACCGCGTCGCGGATTTCATTCTGTACACGCACGAAGTCGCGAAGGAATTGGATCTCCGCATCCCGAGTTTCGGCCATGCGGGCGACGGGAACCTGCACGTTTACATCTGCCGGGACGAACTCGACGACAATGAATGGAAGACCCGCCTCGCGGCGGCGTTCGACCGGATGTACGGCCGCGCCGAAGAGATCGGCGGTCTCGTTTCCGGCGAGCACGGCATCGGCTTTGCGAAGAAAGAATATATGAAGGAAGCACTCGGAGAAGAGACCGTCGCGCTCATGCGGGGGATCAAGAAAACGTTCGACCCGAACGGGATATTGAATCCGGGGAAGTTGTTCTGACAGCCGGTCGCCGGCACGAAAGAGTGAAGGAGAAAAAGGATCATGGCAAGGATCAAACTGCCCTACGGTAAAGAAAAACTGACGGTGAACGTCGACGATTCCCGGCTTCAGGGCGTGCTCGTCTCGCACATTGAGGAGTACGATCCGCACAAGACGGGAGAGGAACTCGTCGAGGAGGCAATGGCGCATCCGATCGGGTCCGCGCCCCTGTTTGAACTCGCGAAGGGAAAGAACAAGGTCACGGTCATTGCGAGTGATCACACGCGGCCGGTGCCGAGCAAGATCCTGATGCCGGTGCTGCTTCGGGAGATCCGGAAAGGCAATCCGGCGGCCGAGATCACGATCCTCATCGCGACGGGCTGCCACCGCTATACGACGAAGGAGGAGCTGGTCGCGAAATTCGGCGAAGAGATCGTGGAAAAGGAGCGCATCGTCGTACACGATTGCGACGATGAAACGCAGCTCGTGTTTCTCGGCATTCTGCCGTCGGGCGGCGAATGCTACGTCAATAAAATCGCGACCGAAGCGGATCTTCTCGTCGCGGAGGGCTTCATTGAACCGCACTTTTTCGCGGGCTTCTCAGGCGGCCGGAAATCGGTATTGCCGGGCGTCGTGTCGCGGGAAACCGTGATGGCGAATCATTGCTCGGAGTTCATTGCCGACCCGCATTCGCGGGCGGGGATCCTGAAGGACAATCCGATCCACCGCGACATGGTCTGGGCGGCGAAGACGGCGGGGCTCAAGTTCATCCTGAACGTCGTGCTGAACGGCGAAAAGAAGGTCATCCACGCTGTTGCGGGCGACCTCGTCGAAGCGCACGAGGCGGGCTGCCGGTTCTTGGACGGGCAATGCGGCGTCTCCCCAAAGCCGGCGGACATCGTTTTTTCGACGAACGGCGGCTATCCGCTCGATCAGAACATTTATCAGGCAGTGAAGGGCATGACGGCGGCGGAAGCGACCGTGAATCCGGGCGGCGTCATCATCATGCTCGCGAAATCGGACGACGGGCACGGCGGAGAGGGCTTCGTCCGGGAACTCACTTCGTCGGATGACGTGGACGAGATCATGGACAGATTCTTATCGAGAGACCGCAGGCACACGGTGCCGGATCAATGGCAGGCGCAGATCCTCGTCAGGATCCTTCAGAAAGCCCGCGTGATCTATGTTTCCGATGCGGAAGATGAACTTGTACGGTCATTGCACATGACGCCGGCGCACTCGATCCCGGAGGCGCTTCGGATGGCGGAAAAAATGTTGGGGAAACAGGACGCGACCGTCACGGTCATTCCGGACGGCATCGCAGTGGTGGTGAGATAGTATGGAAATCACAAAACAGATCATCAATTTACTGGTGGGCCTCGTGGTCTTCGTGACCGGCATGAATTTCATGGCTTCCGGTCTGAAGACCTGTGCCGGCCGGTCGATCCGGAGACTCTTTAAGAAGATCCGCGACAACCGGTTCGCTTCGGCGGCCATCGGCGCGGGCACGACCGCCATCATTCAGTCGAGCGGCGCGACCACGGTCATGGTCGTCGGCTTCCTGAGTGCGGGGGCATTGACCTTCGCCCAGGGCCTTTCTCTCATGCTCGGTGCCTTCGTGGGCACGACGGTCACGGGCTTCCTCGTCGCATTGTCCTCGTTCTCGTTCTCGATTTTCCTGATGGCCGTCGCTTTCGTCGGCTTCATTCTCGGCTTTTTCAAAGGCGAAAATGCGAAGAGCATCGGCGAGATCCTGGTCGGCTTCGGCATTCTCTTCTTTGGTCTGGAGGCAATGAAAGGCGCTTTCTCGGTGCCGGAGATCCGGACCTGGATCGTGAATCTTCTGACCTCGGTCGATTTTCCGCCGCTGCTCATGCTGTTCGGCGCGGTGCTGACCATGCTGACGCAGTCGTCGAGCGCGACGAACGGTATCGTGATCGTCATGGTGGCGAGCAATCCATCGCTCATCACCTCCGGTTTCTATCTCGTTCTCGGCGCCACGATCGGCGCATTGATGCCGACGTTCCTTGCTGCGGCAAAGAGTTCGATTTTGGCGAAACGCGTCACCTATTCCGCGATCCTGATCAGGACGATCGGCGCGGTCTTAGCCACGGTCATCGTCTGGATCTTTTCAAAGCAGATCCTGAACCTGCTTTCCTCGGTACCGACAGACGATTTCGGCATAATGCTGGCGAGCTTTACCATCGTATATAATCTGGTTTTCCTGGCGATCTTTCTGCCGCTCCTTTCACCGATCGAAAAACTGGCCAATCATGTTTTCAGGGATCGTGAGGACGAGCACAAACGGCAGGCGCTGAAGCACATTGACAAAAACCTCCTGAATACGCCGTCCATTGCCGTACTGCAGGTGCAGAAGGAGATCGAGACCATGCTCGGAATGGCGCGGACGAACATGTTTCTCGGTCTTAGGGCCATGTTGACCGGCGATCTGTCCGGGGCGAAGATCCTCGAAGAACGGGAGGACGAGATCGACTACTTTAATACGGCCATTGCGGAGTATCTCATACAGTTGTCGCCGAAAGCGAATCTGGAAGATGAAACGCGGATCGCGGCGTACTATCACGTCATCAACGATATTGAACGTATCGGCGATCACGGCGTCAACTTCATGGACATGGCGAAGGCAATGAGCGAGGAAGACATTTCCTTCAGTGATACTGCGCGGAGCGAATTCGAGAACTACGGTTTGGTGCTGGAAGAGATGTTCGAACTGGCTGCAGACATCTTCATGGATCGGAAACCGGAAGGGCTGAAGCGGCTGCATGATCTCGAGGAAGAAACGGACCGGCTGAAGGAAGTCTACGAAAACAATCATTTCAACCGGATCAAGCACAATGAATGCAACAATGCCCTTTCGCCCTTCCATTCGAGCCTGTTAACGGAACTGGAAAGAGTGGCGGACCACTTGACGAATATCGGCTATTCCGTCCAGAACCCGACCGGTGACGAAGTGAAGCATACGGCAGAAGGCAGTAAATAACCTTTTTTCAAGAAGCGGACAATTTCCAAACACCTTACGACTAGTTATATGAGCGGCAATCAGAAGGCGGGAGTGTAATGAAAGCACTCCCGGCTGGATTGCGGAGTGATCGCGACAATTGTCAAGGGGTTGTTATGAATGATGAAACCATTGTCTCTTTGCTGCTGGCGAGAGATGAAAAGGCCATTTCCATCATCAAAACAGAATACGAAAAAACGTTGAAACAAATCGCGTCGAACCTTCTTTTCGATCGGCGGGACGTCGAAGAATGCCTTTTGGATACATACTTAGAGGTGTGGAATTCTGTTCCACCGGACAAACCTGATCACCTTGGCGGATATCTTTGTACGGTATTGCGAAAGAATGCCATCGACAGAATCCGGAAAAATACGTCGAAAAAACGCGGCGGGAATGTCATTGACGTTCCGTGGGAGGAGTGCGAAAACATCGCCGAGAAAACCCAAGACATGGATCAATTTATAGAATCCGCAAGGATCCTGGACATTATCAACCGATATTTAAAGGCGGCTTCCCGCAGAAGGTGCGCTGTTTTTGTCGGAAGGTATTATTTCGGACAAACAGTAAAAGTCATTGCAAGGGAATTATCAATAGGGAAGACAACAGTGAACGCAGAACTGGCTGCGATCCGGAAGGAACTTCGGGAACTGCTGGAGGAAGGAGGCGAAAGCATATGAATCGGGAACAGATGGAAGACGTGATCTCCGCAATCGGAACAGAGCACATCGATCGGTTTTTTCAAGAAATCGAGGAGGTTCAAAAAAGGAAAAAGGCCCGGCGTCGGGTAATTTTCAGCGTTGTCGCGCCGATCGTTGCTTTTGCGGTCATTGGTACAGCAGTGGGCGTCGTTCTTCACTTGTCGAACAAGGTCAAGGCGAAGCCGATCGTTTACTATCTCGAAAACAATAAGGAGATCACTTTGACGATTGCAAGCGGCCGGTACCGGTTTTCCGGGGAAGGCCCTATGTGGGACGTGATCTGCAACAACTATGTGTTAGAGGGGGTTTGGGAGCCGACACTCGTCGAAGAGAATGTTTATTCCTCTGATGCGACAGGCTTTTCGGACGAAGAAGGGTTTGCCTTTATGTATCTCGACAATGGGGTTTCCATTGCCAAAACACCGGCACGGAACCTGTGGCTGAATTTCGTTGAGATAGAGAGTGATTCATAAAGATTAGTTAACGGGGGCTGAATCGGCACGGAGAAATATTCGTTGGTGAGCAGTCATATACGGGTGAAATGAAGCATTTTCTCATTTCACCCGTACTTTTTGGCTATTGACGAGGTTGATTTACGGGCGGAATGCGAGGTTTCTGGTTTTCACCCGTATTTTTATTCGGAAATCGCCGGTTTTGTACGGGTGAAAACGAGGAAATTGAAAAAACACCCGTAATGAGTGCTCGGTCCGGAAGAGCGATCATCAAAAGAAAGGCAAATGAAAGGGCCGTTTGTCTTCCTCTTGTGGAAACTACGGGAATCGTGTATACTGAATGAAAGAAACAGTCGGTTTCAGCGGATTATGGGGTTGATCATGAAACAATACACTCTCGGAAAAACAGGCATTACGGTGCCGAAGAACGCTTTCGGGGCATTGCCGATCCAGCGCGTTTCCACGGAAGACGCCGTGAATCTTCTTCGGAAGGCGTACGACGGCGGCATGCGGTTTTTTGATACCGCGCGGGCCTACACGGACAGCGAAGTGAAGGTCGGCGAGGCCTTCGACGGCATGCGGGATCAGGTGTACATTGCGTCGAAGACGCATGCGACGACGCCGGAAAAGTTCTGGGAAGAGCTGGAGACGACGCTTTCCAATCTTCGGACGGATCATCTCGATCTCTACCAGCTGCACTGCGTGGAGCAATGCTACCGCCCGGGCGACGGAACCGGTCTCTATGAGTGCCTTCTGGAAGCCAAAGCGCAGGGCAAGACGCGGCATATCGGCATCACGACGCACCGGATCGGCGTCGCGGAGGAGATCGTGGAAAGCGGGCTTTATGAGACGCTGCAGTACCCCTTCTCGTATCTTGCGACCGAGCGGGACATCGAACTTGTGAAGGCCACCGAAAAGGCGGGGATGGGATTCATTGCCATGAAGGGGTTGTCCGGCGGATTGCTTACGAATTCGGCGGCCTGCATGGCGTTCATGGACGAATATCCGGTGCTGCCGATCTGGGGGATCCAGCGGGAAAAGGAACTCGACGAGTGGCTGTCGTTCTTTGAAAAAGAGGCGGAGATGACGCCCGAGATCCGGGCAGTCATTGAGAAGGACCGGGCGGAACTGCTCGGCGATTTCTGCCGGGGCTGCGGGTATTGCGCGCCCTGTACCGTCGGCATTTCGGTCCGGGATTGCGCAAGAATGTCGCAGATGATCCGCCGGGCGCCGAGCGCGGGCTGGCTTTCCGAACGCTGGCAGAGCGAAATGAGGAAGATCGAAGACTGCGTCGAGTGCGGCATCTGCATGACGAGATGCCCGTATCAGTTGAACATCCCGGCACTGTTAAAAAAGAACCTGGAAGATTACGATGCGATCCTGGCGGGGAAGGTTCAGGTCTGACGGCGGAAACGCCCGCAGAATCAGCCGTTCCGCCGTTTCAGCCACCGGACGAAGAGATAGATGAGCCGTGCGAGGCCGTCCGATGCGAGCGCAATACTGATCGAGATCGCGTAGGTCGGGACCGTGGCGCTCGGAATGAGCAGAAAACTGAATCCGTAGATGAGACAAAGAATCGATTCGATGACCGAGAGCACTTGATGAAAGCGGCTCTCGGTTTTTTTGAGCCCGTGGTCGCTGATCACGAAAGCGAGCACGAGGAAGAGCACGCCGAAAATGATGCTTCCGAGGAAGAACATGGCCTGCTCTTTGATGAGCAGTACGGCAATGAGCGCGAGCAGGATGATCGTGATGATGACCCGCTCGCGGAGCCCTTCAAACCGGCCTTTCCGCTTGATGAGCTTCCGGATGAGCAGTATGATCTCAAACACTGTGACGGAGATCACGACGACGAGAGAAACGATTTCCAGGATACTGTTGGAAATGAAGAAGACGCCGACGCCGAGTACGATGAGCAGGAGCGCAAGCAGAAGTTCCGAGGACTTCAGGCGGTCGAGAAAGCCTCCCTTCGGCAGGTTCAGTTCCGCATCGTCCATCAGGATCTTCTTCGGCAGGGCTGTCAGGTTTTTCTTCGTCGTGCCGCTTAAGTGCCGAAGTTCAATGACCGCGTCGGCGATCGTGTCCGGCTTCAGATCCGAAAGGTCCTTCGCGCCCGCCTTTTCGAACACGGCAAACAGTTCGTCCACCATCTGCGGGCGCTCGCTCAAGGGCAGATCGCGGATCCAGTCGTTCACGAGTCCGTTCAGCCAGACGCTGCCCTCCGCGTTTTTCGTGACGGTCATGAGATCGCCGTGGTCAATGAGCCACGAATCCGGTGCATGCTGCATGACGGCGTCCTGACTGCTTTTCACGATCCGGGTGTTTTCGATTTCCGGCTCGAAGATTTTCCCGACAATTGAAAACTCGGGGATGATGCACGTCGCCTTCGGCTCGACGCGGCGGATGAGGTTCACGTCCATGACTTCCGGACAGAAGCCGGGGCCGTCCAGAAGATAGACTTTCCGGACGTCGAGCCATTGTTCCTCCGGAAGAAGGCAGGCTGCGTAGAGCGCGGAATTGCTGCCCTTCGAGTGCCCGCCGAGGTACCAGTCCGGCCCGTATTCAATGACTTTCTCGGCATAGGAAAGCGCAAGCTCCTGCGACTTCGTCTTCGTGAAGGAGATCATGAAATCTTCTTTCCATCCGGCGATCGCGGTGTCGGTGCCGCGATAGGCGATGAACGCGAAACGCCTGCCGTCCCGGAAGGTCATTGCCGCAAACTGAAGCGGCGGGTCGTCTTCCAGGATGTCCACGTAATCCGTGATTCTAAGGTCGCCGAACCGCCGGGACTTCGCCGCCGCCTCAACGACGCGCCGGGTGCTTTCCTCCGTTCCGACGATCTTCACTGCAGGCCGGTTTCGTTCGAACAGTTTCTTCAGATCGCGGACGTAGATCGAATTCCGTTCCCGGAAAAGACGGGTGAGGTCCATGTAGGAGATCAGGGTCAGAATGACCGCGTCCGGATCGGAAAACGGAAGCTTTTCAAAATCAAAATTGCCCATCCAGCGGATGTAATCCACCAAAGTGCTCATGCTTTAACCTTGCTTTCGGCCTGCTGTTTCTCACGTTCGAGCGTGATGTTCCGCACCCAGCCGTATTTTTTGTAATGAATGATCTCCGCCGGGATCTTCACGATCTCGTCCATGCGGAGGAAACAGTATACGAGGATCACCGGGGCCTTGATGACGAACGCGAGGAGCAGTCCGATCGGGATGATGAAGCCCCAGAGGTTGATCGCGTCGCAGATCAGACCGAATTTCATGTCGCCGCCCGCATAGAAGCAGCCGTGCACGAAGACCGTGTTTGCCGCCTTCCCGATCTCGTAGAAGCACATCATATAGATCATGTACCTCAGCAATTCCTTCGCATTGTCCGTCAGGTTCACGCCCGCGATCTGTACGATGAGCGGTGTGGCGAGGAACAACAGAAACGCTGAGATCGCGCCGATGATGAGCGAGAGTTTGAGCAGCTTCTTCGCATAGATCTTCGCCCGGTTCAGATGATTCGCCCCGAGTTCGTGACCGACGATGACCGAACTGCCGTTGCCGACGCCGTTGCAGAAGCAGACGCCGAGACGCTGGGCGATCGACGCGAGGGAATTGGCCGCGACGGCATCCGAGCCGAGGTGGCCGATGATCGACGAAAAGACGGTCTGGCCGACGCCCCAAACGGCCATGTTCCCGAGGATCCCCGGCAGGAGTTTCAAAAACTGAACGCGCACCGGCTTGTCGTCGTGAATGAAGTATTTGAAGCGGAACTTCGCTTTCTTCGCGAAGGCCGTCTCGATGATGCAGAGCAATGCCTCCGCACCCCGGGCAATGACCGTCGCGAGCGCTGCTCCGCGGATCCCCATCTGCGGAAAGCCGAGCAGTCCGTAGATCAGCAGGGCATTGAACGCGAGGTTCAGGAAAACGGCCGTGGTGCTGAACACGGAACTCTTCGCCACCCGCCCGGTGTTCTTCAGGATGCCGAGGAAGGGATAGGAAATGCCGAGGAAAATGTAGGAAAACCCTACGATCCTGAGGTATTCGACGCCGAGTTCTATGAGCACGGGATCGTCGGTGAACAGAGTCATGAGCGTCTTCGGCAGGAAGAAGGCGCCGGCGAAGAAGAGGAGCGCGGTGCCGACGGAGATCTTCAGCGAAAACGCCAGCGTCTTCTCGACCGTGACGACGTCCTTCTTTCCCCAGTACTGCGCGGCCATCGAAGAAATGACGACGTTGATCGAGATGAAGATCATATTGAGGACGAAGTGGACCTGCGTCGCGAGCGAGATTGCGGACAGCGCGCTCTGCGACAGGAAGCCGAGCATCAGCGTATCCGAAGCTTCCACAAGCTGTGTGATGAGCGCCTGAATGGCGATCGGAAGACCGATCCTTAAGACTTTCTGATAAAACGGTTTCGCCTCATAAGGCGGCTCCGGGAGCATTTCCCCGGCGGATTTCGGGACGGTTGCCAAGGTTGTTTCATCGGTATTGCTCATGACGAGACCCCCTTCCTTACGTTCAATATAGCATAGCGGCATAGTGAATTCAAGTGCTGAGGGCAAGAGATGATTGACTTTTCCGGGCGTTACAGATACAATTCAGGAGGGAAGGAAACGGGGACAACCCCCATAAAATACGCACATCGGGAGGCAATGACGATGAAAAAAATCCGGGTAGCACAGATCGGGATCGGACACGACCACGCCAGCGGCATTTTCAATGCCATGTGGGAGATGAGCGATGAAGTGGAACTCGTGGGATACTGCACGACGGAAGACGACGTGCCCGGCTTCCTTACGGACCGGACCGAAGAATACCACGGAAAACCGGTGCTGACGCTGGAGGAGATCCTTGCGGACAAGAGTATTGACGCGATCACGGTGGAGACGGTCGACTCGGTGTTGACGAAATACGCGAAGATGGCCTTGGATGCGGGCTTCCCGGTGCACATGGACAAGCCGGGCGGCATCAATCAGGCGGAATTCGAGGAGATGTGCGATACGGCGAAGGCAAAGGGCCTGCCGCTTTCCCTCGGATACATGTACCGTTTCAACCCTGCCCTTCGCGAATTTGAAGAACGGTGCAAAGCCAGCGAGTTCGGCGACATTCTGTACGTTAATGCGGAGATGAGCTGCTATCACAAACCCTGGAAGCGGAACTGGCTCGCGAATTACCCGGGCGGCATGATGTATTTCCTCGGCTGCCATCTCGTGGACCTCATTTACCGGCTGCAGGGCGAACCGCTCGAAGTGATCCCGCTGAATGCGAAAAGCGGGTTGGACGACGTGGAGTCCTTTGACAATGCGTTCGCGGCGTTCCGCTATCCGAAGGGCACGTCCTTTGCCCGGACGAGCGCGACGGAGCGGGGCGGTTATCAGCGGAGGAACGTGCTCATCGTCTGCGAGAACGGCACGTTTGAGCTGACGCCCACGGAATACCGTTCTTCGGACGAGCCGGGCGCCGACGGGGATCTCCTGAAGACGGATTACCATCTCACGACCGACACGGCGTGGAGAGCGAGCGGGGAAATGCAGACGACGGAAGAATACCACCGGTACAAGAACATGCTTCGTGCGTTCTTCTCGAGCGTGCAGAACGGCACGCCGCTTCCCTGTACGCCGGATTATGAGATACGGCTTCACAAGATACTTCTCAAGGCATGCGGAGAGGAAAAGTAAGCGGTTCGGCAGGCTGTTTTGAGCAGATTGCAATAATGCGGCAGTCTATTTGTGAAAATTTTATCAAATTTTGCAAAATCGCCTGTTTTCTCACACTTTTTCCTTGATTTTCCGCGGAAAATCGGGTATTATTAACCCAAACGGGATTGTGAAAAGCAATACTGCCTAAAAAACTTTACGGAGGACAAAAATATGGCTGTTAAAGTCGCAATTAACGGATTCGGACGTATCGGACGCCTTGCGTTCCGGCAGATGTTTGGGGCAGAAGGATATGAAATCGTGGCCATCAATGACCTGACGAAGCCTTCCATGCTGGCGCATCTTTTAAAGTATGACACCGCTCAGGGCGGATACTGCGGAAAGATCGGCGAGAACCTTCATACGGTTTCCGCGGATGACGAAGCAGGCACCATCACGGTCGACGGAAAGACCCTGACGATCTATGCGAAAGCGAACGCTGCGGAACTTCCGTGGGGCGAGCTCGGCGTTGACGTCGTTCTGGAGTGCACCGGCTTCTATACCTCGAAAGAAAAGTCCATGGCGCACATCACCGCAGGCGCGAAGAAAGTCGTCATTTCCGCTCCGGCGGGCAATGACCTTCCGACCATCGTCTTCGCCGTGAACGAGAAGACCCTGACTGCGAACGATCAGATCATTTCCGCAGCGAGCTGCACCACGAACTGCCTCGCTCCGATGGCGAAAGCATTGAACGACTATGCTCCGATCCAGTCCGGCATCATGAGCACGATCCACGCCTACACCGGCGACCAGATGATTCTGGACGGCCCGCACCGCAAGGGTGACCTTCGCCGTGCACGTGCCGGCGCCGCGAACATCGTCCCGAACTCCACGGGCGCTGCGAAGGCGATCGGTCTCGTCATCCCCGAACTGAACGGCAAGCTCATCGGTTCCGCTCAGCGTGTTCCGGTCCCGACCGGCTCCACCACGATCCTTACGGCTGTCGTGAAGGGCGAGAACGTCACGAAGGAAGGCATCAATGCCGCGATGAAAGCTCAGGCTTCCGAGTCCTTCGGTTACTGTGAAGATCCGATCGTTTCCTCCGACGTCATCGGAATGAAGTTCGGTTCCCTCTTCGATGCGACGCAGACCATGGTTGCGAAGATCGCGGACGATCTCTATGAAGTCCAGGTCGTTTCCTGGTACGACAACGAGAACTCCTACACCAGCCAGATGGTGAGAACGATCAAGTATTTCGCTGAGTTAGGTTGATTCCCGCGGGAAAGCAAATACACACCCAACAGGGTCCGGTCCGTCTGGACCGGGCCCCTTTTCAAGAAAGGACGATAACATGTTAAAGAAATCTGTTGATGATCTGAAGAATCTGGCCGGCAAGCGCGTACTGGTCCGCTGCGATTTCAACGTGCCGCTGAAGGAAGGCCGTATCACGGACGAGACCCGGATCGTTGCCGCATTGCCGACGATCGAAAAGCTGATCGCGGAAGGCGCGAAAGTCATCCTTTGCTCGCACCTCGGTAAAGTGAAGAACGGCCCCAACGAAGGCGAGTCATTGGCGCCGGTCGCGAAGCGGCTCAGCGAAAAGCTCGGCAAGGAAGTGACCTTCGTTTCCGATTATAACGTCACGGGTGACGCGGCGACGAAAGCTGTCGAAGCCATGGAAAACGGCGACGTCGTGCTCCTTCAGAATACGCGGTTCCGCGGCTCGGAAGAGACGAAGAACGGCGAAGCGTTCTCGAAGGAACTGGCGGATCTTGCAGACGATTACGTCTGCGACGCCTTCGGTTCGGCGCACCGCGCACATGCTTCCGTCGCAGGCGTGACGGAGTTCATCCGCGCGAAGGGCGGCGAGAATGCGGTCGGTTACCTGATGAATAAAGAAATCGAATTCCTCGGCAATGCGGTCGAGAACCCGGTGCGTCCGTTCGTCGCGATCTTAGGCGGCGCGAAAGTCGCGGACAAGCTGAACGTCATCTCGAACCTCCTCGAGAAGTGCGACACGCTCATCATCGGCGGCGGCATGGCGTTCACCTTCTTAAAGGCGAAGGGCTACGGCATCGGTCATTCGCTCGTCGACGACGAGAAGATCGATTATTGCAAGGAAATGCTTGAAAAGGCTGAGAAGCTCGGCAAGACCCTGCTGCTTCCGGTCGATACGGTCGTCGCGAAGAACTTCCCGGATCCGATCGACGCGGAGATCGAGACCTGTGTCGTGGATTCGAACGCGATCCCGGATGATCTGATGGGCCTCGACATCGGACCGAAGACGAGAGAACTGTTCGCGAAGGCGGTCGCGGATGCGAAGACGGTCGTCTGGAACGGACCGATGGGCGTGTTCGAGAATCCGATCCTGGCAGCCGGTACCGAAGCAGTCGCGAAGGCGCTTGCGGAAACCGATGCGATCACGGTCATCGGCGGCGGCGATTCTGCGGCGGCAGTGAACAAACTCGGATATGCGGACAAGATGTCACACATTTCGACCGGCGGCGGCGCTTCCTTAGAGTATCTCGAAGGCAAGGAACTTCCGGGCGTGACGGCGGCGGATGACAAGTGAGGTCGCATATGAGAAAGAAGATCATTGCAGGCAACTGGAAAATGAACATGACGCCGACGGAAGCGAAGGCGCTGTGCGAGACGCTCGTTCCGCTCATCAAGGGCACGAAGAACGAAGTCGTGTTCTGCGTTCCGGCCGTTGACGTGACGACGGTCGTGAAGGCGGTCAAGGGCTCCGGCATCAAGGTCGGCGGCGAGAACATCTACTTCGAGGACAAGGGTGCCTTCACGGGCGAGACCTCGGCGGACATGCTGCTCGATGCCGGTGCGAAATACGTGATCCTCGGCCATTCCGAGCGGAGAGAGTATTTCAAGGAAACCGATGCGGACATTAATAAGAAAGTCCTGAAGGCGCTGGAGAAGGGTCTGACCCCGATCCTTTGCTGCGGCGAGTCTCTCGAGCAGAGAGAACAGGGCATCACGATCGACTGGATCCGGATGCAGTTAAAGATCGCATTGCAGGGCGTCAGTGCAGAGCAGGCGAAGGGCATGGTCATTGCCTATGAGCCGATCTGGGCGATCGGCACCGGAAAGACCGCGACGACCGCGCAGGCGGAAGAAGTCTGCAAGGCCATCCGTCTCCTCATTCAGGAACTCTACGACCGGAAGACGGCCAATGCGATCCGCATCCAGTACGGCGGCTCCGTCAATGCGAAGAACGCGGCGGAACTGTTCGCTGAGCCGGACATCGACGGCGGCCTGGTCGGCGGCGCGTCGCTGAAAGCGGATTTCGGCACGGTTGCAACTGCATAAGTACCGCCTGAATCAGTCGGTAAAGGAAGTGACCTTGGGACACCCTCCTTGCGGATGGAGTCCCAAGGTTCTCTTATGTAAAAATTCTTTTCAAACCATTTATGTGCCGGAAGCTTCCGTTGAAACTTTTCGGAAGGTGTGATATGATGTAGGCAGTGAAATCGGCGGTCGGGCAAGGACCGCAGAAAGGAGCCGGCACCGGAACATGGACAGGAACGAAGACAAAAAGGAACGCTCGTTCATTCGGGAACGGATCGTTCCGAAAAAGAACGTGAAAAAAATCCTGTTCACGGTACTCGGCGTCATTGCCGCAGCGGCGATCTTCGGCGTGGTGGCCGGCGTGGCCTTCAACTTAAGCCGCGACCTCTTCGGCAGGGAAACGGCTCCGACCGAATCGCAGATCATCATCCTGCCGCGCGGCGATCAGGAGCCCTCGGAGGGCGGCGACATCCTGACTCCGACGGAACCAACGGAAGAAGCGCCGACGGAAGCGGAACCCAGCACGGAAGAAGCGGATGCGCCTTCCGAAGCCCTGCCTTCCGAAACCGAACCGGAACCCGTCACGCTCGACAGCATCTTCAAGAGCGTCGAAGCCGGGATCGCACCCGTGACGCTGGTGCAGCCTGCGGCGGAAGACTGGTTCAATGAACCCCAGACGAACCGGATCGAGCTGTTCGGCGCGTTCATTGCCGAAAATGATGAAGCGGTCTTTCTGATCACGGACGGCCGGGAGTACACCGAAGGGTCGATGTATCACGTGACGCTCGGCCGCGAAGTGCTCGCGATGGAGCCGTACGGGGTGGATGAGAATACCGGGATCGCGGTGCTGAAGATCGGCAAGGACCTTTTGAAAAACCCTGTCCGGATCCTTCCGGTGGGCAGTTCCTCTTATTTGAATCGCGGCAACCGCGTCTTCCTCATCGGCTCGCTCTACGGACGGTATGTGGCGGCGGACGAAGGCCGTCTGACCTACATTTCCGCGGAGGAAGCATTGACGGACGGCTATCAGCAGCTGCTGTATACGAATATGTCCCGCACGCCGGGCAGTCTCGGCATCCTGATCAATGAAAACGGCGACGTGGTCGGGTGGATGTCCGACCGGAGCGCCGGCGAAGAACGGACGGCCGTGGCGGCAGGCATCAGCTCATTGAAATTCGTCATGAACAAGCTCCTTTCCGGTGAGAAAGTGCCGTATCTCGGCGTGTTCTGCCGGACCGTCTCGGCGGACGACGTGCTCGGAACGGACCGGAAGGCCGGGCTTTACGTGCAGGACGTGTCGGTCGACAGCCCTGCGTATTTCGCCGGCGTCCAGGCGGGCGACCGGATCATTTTCGTCAATATGCGGACGATGATCTCGAACCGCGGGCTGCAGGAATTTCTGGAGACCGTGGCGCCGGGAGAGACCGTGGAGATCCGTGTCGGCAGAATGAATAACGGAACGGAAGAAATCATCAACCTTTCCGCCGAACTCGGCGAAAGATAACCTAAACAGAACGGAGAACGAACGAAATGCTGTTTATTCAGGACATGAGAGAAGGCATCCACATCAGCCAGGTATTCCTCTGCAAGCAGAAGACGCCCGGCACGACGAAGAACGGCCGGAATTATTACTCGCTGAAACTGCAGGACAAAACCGGCGTTCTGGACGCGAAAGTCTGGGATCTGACGAATGCCATCGAGCATTTTGAGGCCAATGACTATATCGTCGTCGAGGGCGACGTGCTGATGTACAACAACGCCTTGCAGGCGAACGTACGGCGCATCCGCCGCGCGAGGGAGGGCGAGTACGACGAGGTCAATTACCTTCCGGCGTCCGATCAGTCCGTGGAAGACATGTATGCGAAACTGATGAACCTGAAGGACAAGATCGAGCATCCGAAGATGAAGCGGCTGGTGGAGTCGTTCTTCGTCGACGATCCGGCGTTCATTGCCGCATTCAAGAGTCACAGCGCGGCGAAGTCCGTGCATCACAATTTCATCGGCGGCCTTCTCGAGCACACGCTCCGCGTGACGGAACTCTGCTACTTCTACGTGAAGCAGTATCCGATCCTGAACCGCGACCTTCTGCTCGCCGCCGCCATGTTCCACGACGTCGGAAAACTGCAGGAACTCTCGGATTTTCCGGACAATGACTACACGGACGAAGGCCAGCTCCTCGGCCACATCGTGATCGGCTACCAGATGGTGAAGGAACGGATCGACACGATCGAAGGGTTTCCGAAAAAACTGGCGACGGAATTGCTGCATTGCATCCTCGCGCATCACGGGGAGTTCGAGTACGGTTCGCCGAAGCGGCCGTCTCTCATCGAAGCATTGGCATTGAACAATGCAGACGATACCGATGCGAAACTGGAGATCATGATCGAGGAATTCGAGAAGACGACGTCCAATGACTTCCTCGGCGTGAACAAATACATCGGAACGAACATCCGCAAAACGTCGAAGAGCGAGAACTGACGGCGGTTGTTTCGGGAGCGGAAACTTATGTTGAAAAAAGATGATGAATTGACCGTCCGGATCACGGATCTGACGGCAGAGGGCGAAGGTGTGGGAAAAGTCGATACTTTCGCCCTTTTTGTCAAGGATGCGTTGCCGGGCGACACCGTCGAGTGCCGGATCATGAAGATGAAAAAGACCTACGGTTATGCGAAACTGCTCCGTATCGTCGAACCTTCTCCTGACCGGATCCAAGCGCGCTGCCCGAAGGCGCGCCCCTGCGGCGGCTGTCAGCTCCAGGAACTGGATTATGAGGCGGCGCTCCGCTTCAAGACGGCGAAAGTCCGGGAGGCGCTCCGCCGGATCGGCGGGTTTTCCTCGATCACGGTCGAACCCTGTCTCGGCATGGAGGACCCGTTCCGCTACCGGAACAAGGCGATCGTGCCGTTCGGACTCGACCGGGAAGGGCGGATCACGGCCGGCTTCTATGCCGGACGGACGCATAGCATCATTGAGACTCCGGACTGCCTCATTTCTCCGCCGGAGTTTTCGGAAATCGTTTCCACAGTGAAAGCGCACCTTGTCCGGTACGGCATTCCCGTTTACAATGAAGCGACGGGCGAAGGCCTGTTCCGCCATCTGATGATCCGGAAAGGATTCTCGACCGGGGAACTGATGGTGACGCTGGTGCTGAACGGCGAGACGCTTCCCGGCATTGAGGCGCTCGGAGAGGCCTTAAAAGCCACGATAGAGTCGCGATCGCTTGCCCTCCGGTCTCTTTCCCTGAACGTCAACAGAACCCCGGGGAACGTCGTTTTAAGCCCGAACACGAAGACCGTCTTCGGCGATGGGTTCATCGAAGACCTGATTGGGGACGTCCGCTTCCGGATCTCGCCGAACAGCTTCTTCCAGGTGAATCCCGTGATGACCCGGCGGCTGTATGAAAAGGCCCTCGAATTCGCGGCCCTGACCGGCCGTGAAACGGTCTGGGATCTCTATTCCGGCATCGGCTCGATTTCCCTGTTCCTGGCGCAGCATGCGAAAAAAGTCTACGGCGTCGAAGTCGTCCCGCAGGCCATCCGGGACGCCGAGGAAAACGCCGCCCTGAACGGCATTGCCAATGCGGAATTCTTCGTCGGGAAAGCCGAGGAGGTCCTGCCTGCATGGGCGGATGCTCACCCGGAAGAAAAGATCGACGTCATTGTCACTGATCCGCCGCGGGAAGGCTGCGACCGGCAATGCCTTGAAACCATGCTGAAGCTCGCGCCTGAGCGCATCGTCTACGTTTCCTGCAACCCGGCCACGCTTGCGCGGGACCTCCGGATCCTTTCGGACGGTGGGTACCGGGTGGACAAAGTGCAGCCGGCCGATATGTTCCCATGGACGGGGCACGTTGAGACGGTAACACGGCTTTCCAAAGAAAACATATCGATAAAACGGGTGCGCGTGGAGTTCGATCTGGAAGGCATGGATATGTCCGAGTTCCTTCAGGGAGCCACCTACAAGCAGATCCAGGAATGGGTCCGGGAAAAATACGGATTTCACGTGACGTGTCTGAACATTGCCACCGTGAAACGCGAACATGGCATCATCGAGCGGGAGAACTACAACAAGCCAAAGTCCGAAGACAGCAGACGGCCAGGATGCCCGGAAGAGAAGAAGACGGCCATCGAAGAGGCACTGAGATTCTTCCATATGATTGCCTAAGAATGAATGCAGCGGGGGTTGGGGCAGTCCCCAAAGTCTCTCTTGTCGAATGGGGCGTAGTGCGCTCGTGAGACGATGCTTGCTAAATAATTCATTTAATAGAGTATATCATTCTAGTATTTCGCGCAAATCGTGTAAAGATCGAGGTTGTTTCAAACTGTTGCCCTGTTAATTTGTTAAAATCCAAAAAAATCACAAATAACCCTTGACATCTATCGCTCCCTTCTGCTATGTTGAAATCGAGCGGTGGATGTCTTGATCACTCCCTGATTCAATCACAGTCGTATTGCAGGCACTTCCCCATCGCAGCGAGCAACCTAGGGTGCACTATCGAAGAGGTCATGAAAAAGAAAAAAGGCATAAAAGTAATAATCGGGTTTGTTCTTAATAATGTATGAAGCGGAGGTATCTGAAATGTCGAAATTCAAAAAGAAGGTAATCTGGTTTTTCAGCATCGTGATGTCGACCCTTTTATTGTCAGTTCAGTTTTCACTTCCTGTTTTTGCTATTCCGTCGAATTACAGTATCGGTGTTCCTATTGTAACTCAAAGCCTATCTAATTGGTGTTGGGCGGCATGCGGAGCTTCAACAGTGAATTATTACGGAGGAAGCATTACACAAGCGAATTATTGCTATACGACTATTGGCAGTTATTCGAATACCGTTGTACCGATGAGTACAATGGCAGGCGGATTAACGTCGTACGGACTCAATAATCACGTCGTTTCCGGACATTTGAGTTATCAGGGTATTCAATCAGAAAGCTATACATTCCATAGACCAATCGTAGCGGGGTGTGTTTATTATTCAGGAATTGGACACATAGTTCTTGTCCAGGGATATCGAACTAATTCATTCGGGGTAGATCAAGTGATCTGTATGGATCCTGCTTATAATTCATACCAGTATATTGACTATTCCGCCTTTGTAAGCAATTTGTCGTATTTTTGGGCAGAATCTATAGATTCGATATATTAAATATTGATGCTTGAGAAGAGAAAGACGTGGTTGAGAAAGGAGATAATGATGAGAATACTTAAAAAAACTAGCGTGTTGTTTCTTTCAGTTCTTTTGTTGTTTATTCTTTGCGAAAGCGTCTTAGCCGAAGAAAATGCGATTCCGGAAGATGTGCTATCATATGCCGAAACGGATGGAATGGAAACGTTTCGTGAAACAGCCGGAATGCTTGGTCTCCCTAAATCCGTGAATTTGAAAACACTTCAAATGGGGGAAGGATTTCGGGTGGAACAATTGAACGTTTCCGAAACGGCCGCGTCGCTTCAGGAGTGCCGGTCGTCGCTGGCATATTATTACTTTGTCGTTGAAACGGAAGAACAAACCCCTGTATCTTCTTTCCAGATTTACGTTGCTAATAATGGGTCTCTGTCGAGCGGAGGGGGCGCGGAATCTGTAGTTTTCGTCCGGGCCGTCCAAAAAATGCGTGAACTGATCCGGAAGGCTGGTGAAAAGGGAGACGTTTCCGTTTCAATGTACGGAAGGGACTATTTCCTGCATTATTCCTTCCGAGGCGATGAACGAGTCATCCACGTTACGGCACCGATTTTCTTCAATGAAGACTATTTGAAAGTGACAGATTATCGCGAATTACCGACCGGAGAAGAGGTGCTCTCGGAAATCCGGAGAAATCAGGAAGAAATAAAAGCCGCGATGGAAGCGAACGGCGGACAACTGGTATACGGCGGATTGGATCTGAACCTTTCCTTGCATGAAAAGCCGTTTCCAACGTGGACTCTCGCGGTTGGAGGTACGATTGCGGCAATGCTCATTGTCGGAGGAGTGATGATTTTCTTTAGATTACGAAGAAAACCGAAGTCAAACTGATTTGTTGTTCATGAGCTGTTGGTTTGCGTATAAAAACAGGGAGCTCCGATTTCGGAGCTCCCTCATCTTTCGTACTTTTCATCATGGGATTGATACCGAATAGTGACTAGTATGTAAAAATGTTCGTGGGTAATGTGTTTTACCATGCAAGGAGAAGAGGCCAATATCCATTTGCCGATCTTGAAATGAAGCGAAAGACTATTAAGGCGGTCTCTTAGGAACCGCTTTCTCCTTATGAAAGAGAGATTTGCAAGGTCAATGATGACGATCTGCTGCGCCGATTGTACGGATTGAAGTGAGTTTGTTATACCGATAAACTGCGCTAAAACCATTTTTAATGGATCACTATTCAGAAAAGTTATACCGATTTCTTTTGCGAAAAAGCCTGCAAAAGCGGGCCGCTTTCCGGGAATCGGTATAACTCTTTTACCGGTATAACGATCCTTAAAAGGGCTCCGTCAGGGGGATTGCAAGCATCGCCCAAGGGAACCTCTGGTCCACTTGCGCAGGATTTTGGGGACGACCCCAAACCCCTCAGGTAAGGACGAACACTTAACAACCGAACAAATTTTCGATTTTTCTCTTGACAAATGACACCACGTGTTGTAGAATGACCTTGCCGCCGTGCTAAAGGCACCTCATTCCGGTTCCGGAAGGCGGTGACGATGTCTGTTATTGGCCGGGAAAAAACGAACCGGTAAGCGCTCGCCGTATTTGTAGGCCGTCGGTATAAACCGCCTTGACGTATCCGACCGCCGCCCAGAGGTCTGCTTAACTGTTCACGCATCGTACTAATCTCTTTTCAAGGATGGGTTCCCCCTTCTTTGGTTTGGATTGGTACGGTGCGTTTTTTTTGTTCCCGTTCCGACAGGGGAAGGAGAAAAAAGAAAATGAGTAAAAAAATGGAGAACCCGGAAGACCGCGCCGCTTTCGACCGGTGCATCGACGTGATGACGAAACTGATCCTGAAGTACGGCCGCAAGGTGCTGGCAGGTCTTCAGACGCTTCGTGTCCGCTTTGAACCGCTTAAGGACAAGTGGAGGCATCTTAAGAAGGCGGAAGAACGATACCGAAGGTACCTGGAAGTGGTCACACCTCCAAAAGAAAAAACAGGAACAGAATAAAAACAAAAAAAGACACATTGTGTTCTTTATAAAGATGTGCTATACTATGATCACATCAGAAACAATGGGAGGCGTTTTATGGACAAGGCTGCCAGGATCAAGGAACTGAGAAAGAGCACCGGGATGAACCGGAAGGAGTTCTGCGAGTATTTCAAGATCCCTTATCGGACCATGTCCGAATGGGAGAGGGACGGAAGGCATGCACCGGATTACCTGATCCGGTTACTGGAATACTACATCCGGATCGAACTGCTCTCGAAAAAGGGAGAGGGCGATACCGGTGCGGCATCCGTGAATTCTGAAACCGAAGGAGAGAGCAAGTGAATCAGCAGATAAAGTGTTACATCTACACCCGTGTTTCCACCGCGATGCAGGTGGACGGGTACAGTCTGGATGCCCAGAGGGACAAACTCCGGAAGTATGCGGAGTTCCAGGAGATGGAGGTGGCGGGGGAATACTCCGACGAGGGATTCTCCGGCAAGAACATTCAGGGCAGGAAGGAATTCCAGCGGATGCTGAAGGACATCCAGGAGGGCAGGGACGGCGTGTCCTATGTCCTGGTATATAAGCTGTCCCGCTTTGGCCGGAACGCGGCGGACGTGTTGAACTCCCTTCAGCTCATGCAGGACTTCGGCGTCAACCTGATCTGCGTCGAAGACGGCATTGACAGTTCGAAGGATTCCGGCAAACTGATGATCTCCGTCCTTTCAGCAGTGGCGGAGATCGAGCGTGAGAACATCCGGACGCAGACCATGGCAGGCCGGGCACAGAAGGCAAAAGAAGGAAAATGGAATGGCGGATTTGCCCCATACGGATACAAACTGGTTGATGGGGAACTGAAGATCGCGGAAGACGAAGTCGACGTGATCAGAATCATTTTCGATCGGTACGTTCATACCAACGAGGGTGTTAAGGGGATTGCCTCCTATCTGAACAAGAACGGATATGTCAAAAAGACCCGGCAGAACAACACGATCCCCGGGTTTTCCACGACCTTCATCAAAGACGTTCTGGACAATCCGGTTTACATGGGCAAGATTGCTTACGGAAGGCGCAAAATCGAGAAGAGGATCGGCACCCGAAACGAGATGCACGTGGTTAGAAAGAGCGAGTTTCCGATGTATGACGGACAGCATGAAGCGATCGTCAGCGAAACCGATTGGAATCTCGCGCAGAAAAAAAGGCAAATGACCGGCTATCGGCGGGAGACGGTCAATGATCCGGAGCACGCACACATCCTGTCCGGGCTCATAAGATGCCCCCTCTGCGGGAAAGCCCTCTACGGCAACATCATCAAGGACAGAGGAAGGAAGACCGTCAGGTACTACTATTATTGCAAGAACACAAAGGACGCCACCGGGCATAAGTGCAGTTTTCGAACCAACATTGAGCAGGAAGAACTAAACAGCCTGGTCGCAAAGGTCGTTTCTGCCATGGTCAACCGGCCGATGTTTGTCGATGCCATCAAGAGCAGAATCGGGAAGACGGTTGACACTTCGGAATTGGAAAAACAGTTGGAATACGCCGATGAGAGGATGAGGCGGGCCCAGAGCGTAAAAAGGCGCCTGGAGCAGCAGATGGACGGGTTGGAAGATGCGGATCCGTTTTTTGAAGAGAAACTGCAGGACCTTCAACGACGCTATGATGAGCAGTATGGCCTGATAGGGGAGATCGAGGAAGAGAAAGAGTCCATATGGGATCAGATCCACACGATCCGACAGGAGCAGCTAACCGAAGAGAATATATATCGTTTACTTATCACTTTCGATAAGGTATACTTTAGCTGTAACGAGGCGGAACAGAAAGAACTGATGCGAACCATAATCGATTATGTCGAGATCTATACCGAGAAGCCGAAGAATGGGTGCTGGATCAAGAAAATCGTGTTCACGTTTCCAATCCCCACGGATGAAGGAGAGGTCAGGGAAATCGCATTGGAAAGTTCTGGGATGCTCGAGACGGTATGTCTTTTGTCCAAACTTTCTGAGGCGAAGCATCATGTCAGCGTGCAGATCGATGTGGATGAGCTGGATCTGACGGCAGCGGAGAGTAAGGCGACATATAAAGAGATTCAGGCGTGGGTGCAGGAAAAGTATGGTTTCCATGTGACGAATCTGAATATTGCCTAGGTGAAACGTCAACACGGCATCATCGAGCGGGAGAACTATAATAAGGCGAAATCTCCGGATTCCTGGCAGCCAGGCTGTCCGGAAGAAAAGGTAAAGGCCATAGAGAATGCGCTAAAGCATTTCCAGATGATCTGAAACTGCTCACATTCGGAGGTCAGTTGTGACAAAAAATCAGGTAAAGCAAGCATTTCAACGAGGTCTTGGTCGAGGGATTCTTGCTGTCCAGGAGAACCCAGAGCGTTATCGGGAACTTGTCCTTTGGGCTTGTGAGAGGAATCTTTCTTTTGATACACAGTGTGAGGGAACAAGGGCATGGTATGATTACCAGTTGATTTCATGTTTTCCAGATAACAAAGAGTTCCTGGAGCTTATTGAGCAAAAGTTACTGGGCAAGAAACCTGACTCGAGTTGGAACTATCTTCATCTTTCCGAACTTCTTATGTACTTTGCCATGGAAGGCAATGATACTGCAGAAACCGCATTATGGGATAAGTACGAAAACCTGTTATTCGGATTAAAGGGTTTTCATCGGGCAAGCAGGACAAAAAGACAAACCGTTGAATGCTTTGAGACCCTCAGTATTGCGTTAAGCTGGGAAAAACAGAACTATTTCAGAATTGCTGAAGATATTGGTGGTTTATTTCTAAGTAGTAATCAATATGACGCTTGGGATTTTGCGTGGCTGTATGATAGCAGACCGCGAGGGTTTAACTCTGAACTCAGACGCAAATCAAAATCTTCACGAGAATTATCCGCCTTTTTCGCTGCTTTCGATGATCGTAAGAATGATATGAAAAACTGGTCTGCGAATCAGACGAAAAGACAGATTCCCGAAGGAGGCAGAGCATTATCTGTCTATCT
>JAEEIV010000055.1 GCA_016281555.1 Lachnospiraceae bacterium | reverse complement strand
CTTGGAACGTAAAGGGGGATGAGATGAAGAAAAAGAAAAACGGTCCGTCTTTCAAGGAACGGTTTCAGTATTGGTTTGACGATCGCATGTCCAAGGGCAGTCTGGGACTCATCCGGATCCTGCTCATTGCCACGATCCTCGTGATCCTCGTCATCGGCGGCATCATTCTCGCCGCGGGACTGGCGGATGAGGAACTCGGAACGAAGGGCGTGTTCTGGGAGACGATGTCGACCGTGATCAATGCGTGGATGCCCTCGTTCGGCGACGGATCGATCGGGTACCTGATCCTGATGGGGATCGCCGCGCTCGCGGGACTGCTCGTCACGAGCGTGCTGATCGGTATTTTCTCCAGCGCAATCGAAGAGAAGATCAATAATTTAAAGAACGGGAATTCGGCCATCCTCGAAAAGGGCCACATCGTGATCCTCGGCTTCGTGCCGGGCGAGTTCACTCTGATCAAGCAGATCGTCGACGCTTCGGCGGACAACAAACGCTGCATCGTCGTCGCAGGGGATTGCCCGAAAACCGAGATGGAAGAAGCGATCGCGGACAACGTGGAGCTTCCGAAACACGTGAAACTGGTCTGCCGGAGCATTGACGTCTTCGATCCGGCGTCGCTTGCGAAATGCCATATCGAGCGGGCGCAGGCCGTGATCGTGAATCCTGCGGACGACGTGAACACCGCGAAAGCATTGCTCGCGGTCTCGTCGATCCTCGGCGAGAACAACCGTGACGTGTACGTGCTTTCGGTCGTGGCCGACAGCAAATACCTGCTCCCGGCCGAATATGCCCGGGCGCACAACGTCACGCAGCTTCTGGCGAACCGGACGCTTTCGAAGGTCATTGCCCATTCCTGCACGCAGCCGGGACTTGCACAGACCCTGATGGAATTCCTGGATTACGACGGAGACAATCTCGTCGAAACTATAGTCGAGGGCGCCGGCGGGCTTACGTTCGGCGAACTCACCGCGCGGTTAGACGGCGGCGTGCCGATCGGCGTGTTCGCGGACGGACAGTACCGGTTGAATCCGACGGCGGAGACGAAGGTGCCAGAAGACGGGAAGATCCTCGCGTTTGCGGAGGACGAGACCGCGCTTCGCCTGACGGAAGCCGGGGAGACGCCGAAGTCCGGAAGCAAGGGCGAAGCCGCCCCGGAAAAGAAAGAGAAGATCCTGATCCTCGGCGTCAATGAGGAGATCGGAACGATCCTTCAGGAACTCCCGGAGAATGCGGCCTTTGTCCGGATCGTCGGCGCGGACGCAGAGGAGAAAGAGAAGATCGCTTCCGTACGGGAGGATATCGCGGTGGAATTCGGCGGCGAGACGGTCCCGAGGGAAGCCGGCGAACTGGAGCCGCTCGTCCGTGAGGCCGGCCACGTCGTCGTCTTAAGCGACCACGGTGCCGAGGAGAACGAGGCCGACGTCGACAACATTATGCGGATCGTCAATCTCCGCACGCTACGGAAAGAAAAGAATCTTTCGTTCAGCATCACGGCGGAGCTTAGGCGTGAACTCAGCCAGCGTCTTGCGGACGAGGGCGACGGCACCGATTTCGTCGTCGCTTCGAACATGATCTCCCTGTTCCTGTCGCAGCTCGCCGACCGGCCGGAACTGGAGTGCGTGTTCCGGGAGATCCTGTCGAACGAGGGCAATGAACTTTACCTGAAGGAGGCGGCGTCGCTCGGCCTTTCGGGGACCGTGACGGTTCGCGAGGCGCGCTCGGCGGCATTGTCGGACGGATACGTGCTTCTCGGTTTCCTGACCGATGAGGACGGACGGCTCGTTTCTTCCTTCAATCCGGGGCTTGACGAGAGCGTGGATCTGGCAGGTAAACGGCTCATCGTACTCGGAGAGCATTGACCGGTTTACGTAAAAAACGGATTGAAAGCGTAAAAAACCTGTGATATACTAGCCTTGGCACAGGAATTTGTGGCAGAATGCCGGTTGACTGCATTCGGACAGGAATGCCGTCGCCGAAAATGATCGAATTAAAGGAGGAGTGATCATGGACGAAAAGAAATTCGGATTCGTCGATCGTACGGAAGAATTCGAGAAGGAAGACATTGAGAAAAACAAGGGAATGGGCATTCTGGCGTACCTTTGGTGGCTCGTGCTCGTGACCATCTTCGCGGCGCCGCAGTCCAAGTTTGCCCGGTTCCATGCGAATCAGGGTCTGGTGCTCGCCATCATCGAGACGGCCATCAGCATCATTGCCGCGATCGTATCCGCAGCGCTCGGCTGGATCCCGGTCCTCGGCTGGATCCTTTCGCTGATCTTCTGGCTGGCGGACATCGCCGTTTTCGCGCTCGCGCTGTACCTCATCATCACGACTGCGCAGGGCAAGGCGAAGGAAGCTCCGTTCATCGGAAAGTTCAAGATCCTGAAATAAGGTATGACTTGCTCGGGCCGTGTCCGGCCCGGTCATGAAAAAGCAGGGACTGAATTCGTTCAGTTCCTGCTTTTTCTCTTGTTTTTCCTTCGAGTTATGCTATCATAGAAGTAGGAAAAAAGGAGGAACCAGCCATGGAGATGATGAAAGCGGCGGTCCTTAGGGACTATTCGCCGAGATTTGAGATCGAAGACGTTCCGAAGCCGATGATCGAAGCGCCGGACGACGTCATTGCGAAGGTGCTCATTGCAAGCATTTGCGGCACGGACGTAGGGTTAAGCACGAAACCGGGTTCTTCCTACGGCGACATGGTGGGCCGGATCTTAGGACACGAGATCGTCGCCGAGATCACGGAAACCGGACCGGCCGTGCAGAACCTGAAGGTCGGCGACCGGATCGTCGTGAATCCGAACTCGTACTGCAACGTCTGTCCGACCTGCCGCGCGGGGTACCGGAATCATTGCGAAAACATGCGCCTTATGGGCATCACGGTGCCGGGCGGGTTTGCCGAATACATTAAAACACAGGAATTCCTGGCGTTTCCGATCTCGAAGGACGTGCCGCTCGAGCACGCGGTCTTCGCGGAACCGTTGTCCTGCGCGGAGAACGGCTTCTCGAGACTGGACATCCATCCCGGAGAGACCTGCGTCGTTTTCGGCTGCGGTCCGATCGGCCTCATGTTCGCCCAGCTGGCGAGAAAATGCGGCGCGCGGGTGGCCTGCGTCGAACCGAAGGACGGCCGGATCCGGATCGCCGAGAAACTCGGCTTCCCCGTGTTCAAACCTGCGGCTGACTTAAAAGAGCAGCTCGTGAAACTCTGGGGCAGAAGGGCGAATTTCTGCATCGACGCCGCCGGACGGCAGCTGCCGGTCGCAGTGGACGTCGCTGAATACCGGGGCACGATCCTCTCGTTCGCGACGAGCCGTCTTCCGGAAAACGGAGAACTCCCGAACCTCGGCCCGATCCAGGGCAAGGAACTGACGATCAAAGGTTCGTTCATCATCAACGATACGATGCCGAAGGCGGTGACGGTCATTGAGACGGGCGCCATTGAATTCGACCCGATCATCACGCACCGGCTGGAGTTAAAGGACCTCGCGAAGGGCATTGAACTCATGAAATCCGGCGAGGGCATGGAAATCATCATAAACGTGGCCGGGTGACCGGACGGCAAGGAGGAAATCATGAAGGTACTTCTGGTAGGCGGAACAGGCACGATCTCGACGGGCGTGCAGAAGGTCATCGTGGAAGAGCGGGGCTACGAGCTCTACGTTCTGAACCGCGGAAACAGTAAGGCGAGAATGCGCCCGGAAGCGCATTCGCTCATTGCCGATTACAACGATGAGGCGGCGGTCAAAGCCGCATTGCAGGGTTACCATTTCGATACGGTCGTGGACTTCAGGATCCAGGGCGTGGCGGACATGGAAAAGGCCGTCCGCATTTTCGACGGCGTCACGGATCAGTACATTCTGATCTCCTCCGGAACGGTGTACCGGAAACCGCTGTCGAATTACGTCATCACGGAAGACATGCCGCTCGGAAATCTCCACAGCAAATATGCGAGAAACAAGGTGGCGAGTGAGATGACGCTCCGGAAATACATTGAAAAAGGCTTTCCGGGAGTCATCGTCCGGCCGTCGCTGACCTATTCGGATTTCAATCCGCTGATGGCAATGAACAGCCGGAAAGACCCGTATTCGATCATCTGGCGGATGCGGAAGGGCAAGCCCGTCGTCGTGCACGGGGACGGCACTTCCCTCTGGACCATCACGCACAATACCGATTTCGGGCGCGGCATCTCCGGACTCTTCGGAAATCCGGCGACGATCGGCGAAGCCTTCCACATCACGAGCGACGAAGTGCTCGACTGGAACCGGATCTATACGTACCTCGCGCACGCGGCGGGAGTGGACGCGAATCTCATCCACATCGCGTCGGATTACATCGGTGATTTCGATCCGGGTCTCCGCGAAAGCCTGCTCGGCGACCACGCGGTGAGCGCGGTGTTCGACAATTCCAAGATCAAGAAATTCGTGCCCGATTTCGTCTGCAAGATCCCGTTCGAGGAAGGCGCGAAGCGGATCGTTGCTTGGTTCGACGAGGATCCGAATGCGAGAGAAACGCTGGACGAGGAATGGAACGCGAAGATGGATGCCCTGATCGCAGGGTACACCGGAAAGAAAGCGGAATGAATCAGGAGGCAATGAGCCTATGAAAGTCGTACTGAAGGAGCTGACGAAGCGGTTTGCCAACCGGACCAAAGGTCAGCCGGACGTGATCGCGGTCAATCATTTCAACATCGAATTGCCGGATGGAAAACTGATCGGTCTGCTCGGTCCCTCGGGCTGCGGCAAGAGCACGGCGCTGAATCTGATCTCCGGGCTGGAGATCCCGACCGAAGGACAGGTGTTCTTCGAGGAAGACGACGTGACGAAACTGCCGGCGGAACACCGCGGGGTCGGACTCGTGTTCCAGAACTATGCGCTGTATCCGCACCTCACGGTACGGCAGAACATTGCCTTCCCGCTCGGAAATCTGAAGGGGGATCAGAAACTCCCGAAGGAAGAGGTCGAGCGGCGCGTCGAAGAGGCCGCGAGACTCGTGCAGATCGATCAGCTGATGGACCGGAAGCCGAGCGAAATGTCGGGCGGACAGCAGCAGAGGGTCGCGATCGCGAGAGCACTCGTGAAACAGCCGAAGATCCTGCTCCTCGATGAACCGCTGTCGAATCTGGACGCCAGACTCCGTCTGCAGACGCGGGAGGAACTCCGGCGGATCCAGCGGGAGACCGGCATCACGACGGTGTTCGTCACCCACGACCAGGAAGAGGCCATGAGCATTTCCGACCTCATCATCGTGATGAAGGAAGGCGTGATCCAGCAGGTCGACGAGCCGCAGAAAGTTTACACTGATCCGGTCAATCTGTTCGTCGCAAAGTTCCTCGGAACTCCGGAGATCAACGTGTTTCGCGGGACCGTGCGGAACGGGCAGCTCTTCCTCGGGGAAGAGTCCGTTTTGGACGTTCCGGGAGTCGAAGACCGGGAAGTGTACGTCGGCATCCGGCCGGAGGGCTTCATTCTTTCCGAGACCGGGCGGTTCACGATGGACCTGAAACGCGTGGAAGAAATGGGGCGGGATACGAGCGTCATTGCCGCGCATCCCGCGGCGGAAAAGCCGACGGTCCGCGCCATCATCAGTTCCGAGAACGAAGTGGACCGGACGAAGGAGACGGTGAAGTTCGACATCAAGCCGTTCCGGACCTATCTTTTCGATATCGAAACCGAAGAACGGATCCCGTTTGGAGGGTGAGGATATGAAGAAAAACAATCTGAAAGCATGGCTCTACCTCCTGCCGGCGATCCTCTTCCTCGGCGCATTCATGGTATATCCGCTCATCGACGTGTTCGTCTATTCGTTTGAGGAAGGCTACAATTCGGCCGCGCAGACCTCGTTCGGCGTCGGCGCGTACAATTACCGCTACGTGCTGCATGATCCGTACTTTTTGCAGGCCGTGAAGAATACGTTCATTCTCGTCATCATCACGGTGCCGCTTTCGACCGGGATCTCATTGCTCATTGCCCTCGGCCTAAGTTCGATCAAGCCGCTTCGGAACCTGTTCCAGACCGTGTATTTTCTGCCGTATGTGACGAACACGCTGGCGGTCGGCCTCGTCTTCATGATCCTGTTCAAGAAGACGGACTACACGGACGGCATGATCAATCTGCTCATCCAGACCTTCGGCGGGAAATCGGTCGATTTCATCGAAGGTCCGTACTGGGCGAAGATGTTCGTGCTTTCGTTTTATACGATCTGGATCGTGATGCCGTTCAAGATCCTGATCCTAACGAGCGCGCTCGCGTCCGTGAACGAGGAATACTATAAGGCGGCGCGGGTGGACGGCACTTCGAAGAGCCGGATCTTCTTTAAGATCACGTTGCCGATGATATCTCCGATGATCTTTTATCTCGTGATCACCGGTTTCATCGGCGCGTTCAAGGCCTACAGCGACGCGGTCGCGTTGTTCGGGACGAACCTGAACGCAGCGGGGATGAACACGATCGTCGGCTACATTTACGACATGCTTTACGGGAACAGCGGCGGCTATCCGTCGTACGCCTCGGCAGCGGCGATCATCCTGTTTTCGATCGTGCTGACGATCACGGTGATCAATCTCATGATCAGCCGGAAAAGCTTGAGATCGTAAGGAGGGATGCATGAATCAGAATCGATTTGACAAAATCGAAAAGCGCGCGGTCCGCCGGAAGATCGTCTCCCGGACCGTGACCTACTTCCTCTTGACGCTCTGGGCTCTCATGGTGCTTTTCCCGTTTTACTGGATGATCCTCACCTCGGTGAAATCCTACGGGTCGTACAATGCGGAATACATTCCGAAATTCTATACGCCCGCGCCGACGTTGGAGAACTACCGCTCGGCATTCACGGCCGTGCCGCTTGCCAGGTATTTCCTGAACACGATCATCTTCACGCTCGCGACGACCGGGCTCATGATGATCGTCATCATCCCGGCCGCCTTCGCGTTCTCGCGTCTGGAATTCCGCGGAAAGAACCTCGTATTCACGCTGTTCCTTTCGCTCATGATGATCCCGAACGAACTCGTCATCATCACGAATTTCCAGACGATCACGAACCTCGGCATGCGGAACACGTACCTCGGCCTCATCCTGCCGTCCGTGACGTCGGTCTTCTACATTTATCTTTTGAAGGAGAACTTCGAGCAGATCCCGAACGAACTTTACAAGGCGGCCAAGGTGGACGGCACGAGCGACTTCAAGTACCTGCTTCGCGTGATGCTGCCGATCTCCCGGCCGACCATCGTCACGATCATCATCCTGAAAGTCATCGAATGCTGGAACTCCTACGTCTGGCCGAGACTCATCACCGACGACGAAATGTACTATCTCGTCTCGAACGGCATCCAGGAGATCCGAGAAAACGGCTTCGGACGGGAGAACGTCCCGGCAATGATGGCGGCGGTCGTCGTGATCTCATTGCCGCTCATCATCATTTTCCTGATCTTCCACAAGAAGATCATGGCCGGCGTGTCGAGAGGAGGGACAAAGGGATGAAAAAACGCGTTTTTGCGCTCTTTTTGCCGCTCTTTCTGCTCCTCATTCTGAGCGCCTGTCACGGCCGGGCGGTCACGGACGAATTCCGGATCGCCGACGGACTGGATGCGGACCGGCAGTACGAGATCACGTTCTGGGCGAAGAACGACACGAACAAGGTCCAGGTGGAGATCTACAAGAAGGCCATCCGGGATTTCGAGACGATCTATCCGAACATTCACGTGAACATTCGCCTGTATACGGATTACGCGACGATCTACCAGGACGTCATCACGAACATCCCGACGAAGACCACGCCGAACGTCTGCGTGTCCTATCCGGACCACATCGCGACGTACCTCACCGGTGAGAACGTCGTCGTGCCGCTGGAAGGCCTGATGACGGATGAGAAATACGGACTCGGCGGCAGCGAAGTGAAGTTTGACGCTCCGAAAAAAGAGGAGATCGTTCCGGAGTTTCTGGAAGAGTGCCGGGTGAACGGCGCCTATTACGCGCTGCCGTTCATGCGCTCGACGGAAGCCTGCTACGTGAACGTCGATTTCGTGAAGGCGCTCGGATACGAATTGCCGGAAAAACTGACCTGGGACTTCATCTGGGAGGTTTCGGATGCGGCGACCGCGAAGAACGAGGACGGCACATTCAAACTGAACGGGCAGAAGGTCCTGCTCCCCTTCATCTACAAGTCCACGGACAATATGATGATTCAGATGCTGAAGCAGAAGGGCGCGGGGTATTCGACGGACGCGGGCGAGATCGAGATCTTCAACGACGTGACGACCGAGCTTTTGTTCAATATCGCCGAACACGCGAAAAAGGGCGCGTTCTCGACCTTCAAGATCTCGAGTTATCCCGCCAATTTCCTGAACGCGGGCCAATGCGTCTTCGCGATCGACTCGACCGCCGGCTCTACCTGGATGGGCTCCGACGCGCCGCTTTCCGACATTCACGACAACGACATCCGGCCGTTTACCTGCGCGGTCATGGAGATCCCGCAGTTTGACACGGAGCATCCGAAGATGATCTCCCAGGGCCCGTCCGTCTGTCTTTTCAACAAGGATGATCCCGAGGAAGTGCTGGCGTCCTGGCTCTTCACCCAGTTCCTTCTGACGAACGAGGTGCAGGCGAATTACTCGCATACGGAAGGCTACGTGCCGGTCACGCTGAAGGCACAGCAGGATCCCGCCTATCTCGACTACCTTTCCCGGGAAGGCGAGGACAATGACACCTATTATTCCGTGAAGATCCGGGCGGCGAAGATCCTTCTGAAGAATGCGGAGAACACCTTCGTGACGCCGGTCTTCAACGGCTCGGCGGCGCTTCGGAACGCCGCAGGCGATCTCATTGACAACGTCACGAAAGCCATCCGGCGGAAGCAGACCGTGGACGACGCCTATATCGAGAAACTCTACAGCGACATGACGTCCCTGTACCGGCTGGATCAGCTCCAGACGGGCGCATCGACGGGAAAGAAGACCTTCGGGGCATTGCCGGGCACGGCGGTCTGGCTCATTGCAGCGATCCTGGCCGCATGGGCTGTGATCGGAACGGTGTTTTTGATCCGGACGGTGAAGGGAAAAAAGAAGAAAAAGTAAGCGGGGGAGAATTGTCCCGGAAGCAGATTATTACTTGAATCTCCGCGGTTTTTTTGCTATACTCCGAATTAGATTGGGGAGTTTGTATCTTTTTCGAAAAGGCAGAAAAACCATGAGCATGAGAACGAAGAGTAAAATCTTTAGATTTGCAGCATTGATCTTGGGGTCAGTGCTGCTTTTTGCGTTGATTTCCGGCTGCGGGATCGAGGAAAAAAGCCCGGGCACGCGGGAAACGGAAGCATCGGACGAGGTGACTACGGCTCCTGCGACGGAAGTGACGGAGACCGAAGTGGAATCGGAATCCGAACCGGAGACGTCAGAATACGCTCCGGCCGACGAAACGGCAGCGACGGAGCCCACGGAAGAAGAAACCGAAGACGTTCCGACGACGGTTCCGCCGGAAACGGAAAGTGAAGAAGCCGTAATGCTCGATTACGTGGAAGGATACCGCGTCATGGTGACCGTGCCTTCCGCGAGAGTCCGGAAGGAGCCGAACCTGCAATGCGAAGTGATCGGCGCCGCATCGGAAGGCGACGTCTTCGACGTGACGGGCACGGACAAGGCGTTTTACATCATCAAATTCCACGACACGACGGCATATCTGCATTATACGGTCGTTTCGTACGGCGCCTACGAAAAACCCGTGCCGCCGGCGACCGAAGCCCCGACCGCGCCGCCCGTCCCGGTGACGAAGGCGGAATACCGGCCCGGGAACGGACAGATCGTCTGCCTGGACGCGGGACACCGTCCGGAGGGTCAGATCCCCGGCGTGGAGCCGATCGGACCGGGCGCGACCGAAACGAAGCGGAAACTGTCCACGGGCACGCAGGGCACTGCGGCGGACGGGCAGGTCTATCTCGAGCGGGACATCAATTATCAGGTGACCATGAAGACGAAGGCGGTCCTGGAGCAGCGCGGATACACCGTCTTTTTGACGAACCGTCAGCTGACGAACGCAGAACGGGCGCAGGAAGCGAGCGCCTCGGGCGCGAGCATTTACATCAGAATCCATTGCAACGGATCGGACGATCATTCGGTGCGGGGAATTCTTACCTACTCGACGAAGCCCGGAAATCCGTACCACAGCGACGCGCTGATCGCGGAATGCGAGCGGCTTTCCGTACTGATCGGTCAGTACGCTTCGGCGGCGACCGGCGCCCGGAACATCGGCGTATTAAACGGCAATGACATGACGGGTTCGAACTGGAGCACGATCCCCGTGACGATCATTGAGATGGGCTTCATGACGAACGTGGAAGAATGCACGCTGCTCGCATCGCCGGACTACCAGGACAAAATGGCGCTCGGCATGGCGAACGGCATCGACGCATATTTCGGAAAGTGAGGAAACGATGGCTCTTTTCGGGAAAAAAGTGAAGGTGACGGTCCACGGCTACACGTCGAAAGGCGGCGGGGCGGACGGCCGGTACAGCAAGCAGGCGAAGCGGAACCGGATCACGGAACGGAGAAAGATCCGGGATCTCAAACTGGAACCGAAGACGTCCGAAGAGCTTTGCGAATACATTGAGAAGACGTATTCCGTGAAGCCGCTTCCGGCCGACGACGAGATCGTGAAGGAGGCGGCCGCGAAACTCTCCGACTGGGAGCCGTTGGCATTGAACGTCTACAACGTCGTGGTCATGCAGGGCAATGCCCCCGCGGCGTGGCTGGAAGTCTATGTGGAAAAGAATCACGATTATCTCGCGTTCCGGACGGTGGATCTGGAGTGCGACGACGAATACAGCGTGAAGAGGGTCATTGCCGACATCGTGAATTATTTCGGCGCCGGCAAGGCGGACAAAAAGGCGAAGAACGAACGCTACAATCTGCTGGTCAGCGTACAGTAGCTTCCGGAGAGGAGGACGTTATGGAAGAGAAAGAAAGATTGAAAGAACCGATGGAAGAAAAACTGCAGGAGACGGCAGCGGCAGAAGTCGAAGAAACGGAAGCGCCCGAAGACATCGACTATGAAGCGGTCGTAGTGCAGGAGATCCTGAACGCGATCCGCTCGGACGAATCTCAGGAAAAACTGGCCGAGACCTTAAGCGGGTACCACGACGCCGACATCGCGAAGGCGTTTCCGGAACTCTCCAAGGAGGAACGGAAAAAGCTGTATACGGCACTCGGCGTGGAGCGGACGTCCGAAGTCTTCGCCTATTTGGAAGAAGTAGAAGATTACTTCCGTGAGATCGGCGCGGAGAAATCCGCGGACATCCTGGAAGAGATGGACGCCGACGACGCGGTCGACATTCTGGAACAGCTGCCGGAGGAATACCGTGACCTCATCGTCGAAAAGATGGACGAAGAGGCGAAGGAAGACATCGAACTCATCACCTCGTACGAGGACGGTGAAGTCGGCAGCATGATGACGACGAACTTCATCGTGATCGAACGCGGCCTGTCCGTGAAGGCGGCGATGAAGGAGCTGATCCGTCAGTCCGGCGACAACGACAACATTTCCACGATTTACGTGACGGAAAAAGACGGCACCTTTTACGGCGCCATTGACCTGAAGGACCTGATCCGGGCCCGTGACGGGAGCGACCTCGAGAGCATCATCACGACGTCCTACCCGTACGTCGGAGACCACGACGACATTTCGGACGAGATCGAAAGACTCCGTTCCTATTCGGAAGACTCCATCCCCGTCCTCGACAAGGATTCGAAGATCATCGGCGTCATCACGGCCAATGACCTCGTCGAAGCGGTCGATGACGAGCTCGGCGAAGACTACGCGAAGTTGGCAGGTTTGACCGAAGAGGAAGATTTGAACGAGCCGCTTTTCAAGAGCGTCCGGAAACGTCTTCCGTGGCTCATTGCCCTGCTCGGCTTCGGACTCGTGGTTTCGTCGGTCGTCGGCATTTTCCAGGGCATCGTCGCGGTGATCCCACTCGTCATTTGCTTCCAGTCGCTGATCCTTGACATGGCAGGAAACTCCGGCACGCAGTCACTGGCCGTGACGATCCGCGTTCTGACGGATGAAAGCCTGAACGGCACCGCGAAACTGAAATTCGTGCTGAAGGAAATGCGCGTCGGTCTCACGAACGGCTGCATTCTCGGCCTGAGCGCCTTCGGTCTCGTCGGCGCCTACATCATGGTATTTCAGGGAAAGGCCGCCGGTGA
Organism: Lachnospiraceae bacterium; assembly: GCA_016281555.1. GTDB lineage: Bacteria > Bacillota > Clostridia > Lachnospirales > Lachnospiraceae > UBA1267. The sequence continues at coordinate 53,364 of JAEEIV010000055.1, read as the reverse complement.
GGCGTTCCTGTACTCCGGCTGTGTCGGCCTCGCCCTCTGGACGGCAATGATCGTCGCGAGCATGGTCGGCACGCTGATCCCGATGTTCTTCAACAAAATCAAGGTGGACCCCGCCGTCGCGTCCGGTCCGCTGATCACGACCATCAACGACCTCATTGCCGTCGTGACCTATTACGGTATGGCAGGTCTTCTGCTCGTAAACGTATTCCATCTCGTAGGATGAAAGGACGATGCTTATGAAAAACTATTCTTCGTTGCCCGCCGTACCGCTGTTCATCCATGATCCGTTTTTCTCACTCTGGGACACGGGCGTTCTGCCGACGGCTGCGGACGTGAGGCACTGGTCGGACGTGGAAAAGCCGATTTATTCGTACGTTTCCGTGGACGGACAATTGATGCGCTTCCTCGGACGGAGCGGAAAGAGTCCGATGAAACTCGTGGCGGAAAACGTGACGCCGCTTTCCTCGGAATACGTGATGGAAGAATACGGCGTCCGGTTCACCGTGAAATTCACGTCCCCGCTGCTTCTGGATGATTTGGACGTGCTCTCTGCGCCGATCACCTACGTCGAGTTCAAGACGGAATTCACGGACGGAAAACCGCACCGGGTGAGTTACGGGCTGACTTTCCCGGACAAGCATTGCAGCGCGGATGCGAACGTGCCGCCGATGCGGATCGATTTCTTTGAGTCCAAGGGCATGAAATACGGCTACATGGGACAGCTTCGGCAGAAACCGGTCTCCGGCGCCGGAGATAAGATCACGATCGACTGGGGATATCTGTTCTTGGCCTCGGCTGACGGAGAGATCGACGATGCCCCCGGAAGCCCGCACGTCGGCATCCGCTTTTTCAAAACGACGGAAGAGGAAGGCACGGCGACCCTGCTCGTCGGTTACGACGACACGGCTTCGATCAACTATTTCGGCCGCCTCCTTCCCGCATATTACGCGCGGAACGGAAAGACGATCACCGAAGCGCTGGAAGAGTTCCGCGTCCGGAAGGACGAGATCCTCGAACGCTGCCGCCGGTTTGACAATGATCTTCTGCAAGAGGCACGAGAAGTCGGCGGAGCGGATTACGCGCTCATCGTGACGGCCGCGTACCGCCAGACCATTGCCGCGCACAAGCTCGTCGCCGACGGGAACGGAGACGTTCTCTTCATTTCCAAGGAAGACGATTCGAACGGCTGCGCCGCCACGGTGGACGTCAGCTATCCGTCGGTGCCGCTGTTCCTTTTAGCCGCGCCCGAACTCGTTCGCGGCATGTGCCGCCCGATCCTGAAATTCGCGAAGATGCCGATCTGGCACTACGATTTCGCACCCCACGACGCGGGTCGCTATCCGACGCTCATCGGTCAGGTCTACGCCTCGCTCCGCCGGCCGAAACTGCAGGCGGACGGCGTGACGCCGGCGCCGCTCTATCTCTATCCGGCGGAATTCGACGCCTACGATTTCAAGAAGCAGATGCCGGTGGAGGAATCCGCGAACATGCTGCTCATGCTGGCGGCGGCCGGCAAGGCGGACGGAGACTTCGCTCTGGCCGGAGAAAACCTTGACCTCTTACGGACCTGGTGCCGCTACCTTCTCGAGTACGGCGAGGATCCGGGCGAGCAGCTCTGCACCGACGACTTTGCGGGTCACCTTGCGAGAAACGTGAACCTGTCCGCGAAGGCCGTGATGGGCATTGCCGCATTCGGCTATATTCTGAACGCGATCGGAAAGACGGAAGAGGCGGAAGAATACCGGAAAAAGGCGGAATCGCTTGCCGAGAGCTGGATCAGACGCGCGACTTCACCCGAGGGACATACCTATCTTACGTTCGACGGCATCGGCTGGAGCCAGAAATACAACGTCGTCTGGGATAAGCTGTTCGGGTTCGATCTCTTCCCGGAGTCCTTCTACGAGAAGGAACTCGCCTTCTACGAGACGAAGCAGAACGAATTCGGTCTGCCGCTCGATTCCCGTGCCGCTTACACGAAATCCGACTGGTCCATGTGGGTGGCGGCGCTCTCGAAGGACCGCGCCCAGTTCAGCCGGTTCGCGGCGCCGATGGCGAAGTATCTGAAAGAAACCCCGACGCGGGTGCCGTTCTCCGATTGGTACGACACCGTGACCGGAACGAGCGAGCGCTTTATTGCAAGAAGCGTGCAGGGCGGCGTGTTCATGCCGCTGCTTATGAAAAAGTGGGAAAAAAGAGATTGAAAAAAGTCATACTTTCCGTGCTGACGGCTTTGGCGGTCCTTTCCGGGACCGCTGAGCCTGCTTTTGCAGCGAGCCGCGAGGTCATTGACCGGATCATCGGATCCATTCCCTCGGACTGGCCGGAAGCACCGGAGATCAAAGCAGGGACCGCGATCCTCATGGACGCCGAGTCCGGCGAGATTTTGTATGCCCTGAATGCGACGCAGGCCATGTATCCCGCCTCCACGACGAAACTCATGACGGCGCTCCTGACACTGGAAAACAGTTCTTTGAGCGACATCGTCCATTTTTCGCAAAAGGCGGTCATGATCCCCTCCGGATCCTCGCACATCGGCATGCGCCGGAACGAGGACATGGTGCTGAGAGAATGCCTCTACGGTCTTTTGCTTCCGTCGGCCAATGAAGTCGCGAACGCCCTTGCGGAGCACGTTTCCGGCAGCATTGAATCGTTCGTGCAGAAGATGAACGACCGCATGCACGAGCTCGGCGCGGTGAATACGGTCTTCCGGAATACGAACGGCCTGCATCACGCGGACCACTACACCTGCGCGTACGACCTTGCATTGCTCATGCAGGTCCTCTGCAACAACAACGTCTTCCTGGAGATCGCGTCCGCGCAGTCCTACGTGCATCACGCCGACGAGCTCCTGAACAAGGAGATCCCGATGATGAACACGCATCTCATGATCCGTCCCTCATCGGAATACTATAACGACTCCGTCGTCTGCGGAAAAACGGGGCACACGACGGAATCCGGATACAACCTCGTCACCTATGCGGAAAAGGACGGCATGCGGCTCATCGTCGTCGTCATGGGATGCGAGAGCGGCGACCAGTACGTTTCCACGCAGTCATTGCTCGATTACGGATTCCATTATTTCAAGCCCGTGTTGCCGGCGGAACTTGACACCTCGCTTAATATGGAGAACCGCTTCACGGCGTCGCCTCTGTCGATCCCGACCGGAGACGTGACACTCCTTTCGATCCATTCCGGCGACACGATCCTGCTTCCCGACAACGTCACCTTCGACCGTTTGGAAAAGGAAGTGAATGCGGCGGAGAGCGGCATTCTCATTACTTATAAATATCAGGGCTATCCGCTGGGCTCCGTGTTCCTTTCGAACACGGCGGAGACGGCAAGCCCGATCTACAAGCAAAAAGCCGAAACGGAAGAACGCGCTACGGACCGGATGAAGAATCTCATCATGATCGACGGATTCTTCGTTTTGTTCCTCGTCGTTCTGGCGGGGCTGTTCGTCGGACTGACGTTCTACTTAAAGAAACGGTTCCGCCCGAGGAACACGTTCCGCTGGTAAAAGATCAAACGGTCGTCCGGAACGCGGTTCCGGACGACCGGCAAAAGACAGAACGGGAGAAAAGATATGACGGAAGAACAAATCGTAACGATCACGGTCAGAACGAAGGGTGAAAAGTGCGAGATGAGCGACGCGGAGATCAAGGCCTGGTATGAGGCGAACGTCGCGAAACTCTTCAATCCCGCGTACGGAACGCCGGAAATCAGCGTGACGCTCACACGGATCGAGAAAAACTGACGGTCCGGCAATGCGCGACCGAAATCGGGAGGGTATTATGTATTATCTCGGAGTGGACATCGGCGGAACCAAATCCGCCGTCTGCATAGCGGATGAGACCGGACGGATACTGAAAAAGGAAGCCTTTGAGACGACGGGATCGGAGGAAACGATCCCGCTTCTCATCGATGCGGCCCGCGTGCTCCTGCAGGGAGACCCGGTCAGAAGCATCGGCATTTCCTGCGGTTCGCCGCAGGATCCGGTACGCGGCCTCATTTTAGAGCCGCCGAATCTGCCGGGCTGGAAGGAAGTGCCGGTGACGAAACTCTTTTCCGAAGCGTTCTCCGCCCCTGCGTTTCTCATGAACGACGCCAATTCCGGCGCGCTGGCCGAATGGAAGTTCGGCGCGGGCAAGGGCGCGAAGAACATGATTTTTCTGACGTTCGGCACCGGGCTCGGCGCTGGCGTCATTCTGGACGGCAAGTTGTATGAAGGCACGTCGTTCGGCGCAGGGGAGACCGGTCACCTTCGATTGGAGAAGGACGGCCCCGTGGGCTACGGAAAGAAGGGCTCCTTCGAGGGTTTCTGTTCCGGCGGCGGATTGAAGCAGCTCGGTGAGCAATACGCGAGACAGGCGCTTGAAGCAGGGACCCCCGCGGCGTATTGCCGGACCGAGGCGGACCTTCCGTCGATCACGGCGAAAACGATCGCGCTCGCCGCCCGGGAGGGAGATGAGACCGCGAAGGAAGTGTACCGGGAATGCGGCCGGAAGTTCGGTCAGGGACTGGCCGCTCTCGTGGATCTTTACAATCCGGAGGTCATCGTGGCGGGCTCGATCTTCGCCCGTTCCGGAGACCTTCTCCGGGAAGAAATGGAAAAGACGCTCCGGGAAGAAGCGCTTCCGCAGAATCTTGCAGTCTGTAAGATCGTTCCGGCCGTGCTCGGAGAAAGCATCGGCGACGTCTCAGCGATCGCGGTCGCCATGCTCGGACTTGAAAAAGATTCGCTTTTCGGCCGGTATCCCGCGCTGGAAAGCTGCCGGGAGGCAATCGACGAAGCGGGACGCATCCTCGTTGAAGCCGCGAAGGCGGACCGGACCGTGCTCGTTTGCGGGAACGGCGGCAGCGCGGCGGATTCCGAACACATCGTCGGTGAGCTGATGAAGGGATTCCGGAAAAAGCGCCCTGTGTCCGAAGCGGAGAAGCAGGCGTACCGCGAGAAGTTCGGCGAGGATATGCCGGCCTTCCAGGAGGCGGTCCGGGCAATCTCATTGCCGTCGCAGTCAGGCATCCTTTCGGCGTTTGCGAACGACGTGAGCGCGGAAGACGTCTATGCGCAGCTTGCCTACGGCTACGCCCGGGAAGGCGACGTCCTCATCGCGATCTCGACCTCCGGGAACTCGAAGAACTGCGTTTCGGCGGCGAAGGCGGCACTCGTGCGCGGGGCGAAGGTCATTGCCCTCACCGGCGAAAAGGAAAGCAAACTGTCGGACCTCGCGACCGTCACGATCCGCGTCCCCGAAACCGAGACCTACAAAGTCCAGGAATACCACCTTCCGGTGTATCACGAATTATGTCTCAGAGTAGAAGGGGCAATGTTTGAGAAATAATATAGGGGCTGATAAAAGCGAGAATCTAAGCGCGAGCGGTCCCCGAAAGGACATACCATAATGGAGAGTAGATCAACAGCCCGTATTTTTTTGTAACCAATCGGTTTTTCTTCCGAGTAGATGGGTGAAGGACAAAAAAGGAGAGCAGCGTGGAAGACCGGGAAATCGTTTCTTTGTTTGAAAACCGCGACGAGCGGGCCATTGAAGAAGCGAAAAAGAAGTACTCGAGGTATGTGAGGTCGATTTCGCTCGGGATCCTGCATTCTGACGAGGATGCGGAGGAGTGCGAAAGCGACGCGTATCTCGGCGCATGGAACAGCATCCCGCCGCACCATCCGGAAGACCTGCGGACCTATCTCGGAAAGATCGTCCGAAGGATCTCGATCGACCGGTTCCGGGCCGAAACCGCCGAAAAACGGGGCGGGACCGAAACGAACCTGTCGCTCGACGAGCTGGAAGAGTGCATTCCGGCCGCGCCCGGAAATCCGGTGGAGGAAGCCGTGGAAGCGGCGGACTTGGGACGCATCATTGACGCGTTTTTAAGGACGCTTCCCGAGAACGAACGGCGGATGTTCCTCAGACGCTACTGGTACTTCGATTCGGTCAAGGAGATCGCCGAGCGGTTCGGCTCCGGGGAATCCCGCGTGAAGACCGCGCTCTTCAGGACCAGGGAGAAATTGAAAACCGTCCTTCAACAGGAGGGAATCTGGCAATGAAAAAGACGGATGAATTAAACAATGCCTTGAACGAGATCGGCGACGACCTCATTCGTGACGCGGAGGACAACGTCCCCGCATTGATCGGAAAGAAGAAGCGTTCCTGGGTGAAGTGGGTCGGAATCGCGGCGGCTGCGGTCGTCGCGGCAGTGGCGATCCCGATCGGCGTGAACTCGATCGTCAGACCGAAGAACAATGCCGCGAGCGGAGTGGATGCTGCGGTAACGACGGAGGCGGCAGCAATCGAGAATTCGGGAACGGCGGCGCCCGGGGGAGCGACCTTCGCAGAAGGTGACTTCGTGTTCACCGGCGAAGAGAAAACCGGGTTCTCCGCGGCCGAGATCGGTAAATACTACTCGAAAGACGGAAAGGGAGACACCGGTTATTTCGATACTTCGGGCGGGAAGGGCACCTACGGCGGAACCACGCCGGGCGAAGTCGAGGCGCCGGGAGATTCGAGGGAAGATCCCGATACGAATGCGGAGCCCGGAACCGAGCTGATCGACGAAACGAAAACCGAGCCTGAAACCGATACGGAAACCGAGCCTGAAACCGAAACAGAAACCGAGCCCGAAACCGATACGGAAACGGAGCCTGAAACGGAGCCCGAGACCGAGCCCCCTGTTCCTGAACCGGGTCAGCTGACGGCTGCGGCGTGGGACGACAATGCGCATTACCTCAAGTGGAAAGAACTGTTCTTAAAGAACGAGCAGAATGAAACTTCCGGCAAGTTTTCCGGCACGTATTACGGAGAGTCCGGCGAACAGACCTTCGCATCGTGGGGACTGGATTCGCTGAACCGGATCGAAGTCACGGTCACGTTTGCCGGGATGCCGTTATTCGACGCGCTTGTCACGCTCACGACGGCATCCGGCGAACGGTACTCGGCCCGGACGAACCGGAACGGCATCGCGTACGTCTTCGGCGGAAACGCGGGCACATTGACCGTCACATCCCCCGAGTCTTCGGAAGTGCATACGGTTCCGGTCAACGGCGAGAAGGAAGTGGCCGTGACGTTTGAAACGCTTGATGATATGGAAAAGACCGCGGACGTCATTGAACTCATGTACGTCGTGGACGTGACCGGTTCGATGGGAGACGAACTCCGTTACCTCAGGGAAGAACTCGGCGACGTGATCAAGCAGGTGGTACGGGCGAATCCGGATTCCCGGGTGAAACTGGCATTGCTCTTTTATCGGGACGACGGCGACGAAGAGAAGTTCCGCTACGTCGAGTTCAAGGACGTGACGGATCCGGCGGATTATGAGAGTCATTACACGGTATTGACGAAGCAGGAGGCGGCCGGCGGCGGCGATACGCCGGAGGCACTCGACGAGGCGCTTGAAATGGCCGTTTCCAAGGGCTGGACCACGGGCTCGACGAAACTCCTGTTCCACGTCTTTGACGCGCCTGCACACGGCAATTCTGAGCATCAGAGCCGGCTGAAGAGCGCGATCGCGTCTGCGGCGGAGCAGGGCGTTCGGATCTGCCCGATCATGGCGAGCGGTGCGGACGAACTGACGGAGTACACGGCCCGGTCCGAAGCGATCCTGACCGGCGGCACATTCATCTTCATGACGGACGATTCCGGCATCGGCTACTCGCATTTCGATCCGCAGCTTCCGGACGCGGTGCACGAGTATCTGAACCTTCTGATGATCCGTCTCATCAACGGCTATCATACGGGAACGTTTGCGGAGCCGGTCCCGTGGAACGAGGCGAAGTAATTACTTCAGTTCCACGATCCGCAAGCAGTTCGGATTGTCGACCGGGATCTCCAGACCGTTCATGACGATCGTTCCGGTGTCGAAGTGCAGGCGGAAGAAGGTCAGACTGTCGCTGTGGTGATTCGTGCTGACGAGGAACTTTCCGTTCGGGAAGACGTCGATGTCCTTCGGATAATCGCCGCTGACCGGCAGGATGTTCCGGAGGGTCAGGAGACCGGTCTCGGAATCGATGTCGAAGATCGCGATCGTGTTCTCGCCCGCATTGGCGCAGATCAGGTGCTTGAAATCCGAAGAAAAATCAATGACACAGGCGGCCGACGGCACCGTATAGTTTTTCGGGAGCGTCGCGACCGTCTGTTTTAATTCAAAGACCGGGAGCCCCCGCTCGTTTGCGGAAACGTCATAGACGGAAACGTAGTTCTTGAGTTCGTGCAGGATGTAGACGATCTTTCCGAAATGATAGAACTTCAGACGGTGCGGCCCGGAATTGACGCCGCAATGGATCATATCCTTCATCACGGCCTTGCCGGTCGTCTCGTCGAAGAGAAAGACCTTGACCTGGTCGATGCCGGAGTCCACCGCGAGGAGGAGCTTGCCGTCCGGCGAGAATTCCGTACAGCTGATGTGCGGCCGGAAATTCCGTTCCGCGACGGAGCCGATGCCCCTGTCGTAAAATTCAAAAGTGATGTCACCGACCGTGCCGTCGTCATTGAGACGCAGCACGGTCATTTTTCCGTCGTGGTAGCCGCCGATGGCGATGAACTTTCCGGACGGATGGATGTTCAGGTAGCATCCCCGCATCCCGCGGTGCGAGGTGGTTTTCAGAAACTCGAGGTCGCCGTCGGGTTTGATCCGGAAGGCGCTGATCCCCTCGTCCACCGCCGCGTACAGGAAGCGGTGATCGTCGGAAACCGTAAGATAGGCGCAGTTGTCGACCTTGACGGAAGAGCGCCGTTTGAAGCGCCCGGCTTCGCCGTCTACATCGAAGATCTCGATGCCCTGGCTTTTCCCGTGGAACGTGTAGCAGCCTACGTAAGCAACTTCTTTTGCCATGATCTCACCTCATGTTTCTTTCGTGTATTCCGTATCGGAACGCTTTGTCATTGCCGCGTCCACCTGCCGGAAGAACCGCAGGGGAGCATGGCTTTTTTGTCGCGGACGGGCAGCCCGACTTCATCGGATTCGACGGTCCCGCCGAATTTCGACGTGATCTCGAGATCGAGAAGATTGGAGAGCACGCCCGGCGCAAACCCGGTCGTGTAAGAATTCAGGAGTACGAACAGCGGCTCATCCGACAATAATTCCGCCGTGAGACGGACGAGCGGATGAAACGCGTCCTCAAGCTTCCAGACTTCGCCGTTCGGTCCGCGTCCGTAGGACGGCGGATCCATGATGATCGCGTCGTAATGATTGCCGCGCCGGATCTCGCGCTCGACGAATTTCCGGCAATCGTCGACGAGGTAACGGATCGGCGCGTCCGAAAGACCGGAAGACGCCGCGTTTTCCTTCGCCCATTGCACCATTCCCTTCGAGGCGTCGACGTGCGTGACTGCGGCGCCGGCCTTCGCGGCCGCGACCGTCGCGCCGCCCGTGTAGGCAAAGAGATTCAATACCTTGACGGGGCGCCCGGCATTGCGGATGAGACCGGAAAACCAGTCCCAGTTCGCCGCCTGTTCCGGGAACAGCCCGGTGTGCTTGAAGGAGAACGGCTTCAGATGGAACGTAAGTTCGTCGTAGGAGATCGTCCACTCTTCGGGGAGATCGAAGAACTCCCACTCGCCGCCGCCCTTGTTCGAGCGGTGGTAATGCGCGTTCGGCTTCTTCCATTCCTTCGCGGCCCTGACGTCCTGCCAGATCACCTGAGGGTCGGGCCGGACGAGCACGTAGTTTCCCCAGCGCTCGAGCTTTTCGCCGTCGGACGTGTCCAGGACTTCATAGTCTTTCCATCGGTCTGCAATGAACATTTCGTTTATTCCTTGTGAAAATCTTTGAGTTCGACGAGTCTTCCGCCGTCCAGACGCGACCGTTCCGCCGCGAAGCAGAGCGTGTGGCTGTCCACGGATTCGTTGAGTTCGGTGATCGACATCCGGTCGAATTCCTCGTTCCGGAAATACTTGATCGCGTCGCGGATGAGCCCGGAATCGCCGCCGGCGTGACCGCTCATTTTCTTCATTTCCTCAGTAAGGTCAATGACCTCTGCAGGTTCGTTGAACCGTTCAAGATGCACTTTGTTTTCGCGGAGTTTTCCGTAGATCTCGCCCTCCGTGCCGAAGATCCGGATCCAACGGTCCTGTGTCGCATTGAAGCCGTTCATCTGGAACGAAGCGGTGATGCCGCCCGTGAACAGCATGTTCACGACCTGGTGGTCCACGACGTCATTGTCCATTTTGAACACGCAGCGCCCGTAATCCGTGGTCCGGAGCGCCTCCATGATGTTTTTCTCATCCGGTTCCGGATTCAGCACGTTCGCGGGCCAGCCCGGGATCCGGGAGAGATAGAAGTTCACCGCATTGAACGGGCAGGTCCGTTTGCAGTCCTCGCAGCGGTCCGCCGCATCCGCGGGGCAATTCTCTTTCTTGAAATAATCGAGCGACCCGAACGAGGTCACCTTCTCGCATTTTTCGCCGGTCAGCCAGAGGAACAGGTCCATGTCGTGGCAGCATTTCGCGAGGATCATCGGCGCCGAATCCGCCAGTTTGTGCCAGTTGCCGCGTACGAACGAATGGGCAATGTGATAATACCCGACGGCTTCCGTCGCTTCCACGCTTTCGATCTTTCCGATCCGCCCCTCCGTGAGCAGTTTCTTGATCGTACGGTAGAACGGCGTATAGCGGAGCACGTGGCAGACGAGCACCCGCCTTCCGAGCGCGTTCGCCTTTTCCTGAATGTCGAAGACGTCCTGCAGATGGTTCGCGATCGGCTTCTCGAGAATGAGGTCGTAGCCTTTTTCGAGCGCGGCAATCGCGTGTCCCTTGTGCTGCGCGTCCTGCGTGGCAATGATCATCACGTCCGCAAGGCGCGGCGCCTCCAGCATTTCCTCGACACTGGAGAAGATGCGCTCCGGCGGCAGATTCAGATACTTATTCGCCGCCTCCAACCGGATCGGACGCCGGTCCGCCATCGCGACGACCTGCATGTCGTCCGGATTCTCAAACTGCTTCTGGGCGTATTTCGTGCCCCGGTTCCCCATGCCGGCGATCGCAAACGTAACTTTCTCCATAACTCCCCCTGTATATCTCGGACGGACGGTGCCTATATATCTCATACGGACGATGCCTCCCTTGACCGGAGAATCACCGCTCGTTCGCCTCGTCGCTTCGCTCCTCGATGCCTCTCGCTATAGATTTCCGGTCAACTTCCGGCATCTGTGTGATTCAAATGGCGGCACCTGTCCTTTGTAATGTGACGGTGTCGTTATCTCGATAATCGGCATAAATAATCAGTCTAGTTTTATTATATTCCATATAGGTCAAAAACTCAACCTTCTATCCCTGCCTTTCGCTTGTTTTTTCATTGCAGTTGAGATAAGATAAAAAAGGGCTTGGAAGCCCGGCTTCGCTGAGGAGGGGACTGTCATGAGACCGGAGATGCTGCTGGATGTCCTGAAGCAGATAGGGAAACTGAAAACGGAGAAGAGGCATTGCTTTACGGAAGAGGGGAGAAAGGAAAGTGTGGCGGATCACACGTTCCGTCTGGCCCTGATGGCGATGCTCCTTCGGGAAGAACCGGATTTTCAGGATTTTGACATGAACAAGGTGCTCCGGATGTGCCTGATCCACGACCTCGGCGAGTCGTTCACCGGCGACATTCCGGCCTTCGAAAAGTCCGAAGCGGACGAGAAGAAGGAAGACCGGCGTCTCATCGAATGGGTGGAGTCTTTCGAGGAACCCGTCCGGTCGGAGTGGCTCGGGCTTCTCGACGAGATGGACGGACTGAAGACCGGCGAAGCGAAGGTCTACAAGGCATTGGACCGGCTGGAAGCACTGATCGCCCACGACGAATCGGACCTCGCGACCTGGCTTCCCTTGGAGTATGATCTGCAACTGACCTACGGGCAGGAAAACATGACGATCGCACCGTATTTCATGAAACTCAGAAAACTCATCGACGACTGGACCCGGGAAAAGACCGGCAGGACCTGACCGCTCCGGCGGCGGAAAAATACGGGTGGAATTCCATTGCCCTTTATGGTATAATATAGAGACTTGACGTGAGCGGCTTGACGAACAGATCAAAGAAGGAGAGGGATCCGTAAGGTCCCGCTGTACCGGAAACCGTGAATATTTTCATCAGAATTTTCGAGATACTGAATATCGTGATCAGCGCCGTTTTCCTGCTCTGCTATTCGTATCAGCTTTTTTATATCCCCGTTTCCTGGTTCAAAAAGGAGAAACCGCGCGACAAGGAAGTCGTGCTGCACCGCCTGGCGGCGCTGATCTGCGCGCGGAATGAGGAGGCGGTCATTGCCGATCTCATCAGGAGCCTGAAGGCGCAGACGTATCCGCAGGAATACCTGACGGTGTTCGTTCTGGCGGACAATTGCACCGACGGTACGGCCGAAGCAGCGCGGGCAGAGGGCGCCGTCGTTTACGAGCGGGAAAACCACGAAGAAGTGGGCAAGGGGTACGCTCTTCAGGCGCTCCGCCGCCATATCAATGAAGATTACCCGGAAGGGTTTGACGGATATTTCGTGTTTGACGCGGACAATGTCCTTGCGAAAAACTACGTGGAAGAGATGAACCGGTCCTTTTCTCAGGGCTACGACGTGATCACGAGTTACCGGAACACGAAGAATTACGGGCAGAACTGGATCACGGCGGGCATGGGACTCTGGTGGTTCCGGGAGACCCGCTATCTCCATTATCCGAGACACTTGCTCGGCGTGAGCTGCACGGTGTCCGGCACGGGCTATCTCTTCAGCCGGAAGATCGCGGACGAGATCGTGGACTGGCCCTATCACATGATGACGGAAGACCTCGAGTTTTCCGCAGACATGATCTCGAAACAGCGCCGCATTGCCATGTGTTTCCAGGCGGAGTTTTTCGACGAGCAGCCGGCCAAAATGTCCGAATCGTGGAACCAGCGCATCCGCTGGGGCAAAGGCTACGTTCAGGTGATCCGCGGCTGTTTCGGGAAAATCTTTCGGAGCATTAAACACGGCTTTTCGGCGGTCGACCTGATCCTGAACATTGCGCCGGCCTATTTTCTGACGCTGTTTTCCGTTCTTCTCGGAGTTCCGCTCGTCATCGGAGCGCTGGTGACCGGCGGGGACGTCATGAGCCTCGTCTGGTCGTTCGTCCGTTTGATCGTCGGCACGTATGCGCTCGTGTTTCTCGTCGGCGGGATCACGACGGTGACGGAATGGGAGAGGATCCATACGAAGACGTGGAAGAAGATCCTTTACGCATTCACGTTTCCGATATTCATATTCACCTTCATCCCGGTCGTCTTCGGGGCATTGCTCTTCAAGGTGCGCTGGAAGGAGATCAAGCATCAGATGTCGGTGGAAAAGATGAAAGAAGCGGGTCTTGAGGACGGCGATGAGTTTCTTGAATGAGGCGGCCCCTTTTCCGAAGGTTCGCCGGGCAATGAGATACCGGGCTGCGGCCGAGGCCGTCGCCCGGGTCTTTTACGGAGACAGAAGCAGGTGCTGAAACGGCAGCGTATGCAGAACGATCAGGAAAAACCGAATAGAAAGCCTCTCTTCTGGGGCATAGGGATCATGGTCGCCGTCGCAGGACTGGCTGCCTTACTGCTCGTGCTGAAAGACGTGCCGGTTCTGAAAGATGGGTCCGCATCGGAAGCCGTCACTGAAGAAACGCTGACGGAAGGACCGACAGAAAGCGTAACGGACCCTGAGACAGAAAGCGAGACGGAACCGGAAAGCGAAACCGAAACGGTGCCGGAAAGCAGCGAAAGCGCAGAGCCTCCGGACCCCGGTGAGCAAGAGCCGCTGGAACTGTTCACCGGCGAAGAAGCATATCTTTCCCCGAGGATCCGTATCGGAGAAGTCCTGTCCGGGAAGGTCCGTTATTCCTCTTCCGACGAATCGGTCCTGACCGTGGACGAGTTCGGCGGGCTCCGTGCGATCAGCGGGGGCACCGCAACCGTCACGGTCCGGAATCGGAAAACGGAAGAGCAGCGGGTCGTGCATGTCACGGAACCCGAACTCTTCCTCCGTTTCGAGCCGGAAGCATATGAATTGGAAAAATACAGTCAGGTCGATCCTGTGCTGAAATATGAACTCGGCCCGTTCTTAAAGCCGGGATGCATCACGTTTTCGTCGTCCGACGAGAAGGTGGCGAAGGTCGAAAAGACCGGCAGGATCCTGGCCGCGGGACGCGGCACGGCGGAAATCACGGCGAAGGTCGGCACATTGGAAGCCAAATGCCGGATCACCGTGAAGAGCACGCTGAGCAGCATTGCGTTTAATTTCAAGTCGATGACGGTTCGGATCGGCGATACGGTGCAATTACCGCTCATCTACAATCCGGCCGACACGACGAGCGATACGACGACGACCTGGACGAGTTCGAACACCTCGGTCGTCACGGTGAACGGAAACGGAACGATCCATGCGGCCGGACCCGGCAATGCCATCATCACCGCCGTCTGCGGGGAACTCCGGGCGGAAGCAACGATCTCGGTCGTGATCCCGGTCACCGGCGTGGCGCTCAGCCAGACGGCAATGACCTTGAACAAGGGTGCTTCCGGCCAGCTGCAGGCGGCCGTCGTTCCGGGGAATACCACGGAGGAGCGGACCATCACGTTTTCCACCGACAATGCCTCCGTCGCAAAAGTCGACGGCGCGGGAAACGTCACTGCGGTCGCGCCCGGAACGGCGCACATCACCGCAAACCACGGGCTCCTCGGTGCGGTCTGCACCGTGACGGTCTTGTCTCCGTTGCAGTCCATCCGGCTGAATCAGGAGTCGCTGTCCGTCATCAAGGGCTTTACGGCGAAGCTTTCCGTCGTATACGAGCCGGCGGACACGACGGATCCGAAAACGGTCTCATGGGTCTCGGCACAGCCGGAAACCGTTTCGGTCGACGGGACCGGCCTCGTGACTGCCGTTGAAGAAGGCACCTCCGTCATTACCGCGACGGTGAACGGAAAAACCGCGTCGGTGGAAGTGACGGTCCTGCCCTACGTCGAAGTGGAGAGCGTGACGCTTTCCGAGACGGAACACACCGCAACGGCGCGCGGAGAAACCTTCACCCTAAAGGCGACGGTGACGCCGGAAAATGCATCGGAGGGCTCGGTCTCGTTCTCTTCGGACAACGTGAACGTCGCGACGGTGGACGGAAACGGGCTCGTGAAGATCATTGATCGCGGAACGGCGGTGATCTCGGCGTCGGCCGGCGGAAAGTCGGCGACCTGCACCGTGACGGTGAACATTCCGGATCCGGACAAGATCGTGGTGATCGATCCGGGCCATTGCAGACGCTATGCCGGCGCCAGTTATTACGGCCGGAACGAAGCGGACATGAATCTCGTCACCGCATTGGCCTGCAAGGCGTACCTGGAGGCGCATTACACGGGCGTGCAGGTCTACCTCACGCGAAGCAACGACCAGGAACTGAGTTCCGTGAATCTTTCGCGCGACCTCGAAGCGCGGGCGCAGTTTGCGCAGGATCACAACGCGGACATTCTGGTGAGCCTGCACTATAACGCGAGCAACAATCACAGCGCGAGCGGGGCGCTCGTTTTCATCTCGGCGCAGGCGAGCGTGACAGCACGCTGCCGGAATCTTGCGAACAGTATCCTGGCGCAGCTTACGACGACCGGACTTCAGAATCGCGGCGCGGTCATCACGACGTCGAATCAGTATTTCGATGAATTCGGTAATCCGCTCGATTATTACGCGATCAACCGCCATGCGGCGAACCGCGGAATTCCGGGCGTCATTGTGGAGCATTGCTTCATGGACCACGACGTGACGTATATCGACACGATCGAAAAGCAGCAGCACTTCGGCGTGCTCGACGCGATCGGCATTGCAAACTATCTGGGGCTGCAGCCGAAGTAAGGGCCAAACGGCTTTTGCCGAAAAAATAAGGATGCGGAGATCCGCAGTGCAGCAACGATTATAAGGAGGATCGGAGCATGGGCAACAAGTATCAGGGAACCAAGACGGAACAGAACCTTCTGGCCGCATTTGCGGGCGAATCGCAGGCGAGAAACAAATACACGTATTTCGCGTCCAAGGCGAAGAAGGAAGGATACGAGCAGATCTCGGCGCTCTTTCTGAAGACGGCTGAGAATGAAAAGGAGCACGCGAAGCTCTGGTTCAAGGAACTGGACGGCATCGGGGACACGGCCGCGAATCTTCTTGCGGCGGCGGAAGGCGAAAACTACGAGTGGACCGACATGTACGAGGGCTTCGCGAAGACGGCCGAAGAGGAGGGCTTTCCGGAACTCGCGAAACGGTTCCGCGGCGTGGCGGCGATCGAGAAGCACCACGAGGAACGGTACCGCGCGTTATTGAAGAACGTCGAGGCAGCGGAAGTCTTCAAAAAGAGCACGGTCAAGGTCTGGGAGTGCCGGAACTGCGGGCACATCGTCGTCGGCACCGAGGCGCCTGAGAAGTGCCCGGTCTGCGATCATCCGCAGGCATATTTCGAGCTTTCGGAAGAGAATTACTAAGCAGTGAAAGGAAGCGTTTTTGGCAATGAACCGTGAAAAAACGATCGTCCGGACCAGCATTCTCGGGATCGTGGCAAACGTATTGCTTTCCGGCTTCAAGGCGGCGGTCGGGCTGTTCGCGCATTCGGTTTCAATGATTCTGGATGCAGTCAACAACCTGACGGACGCCCTGTCGTCCGTCGTGACGATCGTCGGCACGAAACTGGCGGGGCGTTCCCCCGACCGGAAGCATCCGCTCGGACACGGACGGATCGAGCATTTAAGCGCAATGATCATCGGCGTGATCATCTTGTACGCCGGCGTGACGGCGCTCGTGGAGTCGATCAAGAAGATCATCACTCCCGAGGTGCCGGATCATTCGATCTATTCGTTCATCGTGGTCGGCGCGGCGGTCGTCGTGAAGATCTTCCTCGGCCTGTATTTCAAGAAGACCGGGAAAGACGTGAAATCCGATACCCTGAAGGCGTCCGGAACCGACGCACTGTTCGACGCGGTCATTTCGACGTCGGTGCTCGTCGGCGCCGTCATCTTTCTCCTCTTCCGCGTCAACATTGAGGCGTGGCTCGGCGCCGTCATCTCGCTTTTCATCCTGAAGTCCGGGTTTGACGTATTAAAGGACGCCGCGGGTGACATCCTCGGAAGACGCGTCGATTCGGAGATCACGAAAAAGGTCCGGGAAAGCATGGCGTCCTTCCCGGAAGTGCAGGGCGTGTTCGACCTCATCCTGCACGATTACGGTCCGGAGAAATACATGGGTTCGGCACACATTGCCGTGGCGGAAACGATGACGGCGGAAGAACTCGACGTATTGGAACGGAAGATCGCGGGGAAAGTCTACGAGGACACCGGCGTCATCATGGCCGGGCTCTCGGTCTACGCCGTCAATGAAACGAAGGACCTGCCGAAGGCCGTGGAGAGCGAGATCCGCTCGCTCCTCAGCGTCCATCCGGAAGTGCTGGAAATGCACGGATTCCGGCTCTTCGAGGAAACGAAGATCATCCAGTTCGACATGGTCATCGACTTCTCGGTCAAGAACCGGGAGGCGCGCATGGCAGAACTTCACGACGAGATCCAGCAGCATTATCCCGAGTATTCGGTTTGTATTACGCTTGACGCGGATATATCGGATTAAGAGGGTATAAAAAGCCGGGGGCCTGCGATTTTGCAGACCCCCGGCTTTTTGATGCCTTTATATCACTGTCGTCGTATCGGCGGGTTTGAGATCAACGGGGTTGCCGTTGATGAAGACGTGGAGGACCGTCGTCTCGGGGGTGAACGGATTGCCGTTCGTGATGACGAGATCGGCGTCCTTGCCGGCTTCGATGGAACCGACGCGGTCCGCGATGCCGAGGTGCTTCGCGGGATTGATCGTAATCGCCTGCAGGGCGTGGAACGGATCCATGCCGGCTTTCACGGCAAGTCCGGCGCAGAGCGGCAGGTACTTCTGCGGAATGACGGGGCTGTCGGTGATGATCGAGACCTTGCAGCCCGCTTTGTCGAGAATGCCCGGGGTTTCCCAGGTCTTCCTGCGGAGCTCAATTTTCGTGGCGCTTCCGAACGTCGGACCGACTGCCATCGGATAACCTTCCGCTGCGAACAGTTCCGGCGCAAGGTGTCCTTCCGTGCAATGCTCCAGCGTCAGGTCCACGTCGAATTCCTTTGCGATCCGGATGGCCGTGAACATGTCGTTCAGCTGGTGGGCGTGCGCCTTCAGCGGGATCTCCTTCTTCAGGACGGGGATCAATGACTCGCACTTGAAATCAAAAGTCGGTTCCTTTTTGGAGTCGTCGGCTTCGGCGGCTTCCTTTTTCTTCAGGTATTCGCGTGCCTTCGTGAGCGCCTCGCGGAGTTTCGCCGCATTGCCCATCCGGGTGTCGACGGATTTGCCCTTGTGGACCCGCTTCGGGTTTTCGCCGAATGCGCATTTCATCGCGACGGGGTTCTTCACGACCATGTCGTCGACGCGGACGCCGACCGTCTTGATCGCGACGAAGGTGCCGCCGAGCACGTTCGCGCTGCCGGGGCCCGTTCCGATCGTGGTCACACCGGCGGCCGCCGCCTCGCGAAGACCGAAATCGGCCGGCTGAATGCCGTCGATCGCGCGCATCTGCGGGGTCACGGAGTCGTTCGACTCGTTATAATCATGGCCTTCTATCCCCATGCCGTAATTGTCGAGACCGATGTGACCGTGCGCTTCGACGAAGCCCGGATACACCATCTTTCCCGTGGCATCCAATTCCTCGGTGCCTTTCGGAACCGGAAGTTTCTGTCCGATTTTGACGATTTTTCCTCCGTCAATGAGAATGTCCGCCTTTTTGGCGGCCTTGTGGATGCCGTCATGGATCTGACCGTTTCGAATGCAAAGCATAATTGACCTCCCGGGGATGTTTTGTTTTTTTTGCAAGAATATTTTACCATAGGAAATCGCCTCTTTCAACCGAAAATGATTGCATTTTCGAGGCGCATATTCTATACTGACAAGTAGTCTAAAACATATTTCTCTGAAAGGAAGAAGAGACATGAGCGAGCAGAACACAGTGCCGGAAAAGCACCCGTACTTAAGCGTCATTGACGAAAAAGCGGACATGCTGGACGCCCTCGGCGATTACCTTTGGGACAATGCCGAGACCGCGTTTGAGGAGTTCAAATCGGCGGCCTACATGGTCGATCTTTTGAAGAAAGAGGGCTTCGAAGTTGAAGAGAATCTGACCGGGATCCCGACGGCTTTCAGCGGGCGGTTCGGTCACGGCAAGCCGGTCATCGGCATTTTGGGAGAATTCGACGCACTCAGCGGCCTGCAGCAGGAAGCGGAAGCTTTTGAAAAGAAGCCGATCCCCGGAAAGGTTTGCGGTCAGGGCTGCGGTCATAACCTGTTCGGCATGGCTTCGGTCGGCGCGGCCATCAGCATCAAGAAATATCTCGAAGAGTCCAAGTCGGAAGGCACGGTCATCTTCTTCGGTACGCCGGCGGAAGAGGGCGGCTCCGGAAAGTCGTTCATGGCGAGAGACGGCGCGTTTGACGAACTCGACGCGGCGGTGACATGGCATCCGGCGGCGACGACGAACGTGAAGACGAATCTTTCCCTGGCCAATTATCAGGTCGTATACCGTTTCGACGGCGTTCCGTCCCATGCGGGCGGCAAGCCGGAAGCGGGCAGAAGCGCATTAGATGCGCTGGAACTCATGAACGTCGGCGTGCAATTCCTGCGCGAGCACATGACGGATCATTGCCGGGTGCATTACGCGATCACCGATACCGGCGGATATTCGCCGAACGTCGTGCAGGGACATGCGGAGGCGATCTACCTCATCCGCGCGCCGAAGAATCAGGAAGTCAAGGAACTCTACGAACGCGTGAACAAGATCGCGGCCGGCGCGGCGCTGATGACGGAGACGAAGGAGTCTCACGAGTTCATCAAGGCCTGCTCGAATACGGTCATCAACAACGTGCTCGTTCACGTGATGTATTCGAGAATGGAAGAGATCCCGGTCCCGGTTCCGACCGAAGAGGATCTGGAATTTGCAAAGAAACTGTCAAAGACAGGGCTCGCCGGAATGCCGGGCGTGGATCCCGAGAATCCGCTTCATCCCGAAGTCCGTCCGCTGGCACCGAGCGATCAGCAGCACGGCTCCACGGACGTCGGCGACGTCAGCTGGGTCTGCCCGACCGTTCAGTTAAACGCTGCGACGTGGGCGGTCGGAACGGCTGCGCATTCCTGGCAGGCCGTTTCCCAGGGCAAACGTCCGTGGGCACACAAGATGGCCCGCTACGCCGCGAAGATCATGGCTGCGACGGCCGTGGAACTCATCAAGTATCCGGAAGTGCTCGAAGATGCGAAGAAAGAGCATCTGGAGAACGTGGCGCCGACCGGCTATGAGCCGCCGATCCCGGCAGACGTGAAGCCGAAGGCGATCAGCAAACTGTAACTTATCATTACCGGAAACCCCGCTTCGGCAGACTGCCGGCGGGGTTTCTCTTTTTGAAAGAAAACAAGATCGTATGAAAGATCAGTTGAACTGCAAAATCGCGGACAAATGCGGTGGTTGCCGGTATGCCGGCATTCTGTATGAGGACTCGCTTAAGGAAAAGGAAGCGCGGGTCAGGGAACTTCTCGGGAAGTTTCACGGGATCGAGCCGATCGTCGGCATGAAAGACCCGTTCCATTACCGGAACAAAGTTCACCACGTCTATTACCGGAAAAAGGACGGGACCGTCTGTTCCGGCTTTTATGAGGAGGGGACGAGGAAGGTCGTCCCGGCGGGACATTGCCTTTTGGAGGACGCCGCCGCCCAGAAGATCATTGAGACGTCGGAAAAACTGATCCGGTCCTTCCGCTATACCGTCTATGACGAAACCCGGAAAAACGGGCTGTTCCGGCACGTCCTCGTCCGGAGGGGACATGCGACGGGCGAGATCATGGTCGTCTTCGTCCTGACTTCTCCGATCCTGCCCGGAAAGAACGATTTCGTGAAGGCGCTCCGCGCGGCGCATCCGGAGATCACGACGGTCGCATTGAACGTCAATGCCCGGGATACCGGCATGGTGCTCGGCGATCAGACGAAGGTGCTGTACGGCCCCGGGCGGATCAAAGACCGCCTGTCCGGCCTCACCTTTTCGATTTCTCCCTCCTCCTTTTATCAGGTCAATTCCCCGATGACGGAGAAACTGTACGCCGGCGTGGCGGAATTTGCGGCGCTTACGGGCACGGAGACCGTGATCGACGCTTATTCCGGCATCGGCACGATCGGTCTTTCCCTCGCGAAACGGGCGGGGAAGGTCATCGGCATTGAGCTGAATCCGGACGCCGTCCGGGACGCGATCGGCAATGCGAAGGCGAACGGCATCGAAAACGCCCGGTTCTTCAGGGGAGACGCCGGAGCGTTTCTGCAGGGCATGGCCGCCGAAAAAGAGCATGCGGACGTCGTTCTCATGGATCCGCCGCGCTCCGGCTCGACGGAAGCGTTCATGGACGCCGTCATAAAAGTATCTCCGGAGCGGGTCATCTATGTGTCCTGCAATCCGGAGACGCTTTCCAGAGATCTTCAGTTTTTCACGGAACACGGATACGAAGTAAAACGGATCCGGCCCTACGACATGTTCGGGTGGAGCGAGCACGCAGAAACGCTCGTGCAGCTATCCCGGGGGACGCTCCCTGTATAGCATACCGCCCAGCCGGTCAGCCCCCGAAGAGCTTCCGGAATTTCCCGATGATGCTGTTCAATCCCGTCGAAGCCTGATCCAGGTCTTCGATGAGCGTGTTCAGATGCTCCGTGTCGATCTTCGACAGGTTTGCCGCAGCTTCTTTCAGGGCAACGACGGTCTTGTTGAAGTCCTCAAAATCGATTTTGCCCGCAACGTCGTTCAGCGCGGTGACGAGAGGCATCACGTCGAAATCACCGTTTTCCTCGACGGCGATCCTCAATTCTTCATTCTGCTGTTTCAGGACCTCCATCTCCCGGCCGAAAGCACCGAATGCGAGGATTCCGCCCGCGACGATCAAAGCGATGAATACGGCGGCTGTTATGAGACTGATCCGGCTGACCAGCAGCTGTTTTTTCTGTAATTTGATGAAAGCATCAAGTTTGGATTCTTCCATGATTCTGACTCCTTTCCTGACGGCTGCGGCGCCCTGCCGGCTTTACGCGTCATCCGCGGCGCCCTCCGCATTTCTTACAATAACAGATTTCCGCGAAACCGTCAAGAAAAGGCCCAACGACCCGGTTTTCCTTGCGAAAAGCATCGTCTTACTGTAATATGAAGACAGAACCCGCCGGTCTCGTCATCCGGCTCGCATTGCAGAGGAAAGAGGCGCTGATTCTGCGATCCTTTACCGTATTGAAAGAGAGGGAGAGATAGAGTAAAATGGAACAAAAGGCAATGATCATCGGCGAGGAAACGGTTCGCCGGCATTTATCGATCGAAGACGGGATCAAATGCGTCGAAGATACCTGGAGATGGTACGGCGAGGGCAAGGTCGTGATGCCGAACAAGATCACGACCGACATGTCCGAACTCGGCGTGCCCGGCTGGTTCAACTCCATGCCCGCATACATCGGTCCGACGGACACCGCCGGCATCAAGGTCGTCGGCGGCTATGAGGGAAACCGGGCGCTCGGACTCCCGTTCATCAAGGCGAACGTGCTGGTGACGGATTCCCGGACCGGCATTCTTCGCGCGCTCGTCAGCGGCGACTACATCAACGATCTTCGAACCGGCTGCCAGCCCGCCGTGATGGCGAAGGTCCTGGCCGCGAAGACCGACGTCGTGACGATCATCGGCACCGGCCGTATGGCCTATTTCAGCCTGCTCTGCATGAGCAAGGTGCTTGAAATGAAGGAGATCCGCCTCGCGGACATCTCCGAAGAGGCGATGGACCGGTTCATTGCCCGGTTTTCGGATGCGCCCTTCACCTTCGTGAAATGCGCTTCCAATGAGGAAGCCTGCCGGGGATCCGACGTCGTCATCACGATCACGAACGCGAATGCGGATCTCGTCGAGGAGCCGTGGCTGAAGAAGGGCTCGCTCGTTATGACGATGGGCTCGTTCCGCGAGACGTCGTTTGACGTCGTCCGGAAGGCGGACAAGATCGCCGTGGACCAGGTCGGACAGTCGCTCCACCGTGGGAATCTGAAGGAACTGGCCGAGATGGGCGAGATCACGGCGGATTCCTTCGACATCGTCGTGCCGGAAGTGCTGGCGGGGAAGATGAAAGGACGGACGGATCCGGACGACCGCATTTACGCGCAGATCATCGGCACCGGCATGCTCGACGTTGCGTTCGCCGGGCTGGTGTTACAGAAAATCGAGGAATCGGGAGAGGAAGTCTTCCGGTTCGACATGACGAAATAACAAAGAGGAATCGGTACCATGTTGGCCATCATCCATGCGACGCTCGTGTTAACGGACCGTTTGCAGCCGGAATCGTTCGTGACCGCCGAAAACGGCGTCATCACGGGATTCGGGGCAATGAAGGACTGCCCGGACCTTTCCGGAGCGGAAGTTTACGATGCAAAAGGGCTGTTCGTCGGCCCCGGCCTCGTGGACATTCATTGCCATGCCGGATGCGGGATCTGGTTTTACGAGGATCCGGAAAAGGCGGCCGCCGCGCTCTTAAAAAACGGCACTACGACTGTGTTGCCGACGCTGTATTTCAGCATGACGAAGGACGAACTCGTCGAAAACTTCGCCGTCATCAAGGCGGCAATGCACACCGGAAAGACGCCGAACGTCGCCGGCTTCTACACAGAAGCGCCGTACATGAACCCGAAGTTAGGCTGCGACCGGGAGAGCAATCCGTGGAAGGGACCGGTCAGGCGGGAAGACTATATGCCGGTTCTCGAAGCGGCGGGCGAAGACGCGAAGGTCTGGGTCGTTGCGCCGGAACGGGAAAACATCGAGGAGTTCGTGAAGGATGCGAAGAAGATCAATCCCTCGGTGCGGTTTGCGGTCGGTCACAGCGAGGCGACGCCCTGCGAGATCGAAGCGCTGATGCCGTACGGACTCTGCATCGGAACGCATCACACGAACGCGACCGGCACGCTTCCGAAATATCCCGAATGCCGCGGTGTCTGTGTGGACGAATGCGTCTGGTACCACGATGAGATCTATGCGGAGATCATTTCCGACCGGATGGGCATCCACGTCGATCCGTACATGCAGCGGCTCGTCCGGAAGATCAAGGGCGACGACCGCGTGATCCTGATTTCCGACGCCTGCGTCTTCGACGGTCCGGTGCCGGAGACCGGAGATTACGAGGGCGCGACGGACATCCTGTTCGACTGGGCGGGAGAGATCGCGGGGAGCAAACTGCTGCTTCTGCAGGCTGCAAAGAACTTTTCGAAGCACACGGGCGCCGAAATGCCGGAGATTTTTAAGATGGCGAGCAAAAACCCGGCGGACGCGACGGGATTCACGGATCGCGGCGAGATCAAGACCGGAAAACGGGCGGACCTCATCGTCATTGACGGAGAGTATGAGCTGAAGCAGGTCGTGTTCGAAGGGAAACTCATCGAAGCGTGAAAAGAATGAAGACGTATACGGTTCGAAAAGGGACAAGAGAAGACTTGCGTTCGATGCCTGCGGCCGCGATCGATACGGCGCTTTGGGATCCCCGCTACCTGAACGTCGAATTCAACCCGAACGGACTCCTGTTTCTGGGGATCGGAACGGGCATTCCGGACCTCGTTCGTCTCATGCCTCTCGAGAACGATCCTTTTGGCCGCAAAATCACGCGAAACGGGAACGGATGGACGATTACGTATCAGATACCGCACGCCTTCATAAGGCGCCTTTTTCCGCGTTACACGGCGCATTCCGAAAAAAAGATCTACGGAAACTTTTACAAATGCGGAGACAAAACCGTACACCCGCATTATCTGGCCTGGAGTCCGGTCACGGAAGGGAAGACGTTTCACCGTCCGGCGGATTTCGGCGAGCTGAAGTTTGAGTAAACAAATCCATCTCAGGAGGATTCCACATATGCAAGACATCATCATCGATCCGGCGACCAAATTCGCCTTCCATCCTTCGGAATTCGTTCCGTTCAAGGACCGTGAAGTCTGCGAGCGCGTCCGGAAACTTTCCGGCACCGACCTCGAGAAGAGAGAGCCCTGGTGGCATCCGGAATTCAACGTGAAGGTCATGATGAACCCGCATCCGGTGCTCATTGCGACGCTGTTCTCACGGCTGAAGGAAGCGTCCGAGGCGGGCCGCCCGTTCTCCATGATCCTCGGAAACCCCGAGCCGGACACCTACATCCCGCTTGCACAGCTCATCAACTATTTCAAGGTCGACTGCTCGAAGGTCCACGTCTTCGCGGAAGACGAATGGGCGGACGATCAGGGGAACATTGCCCCGGAGACCTATGAGGGCGGTTTCGTGCATTCGATGCTGAAGTATCTCGTGTACCAGATCGATCCGAAGCTCCGCATGCCGATGGAGAACGTCCATTATCCGACGAATAAGAACATCAACGATTATTCGAAGATCATCAACGACGTGACCGAAGGCGGTGCGGACATCATTTCGACGAGCCCCGGCTGGACGGGCCACGTGGCGTTCGTGGATCCGGTCTCCGAATTCGTTCGTGACGACATTGAAGAATGGCTGAATCTTCCGGCCCGCATCGTGACGCTGCATCCGATGACGGTCATGCAGAATTCGTTGCACGGCTGCTTCGGTCAGTCCGGCGACGTCGCCAATGTCCCGCCGAAAGCCGCTACGATCGGCCCGGTGGATGTGATGAGAGCGAAAGAGCGGATCGAGGTCCACGCACTTTTGACGAACTGCACGTTCTCCTCGTGGCAAAGAATGACGTCCCGTCTCGTGACGCACGGTCCGGTGACGCCTTATGTTCCGAGCTCGATGCTGCAGACGAAGAAGACGCAGGTCTACATCTCCGAAGAGATCGCTGCGCCGTTCGAGTGCTGGGAGAAGGTCGGATACTGACCGGGAAGCAGTCAACCGCAGGCTGAAATGACAGCAGAAATGCAGGAGGATCCCGCACAATGAATTATCAGGACATCAATGCCGAAACCATTGACCGCTGGGTCGAGGAAGGCTGGGAATGGGGCAGGCCGATCGACCACGAGACGTTTCTTAAGGCGAAAAACGGCCAATGGGACGTGTATCTCACGCCGACGAAACCCGTGCCGCACGAATGGTTCGGGGAACTGCGCGGAAAGAAATTGCTCGGACTTGCGAGCGGCGGCGGACAGCAGATGCCGGTCTTTGCCGCACTCGGCGCGGAGTGCACGGTGCTCGATTATTCTTCGCGTCAGATCGAAAGCGAGAAACTTTTGTCGGAGCGGGAAGGGTACGAGATCACGATCATTCAGGGAGACATGACGAAGCCCCTTCCGTTTCCGGACGGGTACTTTGACGTCGTCTTCCATCCGGTCTCGAACTGCTACGTCGAACAGGTGCGTCCGATCTGGAAGGAGTGCCATCGCGTGCTGAAGCAGGGCGGGCTCCTCATTGCCGGAATGGATCTCGTGATCAACCATCTGACGGACGACGAAGAAGAGCGCATCGTCAATCACCTGCCGTTCAATCCTCTTATCGATCCGGAACAGATGCGGCAGCTTAGCGAAACGGATTCCGGCGTCCAGTTCTCGCATTCTTTGGAGGAACAGATCGGCGGACAGCTCGAAGCCGGGTTCCGACTGACGAATCTCTACGAGGATACGAACGGAGAGGGACGGCTGCACGAACTCGGGATCCCGTCGTTCATTGCCACGCGGGCGGTCAAGGAGTGATGCTTTATGTATGCATTTTTGCATGACCTTTTGTCTGATAAAAAGGGCGGGGAGATCTTCCGGTGCTTCAGTCCGTGGCATTTCGGCTACATTCTGATCGCGGTTGCAATGATCCTCGTCGCCTTTTTCACGGTCCGGAAGAAGAGCGCGTCCGCTCGGATGAAAACTGCCGGAGCATTCAGCGACATAGCTTTCGGTCTCTACATGGCGGACTTCTTCCTGATGCCGTTCGCCTATGAAATGATCGACATTGAAAAACTGCCGTTCCACGTCTGCACCGCCATGTGCGTCATGTGTTTCCTTTCGAGGTACGTGAAGGCGCTGGAACCGTACCGCATCCATTTCACGCTGCTCGGTTTCATTTCCAATCTGGTCTACCTCATCTATCCGGCCGGCGTCATGTGGCACGCCGTGCATCCGCTTTGCTACCGCGTGGTGCAGACGCTTTTGTTCCACGGCGTCATGACGGCGTACGGCTTCCTTACGCTGGCGTTTGATGAGAAAGGCCTGTCCTTCAAAACCTGCTGCCGCGACCTCATCGTGCTTGCGGCAATGACCCTCTGGGCCATCCTCGGAAATATTCTCTACCGGGGTGCGGCCGGTAGCTACGATCACGATTTCAACTGGTTTTTCGTGGAGGCGGATCCCTTCGGGATGATGGACACGAGGGTGGCGCCGCTTGTGATGCCGTTCGTGAACATTGCAGTCTTTTTTGCGGTGGAAATGGTCGTGTATCTGATTTACTATTTGTGCAAGAAAAAGTTTCAGCCGGCGGACCTGTCCGGGAAAGGAAAGAAGATCATGAAGGAGTGCAGATTCAAGGAATTCAGGTACAGCCCGGGGTATTCGGACATGCGCGGGGCGCGTCACCATGAAGAGTTGAAAAAGGACGAGAACGGGGCGTGGATCATCGTGTGTTACGACCGGGAAGACTTCCAGGAACCCGAGAAAGTCACGACGTATGCGGTTTCGGAAGAAAATGCATTGCAGTTTGCGGCATTCCTCGAGGAGAGAAACTTCATTTCTCTGTCGAAGCGGAAGGACAGCGATCTCTTCGTCACCGACTACAGCCCGTGGGACTACAACATCATCTATGAACGCACCGATGAGAATCTGCGCCGCTTTGAGAGGAACGTGTATTACACGATCTCTGAGTATAAAAAGTATTCGGACAAGGACTACAAACTGCTCAAAGAGGTGAATGAGAGGTTCAAAGCGCTTCGCGGGGAGAAGATCTCCGAAAGAGTGGAGGAGGAAAGATAAAAACGTACGCAAGGGCTTGATCACAAAATCAAGCCCTTATGTATATCCGCAGACTGCGTGTAAGCAAAGGATCATTTTTGGAATCTGTATAAGTGAAGGGATGAAAGCCGGCAATCAGTCCCGGATACAAAACGATGAAAAGGAATGATAGGAATGACTGACAGTGAGATCATTGAATTGTTTACAGCCCGCGACGAAAAAGCAATCCGGGTAATGGCCGGACGTTACGGCGTTCGCCTCCAGCGGATTGCGGAGAATTTTCTTTGTCCGGAAGATGCTGAGGAGTGTGTCAATGATCTGTATCTCGCTCTATGGAAGCACATCCCACCTGAAAACCCGGCGCATCTCTTTGCGTATGCTGTCCGGATCCTGAGAAACCTTGCGATGATGCGGTTGCGGGCTCAGGGTGCAGCAAAGAGGAATGCAGAGTTCGTGGCGCTGACGGATGAATTGGCGGAAGTGCTGGAAGATGCATCGATGAATACAGAGGACGAAGCGATCGCTATGGCAGACGACCGTATTGTCCGATTTCTGAACTGCGTCGATGAGGAGAAGCAGTATCTCTTCGTTCATCGGTACTTCTATGGAGAAAGCATCGCAGAACTTATGAAGGAAACAGGCTTTTCCAAGAGCAAGATCGAAGTGACGTTATTCCGTCTCCGGAAAAAACTAAGGGCTTTTTTGGAAAATGGAGGCTGAAAATGATTGAAGTTACAGATAGAACGGATGCGTTTCTGTCCGGCTTGACTGACGAAGAACTTGAGAGAAGTTGGGAAGAAGCGCGGACAAATACACGCACGGCGAAACAGAAAGCCATTTTGCGGAAGATTCCACTCTTCGCAGCCGCAGTGTTGGCGCTGTCGCTTGTTACGATCGGCATCCTGCTCGGGATCGGAAAACAAAACAAAGATACTTTTACGGACTTTGCAGAAAGAATTGCCGCATTAGGACCTGCTTTTGCGGATACATCCACAGTCGACGTTGCCTATGTTCGCATCGGGGATCACGTCGCTATGTATGACAGGCTTCCTCTCACGGGGGATCTTTCTTCTTACATGGGCGACCTGTTACAAGAAGGTCCGTCCTCCTCGAACATGGTCATCTCTGATATTTCTGGCAATAAGGACTGTCAGAATTCCTGTGACTGCAGTTGGTATAGGCTCAAGGGAATCCGGAATCTGCAATATCTTCTTCGGAAAGATTCGGAAGGCAACTTAAGCGCCTGGCAGTTCGGATTGTTTATGAGTTTTCAGGAAGGTGCATGGCGGAAGCTCTTTTCGGAAGATGTGGAAAAGGAAGCGGAATATGGTTACCGGGAAAGACTGGAAGTGCTCTGTCAGGCGACCGATGACAGAGACATTGTCCGTATTGAAGTGCTCCCCTCGGACTCTTCCTTTGCGGCAAGGTCCATGCCGTACGCCGAACTGGAGGAGTATGTCGATGAGATAGCTACGAAGATAATCGAAGACCGCCAGACGATCACGAAATTCCTTGAGATTCTGAAATGTATGAAAGACGTTCCGGGAACGGAGGAGGCGATCCTCGAACATCAGCACATTTTCCGTTCGGAGAAGGTAAAAGACATTGTTGAGTCTTGTTATCTTTCGGGCAAGCTCGGCCCAGTTACCCGTTATGAGAGAAATGTCCGTCTAGTGTTTTCGGATGGCAGCAGCGATCTTCTGAGTTATACGGCAGTTAGCGGAGCATTTTCCTATAGCGGACAAGCGGGCATTGAATTGAGTAACGGGGACATGCTGCGAATCAATACTTTTTTGGGTATCGATACGGAATGGACTCTTCCGGATGAATTTGGGAGGGCGAAAACGCCGGATGATCCGGAGCCGGTGGGAACACCATCCGATCTGTGGAGCGATTATAATGCAGGATGTTATGTGACACCGGCCGGGACGGTGGTGGTCTGTGTAAAACGTGGCGGCGAAGCCTATACGGAGGAAATTACTGCCTATCATTTGAAGAACAGAAACGACAACAATCTGATGCCGGTTCATGTGCGTTATGTGAAATACGGCCGAGCAGAACAGATTGCGGCTATGAATACACTCACAAGACAGATGAGTGAGCCGGACTCCGGTACCGGCTACTCCCACGGCATTCTCGCCTTCGGGATTAGCGAAATCTACAATAAGATCAATGTTTACCTTTATGATTTCAATGAAGAAAATACTGCGGCGATCCTTGCGGCAGCAGAAGACCCAGATATGTTTCAATTCATTGACAGCCGCACACGGATGCAGAATGCTTTTTGATTGTTACAGGTATTCGTAGGGAATTTATTCTGTAAAAATCACCGGTCCGTTGAGATAATCAACAGACCGGTGATTTTTGTCAGTCAACCTTGTCTGGCGGATGCCCGATCATCTTCGCCGAACGTCAACTCCTTATTTCTGCTCGTTTTTCTTGGCCTTCTTGATCGCCGCGATAATGATGATCAGCAGGATGATCGCAAGCAGGATGATCGCGATCCAGATGAAGATGCAGAGGCCGAGCGGCTGCGGGCAGAAATGGCAGATCGGGCAGGAATCCTTGGCATTGTCCGCCGGCTTCACTTCTTCCGCGGGAGCTGTTTCCGTAGGTGCGGGAGTATCATTGCCGCCGATCTCACTGGTTCCGAAGGAAAGGACATCCGACCACGGACCTTCGACGTCTTCCTCGAGACCTGCGCCGGACGCCCAGTAACGGCAGCGGACTTCGATCTCCGTGTCTTTCGCAATCGTCGGACGGGCATCGTTCACAAGATGCAGAAGCGCACACTTCATTTCGCCGGTCTTGATGGTCCAGTCGGTGTTGCCCATATCGGTCCAATCCGCATCGCCCTTCACGCGCGCCTGCGTTGCGATCCAGAGGATGCCGTTTCTCGCTTCCATTCCGGCCGCCGTCTTGGCGAGTTCGTCCGGAACCGTCAGCGTGAACGCCGCGACCGGGTTGTCGTTGAATTCTTCGTCCGTCAGGTAGAGGTTGGAGATCTCCGGCTTCGGGAGCGTCGTCGGCAGTTCAAATGCTTCGCCGTCCTTGCCGGCAGAAGCCACGTTCGACCAGTCGGAATACGCGAAGAGTTCGCGGTCGTCGCCGTCGAGTTTCGTGCCCCAGAAGGCGAAACGCATCCGGGCATAGATCGTATGCTCGTTGAAGTCGATGTAGAGCGTCTCTTCGCTCTCGTCGTAACGGTACTGGTCCGGATTCAGCTGATCCTTGACGCCGACATAGCCGGTTTCAGGATCGCCGTTCCAGCGGTCATCGTTCGGCAGACCGCGGAAGACCCAGGCGCTCTGAACCGACTCATTGCTGCCGAGACCCATTTCGACGATGTCCCAGTCACTGTAATGATAACGGCCTTCATCGTCCTTTCCGAAGCCGTAGTAATCATTGTAATCCCAGTACTTGTTGTAATGCCAGCCGGATACCGGGTCGTCCACGTCGTCCAAAGCCCAGTCCATCTGGAGCGACACGAAGAACTCGTAATACCCGTATTTCGCGAGATACGCTTCCTGATCCTCCGCTTCTTCGAGACCGATTAAGAACTGGTTCAGGTCGTTCGGAACCGAATAGGACAGGCCGTGCGTCGTCGGGGAGTCGCTGAATTCATCCGTGCGCGCGAGCGTCACGTTCTGCGGCGGGGTAAGTTCAAACGGCAGGTCTGAAGCGCCGGTCGCCGTCAGCATTCCCGTCGTCAGCACGTCGTTCGCCGAGACCGTAAGCGGCAATGCCAGTACGATGAGCATCACAGCCAGTAAACTAGTAAACAGCTTTTTCATCTTGTTTCTCCTTTAGCGATTTCTGTTTCCTTTTTTGCAATATTGGATCCGGCGCCCCTGCGGGGTCCGGTAATTCCCTCGTTTATTTGGAAATGATGATCGTCGCCGCGCCGCCGACGAAGGACACGTTCAGCTGATAGCCGGCCGCGTTTTCGGCGGTGTACGAATAGATCCTGTAGCCTGCGATCTCCTGATCGTTTTCGTTCGCGTCCACCGTGAATCCCTTTGCTTTGGCCGCCTCCACGTAGGACCGGACGGCAGCATCCGTTGCGTTCGTCGCATACATGGTGACGCTGTCCTCATCTTCCGTGATGATGGCTCCTTCAAACGGAGGCACCGGCGCCTGGCGGGTGATCTCATTGTCCGGCCAACGGTCGAGCAGCGAAGGCGTGTCGCCGGAATCATCGGTTTCCCCGGTATCCGGATCATAATCATCGAAGCCTTCCATGCCCTGCAGCATTTCGTCCATGCCCGACTGGAATTCCTCTGCGTCGAAGTTCTCGAGTTCCTGCATCGCGGCTTCATACTCCGCCTTTTCCGCAGGACTCATCCCGGCGGTGATGTCGAGGACCTCGAAATCCCCTTCCTTCCACGGCTCGTCGGAGAAGGCGGCGACCTTCGCGTTTTCGGCATAGTTGAATCCGATCTCGGCGTCCGCATCAAATTCGACTTGGTCCTGATCCTTGTACAGAAGGTCGTATTCGGCGCCCTGATTCAGGAGTTCATTGTCCTCGTCCTGCAATGCGTCGACGTAGGCCAGGAGCTCGTCCACGGACATCGCGTCCAGGTCCTTCTTCCCGGTCAGGACTTCCTGAACCTTTTCTTCTTCCGGAGAAAACGTCTCCGGCTCGCCGGAAACATACTCGTTTTCGGTCGGATCCTCCGTCAGCTGATCCTTGATGGCTTCCAGAGGGTTGCAGGAGCAGGAGGAGAAGAGCGCGAGCGCGCCCAGGATCAAGGCGATCAATGCAATTACAAGAAAAAGATGCTTCTTCATCAGTTCGCCTCCTTCTTGATATTTTTGATCCAGAGCGTGATCTGATTGTCCCGAAGATCATTGAAGATCTGGTAATCGGCCATTGCCGGGCTGCCGACTTTATATTTTCCGTTTCCGGCCAGTTCCCGTTTTCCCCAGCCGGTGCCCATCGGCGCGGTCAGGCTGTCCCAGGCCACGTTTTCGTGCGTGTTCCAGACGATCGCCGGATAACGGTTTCCTTCCAGCACGTCGCCGGAGCAGCTTTCTTCCATCGTCACGTGCGCTTCATATTCGGCGCCCGCACCGGAAACATGGAACTCGCCGTTGTCCCAGGGACCGTAAGAAAGCGCGTACTTCACGACGTGATTCAGATTGAAGGCGGAGACGTCCTCGGCGCCCTTGAGCGAAAGGTTCTTCGAGAGCGTCGTGCCGACGGTGTTCCGTTTGTCGACCTGGATCTCGGCATCCGGGATCGTGATGATCTTCGTCAGCGTGGATTTTTCCTTCGCCGAGTCCGGACGGGTGTCGTAGATGTTCTGCACGCGCCGGAAGACCGTCTGGTCCGTAAACAGCGTCGCGAAATTATTGTCAAACTGGGTGAGATCGTGCCACATCTGGATCTCGATCGACCCCTTGTAAATGCCGCTCCAGTTCGTCACGGTCTTCTCGCCGTAGGTGCTCGCGCGTTCCATGTCGACCTTCAGCCACATGATCTGCTTGACGCCGATGCCGAAGAGCGTCTTGTCCTTCCGTCTGGCGTCGTTGACCTTGATCTTCCAGTTGTTCGTGCCCTTTTCCTTCTCGAGTTTCTCGAGTCTCCGGTTGCATTCGTCGTAGAAGACGGAGAGGAGCAGTTCCCGCTGCATCGCGAGTTCCGCGATCTCGCGCTCCTTCTCGATCCGCGTCCATTCGGCGGCAATGTCCTTCGTGGCAAGGAAGGCGTTCAGAACGACGTCCGCCCATTTCTTGCCGGTCAGGAACTTGACCGCTTCCCCGGAGATTTCGCCGATGACGATGCCCGCAAGACCCGCCGGGATCTCCTTCGTTCCGTGATACATATCATAGATGTCCACCATCGTCCCGTAGCCGGCAATGTTGAGGCCGATCCGGAGCGCGGCGGCGGGGTCGAAGCCTTTCAGATGCTTCGCCTGCTCAATGACGTCGACGGAAAACTCCAGAATGCCCGGAGTGATGTTCATCTGCTTCATGACCTGATCGACGACCTTGTCGATCTCGTCCTGCGACAGCACGTTTCCGTTGACGAGCTCTCCCTGGAACTTGTAGGTGCCGACCTGAAATTCGATCGGGATGGAGAGATCCTTGTTTTCACGGATCTTCGTGTAGTCCACGCCGTCGATCCGGCCCGGCTTCTTCATTGCCTTCGCCGTGCCGCTGACGAAAAGAAGCGGCGCAATGAGAAGCATTGCGAGCATGACGGCCAGGAGTTTCTTGAACCATTTCATCTTCTGTGTTACCCTTTCTTATTACCAACTGCAGCGGATGATTCCGTCCTTCAGTTCCATCTTCGTGCCGTACGGTTCACTGAGCGCTTTCAGACGTTCAAAGAACGCGGGTTCCTTCACGGGTTTCGGAAGGCCCTGCACCGAGTGGTTCCCGCCGAGCGGGAGTTCGACCGGCAGAAGTTCCAGCTTCGTAAGCTTGCCGTCTTCCATCTCCCAGTACGGCACCACGCTTTCCCGCATCACCGGATTTTCCATGAGCCCGCGCGTAAAGTTTGCGGACCGCTTCGCGAGCAGTTCATGCACCGAGGCGTCACTCGTCAGATCCCACTTGTGATAGAAATCCTCGGGCGCCAATGCCACGCTGTACAGCTGCAGGATGAAGTCGCCGAGCGAATAGAAGATCGGCCGCTCCTTGTAGATCTCGATCGGCCGGAGAAGATGCGGTCCGTGTCCGATGACCGCGCTCGCGCCGGCGTCGATGCATTGATGACAGAAGTCCGCGTAGAATTCCGGCACTTCTTCGATCTTGCTGTAATTCTGATGGGAATGGACGGAGACCAGAATGTAATCCGCCTGCAGCGAAGCGTCGAAGATCGCCTGTTTGATCCGTTCCATGTCTTCCTTGTTCACGGCGCTCCGGATCTCGTTCTTTTCGCCGAGTGCGAAGCGGACGCCGTCAAACGGATAGACGCCTTCCTCCGCCCGGGCGTAGCCCTGAGCGATGGACGCCTTCAGAGAAGCCTGAATGTTCAATGA
Organism: Lachnospiraceae bacterium; assembly: GCA_016281555.1. GTDB lineage: Bacteria > Bacillota > Clostridia > Lachnospirales > Lachnospiraceae > UBA1267. Next base: position 18,446 of record JAEEIV010000055.1, on the reverse strand, counting down.
ATCGCCGATCCGGGAGACCGTCTCGAAGTCTTCCTTGCAAAGCACGATCGTCTTTGTGTTCCGGAGCCCGTTCACGCCGGGACGTCCCGGAACGCGCCTCGCCTGCTTTCCGGCCATCATGGACGGATCGAAACTCGTCGAGACGGCAATGAGCGCCACCCGCCCTTCGGGCGTATCAAGATAGTGCGGCGCGCTCGCTTCGTCCAAGTTCCTTCCGACGCCGCTCTGCACCACGTCGTACTCGTCAATGACGTCCTTCGTCTGCAGCATGCCGTCGTAGGAAAAGTCCATCGTATGGTTGTTATTGAAGCTCGTCATGTTGAAGCCGTAGGTCAGCATGTCGCCGAAGGCTTCCGGCACCGTGCGGACGTACGTGCCGCCCGAAAACTGGGAGGCGAAACAGTCGCCTTCGTAGTTCAACGTCGTCTCGAGATTAAAGAACCGGGCGTCGCCGCGCAGGATGAATTCCCGGACTTCTTCAAAGCCTTCGTAGGTCTCCGGGATCCGCTGCTGAATGAGTGAGTCGCCCGCCGCCGTAAAACGCATATTCGCACCTCCGTTTTGTCTAAACTGTTGCGGATTATGTGATTGCTAAAAATCCACTATTCATAATACTATAAAAGTGCTTTTTTTTCAACCCTTTCCTGAGAACTTGCTTCTCAGAAACACATTGAAAAATCCCCGTAAAAATGTTATTCTAAAAAACGATGAAACCTGAATTTTGCGATCTTCATACGCATTCCACGTTTTCGGACGGCTCACTTACCCCGTCCGAACTGGTGTTACTTGCGAAAAAAGAGGGGGTCGGCGCCGTTGCATTGACCGATCACAACACGGGGAAGGGACTTCCGGAGTTCATGGAAGCAGGCGCAAGAGAAGGCGTCGTCACCGTTCCGGGGTGCGAGTTCACCACGGAGTACGACGGCAAGGAACTTCACATCGTCGGGCTCTTTTTCCCGGAAGAAAGCTGGCCGGAGATCGAGGACTACGTCGAACTCATGAGCATCGCGAAGCAAAAATCGAACCGTCAGCTCATCGAATCGCTCCGGGCGGCGGGATATGACGTCACGTACGAGGAAGCGCAGGCCATGACCGACGCCAGGGCGTTCAACCGGGCGCACGTCGGGCGGCTGCTCCGGGACAAGGGGTACGTTTCGAGCGTGCAGGAGGCGTTTCAGAAGATCCTCGGGGAAGACTGCGGATTCTATACGCCGCCGAAGCGCCTGAACGCGCTGACGACGATCCGGTTCATCGTCATGTACGGCGGCGTGCCGGTGCTGGCGCATCCGTATCAGAAGCAGACTCACGAGGAACTCGTCCGGTTCCTTCCGGAAGCGAAGGAGGCGGGGCTTGCCGGATTGGAATCGCATTACACCACCTTCACGCCGGAGGAAACGAAGGCATTGGAGAAACTAGCCGAACGCTTCGGATTGAAGAACAGCGGCGGTTCCGACTTCCACGGCAGCGCGAAGCCGGACATTGCGCTCGGAAAGGGAAAAGGCGACCTTTTCGTTCCGCTTTCGTTTTACGAAGATCTCCGGCCGAAAAAGAGCGGAGAAGATCAGAAATGACAGACTATCGTTTGCTCGAAAAACAGGTGGCAGCCCTCGGAGAAGAGGAGCCGTGGTACGTGCCGTTCCTCGCCAACATTTCCGCGCTCATTTACGAAACGCTCCCGGATCTGAACTGGGCGGGATTCTATCTCCTTCGGGACGAGGATACGCTGGTCCTCGGACCGTTCCAGGGAAAGACGGCCTGCATCCACATCAGGGTCGGACGCGGCGTCTGCGGAACAGCCGTGAAGGAAGCACGGACCGTGCTCGTGCCGGACGTCCATGCGTTTCCGGGGCACATTGCCTGCGATTCCGCCTCCCGGTCGGAGGTCGTCGTTCCGGTCAGGTCCGGCGGGAAGATCGTCGGTGTCCTCGATCTGGACAGCCCGAAGGAAGGCAGGTTTTCCGAGGAAGACGCTGCCGGGCTCGAGAAAGCGGTCCGGGCATTGGAAGAAACGGTGGTTTTTTCAAGATGAAACGGAAAGAACATCCCGTACTCTTTTCCGTGATCCAATGGACGTACGGCGTCTTTCAGAACCTGCTTGGGGCGGTCATTGCCCTTTTCGTGAAAATCTCGCACCCGGACCGGAAAGCGGAACGGTTCCGGGAGTGTGCGGTGTTTCGCTGGAACAGGCCGGGATCCATGAGTCTCGGCATGTTTCTGTTTCTCGGGAACTACGCCAAGGAACGGGAAAAGTTCATCCTTCGTCACGAATACGGTCATTCCCTGCAGTCCCTCATCTTAGGCCCGCTGTACCTTCCCGTCATCGGTCTTCCCTCATTCTTGCGGGCCAATGTGCCGCTGTTCTCAAAAAACTGGCGGTCCGGAAAGAAAGGCTATTACGAGTTTTATCCCGAACGCTGGGCAAACCGGATCTCCCGCGCGGAAGAGATCTGTGAAGTCTGACGCCGTTTTTTCACTGTTTTTTCCATTTTCCGACTTTTTTCCTTTGCAATTCCACTACTCTTTGATATAATAAACAGTGCCACAACTTTTGCGGTTATCTAATTTGATGATTCATGCTGTGGCATCTGAGGTTTTTTGCCGCGCTCGGTGATTTGTCGTAGAAGCCGCGGTTTCATCTATTTCTTTTGAAAGGAATGACACCATGGAAGAAAACAGGAAATCAAAGAAAAAACTGCTGTTCATCCTGATCCCGATCCTCGCCGTTCTGTTGGCGGGCGGGCTCATCGTGGGACTGAACGCAAAGAACTGGTTCGGACCGAAGGAGACTGAGCCTGCCGAGACATCGGAAACACCGGACGAGAGCACCGGTGAGACCGAACCCGCCGACGAGGAAGAGAAGATCCCGGTGGCGTACAACCTCGACTTCGAGTACTACTCCGGCATGACCGAGGGCGGTCTTTCATCGAGAAAGAAGGAAGACGACGGTCTCTATCACATCGTCGTTTCGATCGAAGGCGTGCAGAAGGAACTCCTTACGGACAAGTATCCCATTGTCAACGTGATCGACTCCCGCGAGTTTTCCTGCATTCTCTATGACGAGGAGAACATGATCACCGCGGCGAAGAAGATCGAGGACTGCGGGTACACGCTGCTGCTCGAATCCGGTTACCTGCAGAAATACGACAAGGAGCAGGGCGTCATCCGCGCGAACATCGATGAGAACATGGCGGGTTACGCGGTGACGATCCCGGTCACGGGCGGCATTCCGGTCTACGATACGATGAATAAGATCGATCCCGCCCCCGAAGTGGAATTCAAGATCGGCGATCACCTGGGCGTTCTTCGGTACGATCCTGAGAACCAGCTCCAGGTCGTGGTCTTCCCGGCCAGAGTCCCGGTCCTTGACCGCTTCTACTGGAACGTCGACCGGCAATGGGCCTCGGACATCCAGAATACGAAGCGTCTTCCGAACGAGGACAGCGAATACGTCTTCACCGTTTATCATAACGGCGAGGAGACCGTTCTGAAGACGAAGATCTTCGAACTTGCGAAACTCATCGATTCCTACGCGTTCAAGTGCTTCGCGGCCAGAATGGACAAGGAGGGGTACGTCGTTCACGTCACCCGCTGTCAGGACGCTTTGAGCGGACGCTCCGGCGCGAGCTGGTACGGCGTCACGGGCTTTGAGAATGATGAAAAGACGGTCTTCACGGCGAAGAAATTCGGTTCCGGAAACGATCACGGCAACGTGACGACCATCACGATGGGCGAGAACTGCCGGGTCTTCAACGTCGGCGGACCGTTCGATGACCACGGCGGAGAGTATGCGACCGTGGAGATCGGGGATACGGTGCACTGCATCCTGGACGCGGACGGCATCGCCCAGGTGATCTTCCTCGTTTCGAGAAGGATCGAATCCCGCGTTTACTGGAACGTTTCGAGACAGTACGATTCGACTGCGAAGTCCACGAAACGGACGCCGGATGCGAACGGCATGTACACCTACGTGATGGCCGTCGACGGCAAGCAGGTCACCTTAAAGGCGAAGGACAAGGAGATCGCGGACAAGATCGACTCGATCGCGGCGAAGCACATGGGCTTAACGCTGGAAGGCGACGTCATCACCGCGGTTCATACGACTGCCGGCAACAAGGTGCGCGGATACTTCGGAAGCGCTGCGAGCTGGTACAACATTGAAAAATTCACGGATGCCTCCGGAAAGGAATTCACGGCAAAGAAGTACGGATCAGGCACCGATGCGGGCACGACCGTGACGTTAAAGGTCGCGGACGGCGCCGTCATCTACAACGTCAGCAGCCGGTACGACAGTTTCGTCGGTGAACCGACGACGCTCCGGGTCGGGGATCAGATCCATTGCCTCGTGGACGCGGAAGGCGACGCGAGCTTCATCTATGTGGTCAACCGGTATTACCAGAGCAAGATCTACTGGAACGTGGAACGGAAGTATGACACCACGAAGAAGGAGACGACCCGGAAACCGAACGCGGAAGGTTATTACGAGTTCCTGATGGCGGTCGACGGCAAGCAGGTCACGCTGCAGACCAAAGACAAGTCCATCGCGGACCAGATGGACGCTTTCGCGGCGAGGGCGATGGGCTTGCAGCTCGCTTCGGACGGAAAGACCATTACCAAGTACATTCATTACGCTTCCGTCGAAGGATACACCGGCGGCTCGACCTCGAGCTGGGCGGACGTTCTTTCCATCAGCGGAAACAAGTTTACGACACAGAAACTATCGGATTCGAAGGCTTCGGATTACATGAAGGTCCGCGAGGAGACGAAGGCCTCCGGCTGCAAGGTGTACAACGTCAGCGGATTCTACGATGACGGCAAGGAAGGACATTATTCCGGCGAAGAGACGAAGATCCGCGTCGGCGACCGCGTGCACGTACTGACCGACCGGAACAAGAAGGCGGTGATCGTCTACGTCGTCGCCCGGTCCTATCCGGTGGTCGCGCACAAGGACAAGCACGTCTGCTACGATTGCGGCAAGAACGTGGAGTGGACCCCGTGGACGAAGGCGGCTTCGCTTCCGACCGGGACCGGTCATTATTATCTCTGCGGCAATGTCACGCTGACTTCTCAGGTCTCGATCGCAAAGGACGCGAACGTCGTTCTCTGCCTGAACGGCTATACGGTGACGGGCTCCGATACGGCGCGTGTCTTCAACGGCTACGGCGAGAATTCGAAGCTGACCGTGATCGGCGAACAGAAGGGCAGCAAGGTCGTGGCCGGCAAGTATCAGGAAAAGGAAGGCGACATCGCCGGTCTCATCGCGTTCACGAGAAACGCGGACATGGCCTTCTACGGCGGCACGTACGACGCGTCGAACGTGAAGACCCCGGCGAACGCATCCGGTTTCTTCACCTCGAGCGGACATAAACTGGAACTGCACAACCTGACCCTCATCGGCGGCGAGGCCGGAAAGTTCGGCGGCGCGCTCAGCGTCAACACCGGTTCCACGGTCATTCTGGACAACGTGACGGTGAAGGGCGGCAAGGGCAGCAAGAACGAAGCGGTCGGCGTCTCGGCAGGCACGTTGATCCTGAAAGGCAAGATCACGTTCGAAGGACTTGCTGACGGCGTCACCGGCTTCTACTTCAACGGCGGCAAGGCAACGCTTGACGGGCTTACCGGCGGCAGCATCCCGGTCGCGTCTTCACAGGCGGGCGCGTTCACGACGAATTACGAGGAAGGCGCAGAGAAGTACTTCAAGAGCACGGATCCGGCCTATATCGTCGGCATCGGCGACGGCACCGCATTGGTCCTTGCAACCGGCAAGGCGACCGCGATCACGACGGCTTCCACCGACATCTCCCTCCGGAAAGAACAGGAGAACAAACCGGCATTCACGGTCGTTCCTCAGGATGCTGCGACGACTGCGCTCGTTTATGAGAGCAGCGATCCTTCGATCGTTTCCGTCGATGAGAACGGTGTTCTGAAAGCAGGAACGAAGGAGGGCACGGCGACCGTCACCGTGAAGACGAAGGACGGCGCGGCGACGACGACCCTGAACGTCACGGTCGCGGGCGAACCCGTGGCGGTGACCGGCATCACGCCTTTGAAGACGGCGATCGATCTTTCGGTCGGCGCGTCGGAAACCATTGAATATACGCTGACTCCGACGGAGGCTTCTTATCAGAAACTGCAGTTCACTTCCGACAAGACTTCAGTCGCGACCGTAGATGAAAACGGCACCGTGAAGGCGGTCGGCGTCGGTACGGCGGTCATCACGATGAAGCCGGAACTCGGCTCTGCGTCGGCGACGGTCACCGTGAACGTCACGAAGCACGAGCACTGCGTCTGCGGCGACGGCGCGCTGACGGCAGGCAGCCATGCGCACTCGAATCCCGAATGGATCCCGTGGACTTCGGCGGATTCATTGCCGACCGGCGATGATGCGAACGGAAAGGCATATTACCTGACTTCGGACGTGAAGCTCACGAAATCGCAGTCTTTCACCGGCCTTGACGTGACGATCTGCCTGAACGGCTATACCGTGAGTTCCACGGTGACGAAGACCCTTTACGCGAAGGCGGGCTCCACATTAACGATCACGGACTGCAGCGGCAAGGGCACGGTCCGGACCACAGGCACGTTCTCCGGCTCCGGCGTGGCTGGATGCATCGTCTCCCTGTCTGAGAGCACCTTTAACCTGTACGCAGGAACGCTGGACGCTTCGGCCTGCACGACGAGTTACGGCAGCGTCATCTACACGGATAAGAATGATACGGTCAACGTGTACGGCGGCACGATGAAGGGCGGCACGGCCACCCTGGGCGGCGGTTCGATCCATCTTTCCGGCACGGGCGTCATCAACATGTACGGCGGCACGATCGAGGGCGGTCATTCGGACGTCACCGGCGGAAACATCTACGTTGCGTCAGAGTCTCATTTCTACGGCGGCACGGTGAAGGACGGCACGGCCACGACTTACGGCGGAAACGTCTATCTCTACCGCTATGAGACGGAATTCTCCGGCACGACGTTTGAAAACGGCTCTGCCCGGTCCGGCGGAAACGTGTATCTGACGGCCAACGCGTCGTTGACGATCAACGGCTCGACCTTAACGGGCGGCAAGGCGACGCAGAGCGGCTCGAGCGGCGGCATCGGCGGCAACATCTGCACGAACGGTCTCACGACGATGAACGACGGCACGATCTCGAGCGGCCAGAGCTTCGGCTCACAGCCGGCAGGCAACGTCGGCGTCTGGGATACCGGCTCGAAGTTCGTGATGAACGGCGGCACGATCACCGGCGGTAAAGCGGAAGGCTCTTCTGCGGGCGGCGGCGTCGCGGTGTTCTATCATGCGGCGGAAGGCGCGTTCGTGATGAACGGCGGCACGATCACCGGCAACGAGGGCGGCGTCTACATCAAGACCGGCGACATCACGATCTCCGGAAACGCGGTCATTGACGGCAATACCGGGTCGAACCTGACGGCGGCCGGCAGCGCGATCAAACTCGGCGGCGCGCTCGAAACCGGCGCGAAGATCGGCGTTTCGGTCAGCGCTGCGGATACCTTCGCGGCTTCCGAAACGGATTACAGCGCGAACTTCTCATCGGATGACGAGAAGTACAACGTCGTCTGGGATTCCGAGAAGAAAGCGCATAAACTCACCAAAGACAACAGCAGTGTCAAACTGGATATTTACATCCTGTCCGGACAGTCGAACGCGAACGGAAGCTCCACCTTCGCGAGCGCGAAGGACGGCGAGCGGGACGGCAATTCCTATGAAAACGTGCTGTATTACACGCTCCGGAATTACGTCGACGGCTCGCAGGGCGACTATCATCCGGATTATCAGCCGGTGAAGGAGGGCCTTGGTTCGAGCGGAACCGCGATCGGTCCGGAACTCGGCATGGCTCAGGTCTTGAATCCTCTGTATGAAGGGGACGACAAGCAGGCGTTGATCTTAAAGTACGCGGCGGGCGGCACGAGCCTTGTCCGGTACAAGAAGGACGACAGTACGCTGTCCCCGGAGGCAACCGGCAGCTCGCTCGACATGTACAACCAGAAGGGCACCTGGTATCCGACCGAGCTCGAGACGGCCCAGTCGGTCGCGGAGGGCGAAAACCGGAACACCGGTTTTCTGTACCGTGGTCTTTTAAATTCGATCGAGACCGTCTACAACGAACTTCTGACGATGGGCTACAAGGCCGAGAACATCACGTTCAAGACCTTCGACTGGATGCAGGGCGAATCGGACAGAGAGTACACGACGCAGTACAAGTCGGTATTTCCTGTTTTCATTGCCGGCGTCCGTCAGAAGGTTTCGGCGGTGACCGGGCAGGATTATTCGAAACTGCCGGTCGTCATCGGCGAGATCTCCGAGACTTTCGGCAACGCGACTCCGGAACGGATCGCGGTCTGCCGGGCGTTCATTGCCATGCAGAACTCGCTGCCGGGCATCGTTTCCGACGCGACAGTCATCCCGACGAGCCAGTTCCAAATGAACGGATACGACGAGGGCGGCAATGCGGTGGTCCTCGGAGCGGACGGATCGCACTGGAACTACGGCGATGAACTGAAGGTCGGCCGGATGTTCGCGGAAGCGACGGTCGGGACTTCCACGCCTGAGCCCGCGCACACGCATTGCATCTGCGGCAGCGGCGCGATCACCTCGAACGGACACAGCCACGCGGACCTCACCTGGCAGAAGTGGTCGTACGCGTACGGGCTTCCGACGTCTGCCGGAAACTGGTATTTAGCGACCGACGTCTCGATCACCGGCACGCTGAATTACGACGCCGTGACGGGCGTGAACATCTGCCTGAACGGGCATACTGTGACGGCGAACTGCAACCGTCCGGTCTTCGTGAAGAACGCGAGCTCGATCACGATGACGAACTGCCAGTCGGAAGGCAAGTATGAGAACGTCATGACGGCGGATCTCGCGAACGGCGGCGGCCTCTTCTCGATCGACGGCGGCAGCGCGGTCACGGTTTACAACACGCTCCTCGACGCGTCGAAGGTCACCTGCAAATATGGTTCCGCGGTGTACATGAACAAGAACACCGACGCACTGAACCTTTACAACTGCGAAGTGATCGCAGGCAAGGCGACCGTGAGCGGCGGCGCGATGTATCTCGCCGGCAATCTGACGGCTTACGATACGGTCATCCGGGACGGTTCCGCTCCGGAAGGCGGAAACCTGTACATGACCGGCAACGCGACCACGACGCTCGGCGGCACGACGAAAGTCCTGAACGGTTCCGCGACGACCGGCGGCGGCAACATCAGCGCGGCGGGCACGAGCCGGAAGCTCATCCTGAAGGATGAAGTGCAGGTCCTCGACGGACGGGCGCTCGAAGGCACCGGCAGCCGGAACGGCGGAAACTTCTATCTCCGCGGCAGTTCCCAGACGACGATCCGGGACAACGTCCTCATCAAGGGCGGCCAGGCATACGGCATGGGCGGAAATATCTGCATCGTGAAGGATACGACCGCGAAGGTCACGATGACCGGCGGCACGGTGACCGAAGGCGTTTCCGTGAATAACGGCGGCGGAAACGTGGTCGTCTACCAGGGCGGCACGTTCACGATCGAGGGCGGCACGGTCTCGAAGGGCTGGGCGAAGTCTAATGGCTACAACATCCGCGTCGGCGGCACGCTGAACATCGGCGGCACCGCGCTCATCACCACGAGAGGCGTCTACAACGGCACGACGACGTCGAACAATTCCGTCTCGACGAACGACGGCAGCGCGCCGGTCATCACGATGACGGGCGGCACCATCGCCGAGAACCTGCAGTCCGTCAAGGATACGGCGGTCGTGACCGTGAGCGGCGGACGGGTCGCCGGAAACGTCAACGCGTACACCGGCACGGTCCAGCTCCAGGGCGGTCACTTCGGCGGCACGCTGACGAAGAACACCGGCACGCTGACGATCGCGGGCGGCTACTTCGTCAATGACCCGACGAGCTTCATAGGAAGCGGCCGGAGCGTGACGTCGGGCACCTTCACGAATGAAGACGACACGACGGATACGACGAGCTACAAGTATAAAGTTCAATGACATCCCGCCCTGACTATTCAGGGCAGGAAGTTCGGTAAACGGGGCTGTTGCACAGGCACGAAAAGGTGCAGGGCATCAGCTCCGTTTTGCAGAAAACACATGGGAAGGAGCAGACCCTTCATGCAATATCTTCGAATCGATTCCGTGGACAGTCCGATCGGGTCGTGGCCGAAGTTCACGTTCGATCACGAACCGACGGTCCAGGAAATGCGTGAGATGGCGGTCCTCGCCATGCATAAGACGCTGTCCGTGCAATGGTTCACCGAGGAGCCGATCACACTGACGACGTCGGTTTCCAAGCGCACGTTCAATCCCTTCGTCAAATACGCGGGTGTTCCTTACACCGGGCCGAACACGAGCCTCTTCGGATTTCTTAAGTTCATTGACGAAAAGACCGGACGGCTGAAAACCGAAGAACTGAAAAAACTCGGTTATCCGGACGCTTCGACGGCCCTCAACAAGGTCGCGGGTTTAAGCTGTTCCGGCGCCGTCGGCTGGGCGGTCGCGTCCGTCTGCAACAGCGTCCGCGGGTGCTTTCAGTGCTATTACATGGTGCCGAAGAACGGCTGGCTGAAGCTCGGCCCTTATGAATACGACACTTCGATCGACGAGTTCGGGCACGACTCGCCTTTATCGACCGATGAGATCTGCGCATTGAACGGCCGGGAACGCATGTACGAATCGTACAGGCTTCTGGAAGCGGGCGACATCGTCGTCTGGCAGGACCGGAAGAAACTCGGACACACGATGATGGCGATCGGACCGGCGGTCTTGAATTACAGGAAAGAGGACGGCTTTCTGGATGACGAAAAGAGCTACGTGTTCGTTCAGGATCAGCGGCCCGGCGGATTTCAGACCGTCGATGAGCGGACGGGCGCCATGTACCGGAACATGGGCCGCGTCAATGCGAAGTATTCCTTCAAAATGCTATACGACGAGGGATACATTCCCGCGACAACGGCCGAATTTCAGGGGTTAAAGCCGTTTGAGAAGCCATGGGTGAAACTCTCCGCGGAAGTGCCTTTCACCCCGGAAAACCTCCGAAAATCGCGTCTTCGCTCGAATTACCCGATGGCGCTCGTGTCGCTTTTTGAAAAGACGGCGTCAGGAAGGGAAAAAACCTCCGCCGAGTACGCGTTTACCAGAAACGACGTCCGGGACGGGCTTGCTTTTGACTTTCCGCTCGCCGGGTTCATCCCGTCCGGGTTCGGGAAGGACGAAGGAAGCAGAGGAAAGCGGTTCCGGCTCGTAGTGACATTGCCTAACGGGGAAAGAGTCACGGCAGCAGAAGGGTAAGACTGAAGAGAATAGGACCCGGGTGAGAGATCCGGGAAAACATAAAAGGAAAGCAGAAAAATGATGAGAAAAGAAAAGAAAAACCGTTGGCTCCTGATTCTTGTCGCCGTCATGATGATCTTTGCGTCAGCCTGCGGCGCGGGAACCTCGGACACGAAAGCGCCTGCGGAGGAAACTCCGTCAGGTGAAAAGGAAACGGAACCCGTGACTGAACCGGTCGCGGAAAGCACCGTGCCCGAAACCGAGGAGATCGACATTTTCGCCGTCGATTCCCCGATCATGGACTATCCGCAGTACATCTTCGATCACGAGCCGACGATCGCGGAAATGCGCGCGGCGGCGGTCGATCTCATGCGGAAGGCGCTCACCGTGCAATGGTACTCGAACGAGGACTTCGAGGTCACGACCTCGATTTCTTCCACGCCTTTCAGACAGTACGAACGTTATGCCGGCATTCCCTACACCGGTCCGAACACCAGCGTATACGCGTTTTTGGATTATCTGAATCTCCGGACCGGACGTCTCCTCATTGACGAGCTGACGTCCGATTACAATGCGCAGCTCGGCCCCGCATTCACGCGGGCGATCGGGAGCAGCTGCTCCGGCACCGCCGGCTGGGCGATCTTTGCCGTCGCGAACAGCATGCGCGGCGTCCTGCAATGCTACTATATGGTGTACAAGAACGGCTGGCTGCCGCTCGGCGACTACACCTACGATCTCACCACGCCGTCCTTCGGGAAGGCGGACTCCAAGGACTTCACGGACGACATCGTGAAGCGCTACGGCAGTCAGAAAATGTTCGAGTGTTACGCACTCTTAGAGCCCGCGGACATCGTGGTCTGGCAGGATCACGTGAAGATGGGGCATACGATGATGGCGACGGAAAACGCTGTCGTCGTCCGGAACGCGGACGGCTCGATCAACGGCACCGAGAGCTACGTCATGATCCAGGATCAGCGTCCCGGCGGTTTCGAGCAGATCGATGAGACGACCGGTCAGAAATACCACGCGCAGGGCCGCGTCGATTACAAGTACACTTTTGAACGCCTCTTCGACGAAGCCTACATCCCGATGACCGTTGCCGAATTTCAGGGCACGAAAAAGTACGAGTTTCCGGAAGTCAAGCTGAACACCGAGAAGACGATCTCTTCCCCGAACGACTTAAACGGCACGGAGATCATCCGGATCGAGAGCAATTATCCGCTGGCGACCGTTTCGCTGTTCGCGGAAAACCGGACGACCGGAGAGAGGAAGCGCCTGAACAGCCACCTGTTCAACCGGGCGGAGATCGCCGACGGCACCGCGTATCATTTCAGCCTGAAGGGATTCGCTTCGCCCGTGAAACGGACGGGCGCGTTGGAGCCCGGGACGTACCGTGTCACGATCGAGGCGCGCACGCCGAACGGACAGGTCTTTATTCCGGTGGACTTTGACTACGTCGTGGAATGACGGCGAAAAGCGGAGAGAGGGACGATGGACTTTAACGAAAGCATTGCGAAACTGAAGGATATGATCCGGGACAGCCGCAAGATCGTCGGCTTCACGGGCGCGGGCATTTCGGTGCCCTCGGGGATCCCGGATTTCCGGTCCGCGAACGGCATTTATCAGCAGAAACTGCACCGGACGTACAGCCCGGAGGAGATGGTCTCGCACTCGTTCCTCATGGATCATCCCGAGGAATTCTTCGAGTTTTACCGGGGGAAAATGCTGTACCCCGATGCGGAACCGAACGAAGCACACCGGATGTTCGCCCGTCTCGAAGCGGAAGGGCACGACGTGACGATCGTGACGCAGAACATCGACGGCTTGCATGAAAAGGCCGGCAGCACGAAGGTATTGAACCTTCACGGCACCGTGCACAAGAACTACTGCGTGCGCTGCGGACGGAAGTATTCGATGCAGACGGTCTACGAGGCGCAGGGCGTGCCGAAATGCACCTGCGGCGGCATGATCCGGCCGGACGTCGTGCTGTACGAGGAAGGGCTCAACGAGCGGGTCATCGACAAGACCGTCGAAGCCATCCGGACCGCCGACATGATGATCATCGTCGGCACGAGCCTCGTGGTGTATCCGGCAGCTTCCTTCGTCCGCTTTTATCCGGGCGACAAACTCGTGCTCATCAACCTGTCGCGAACGAGTATGGACGGGTTTGCAAATCTCTGTATTTACGAAGACTGTGAAAAGGTGGCGAAGGCGCTGCTTCCGGAAGAGACAGGCAGCGTCTGAAGTTTATGAGCGCAAGATCCCGGGACAAGACCTATATCTTTGAACAGGCGCCGATCCCGAAGGCAGTGCTTGCGCTCGCGATCCCCACCGTCATCACCCAGGTCATCAACATCATCTACAATTACGCGGACACCTGGTACGTCGGCCGGACCGGCAATGCGGCGGCCGTGGCGGCCATGTCCGTCTGCATGCCCCTGTTCATCATCACCGGCGCGATCGCGAATCTTTTCGGCGCCGGCGGCGCGAGCCTGATCTCCCGGCTGCTCGGCCAGAAGAATCCGGAGAAGGCGCGGCACGTCTTCGCGTTCAGTTTCTGGTTCGGCCTTGCGGCCTCCGTCGTCTACGCGCTTTTCATCTTCATTGCCAGACCCTGGCTCATCTACGCGGTCGGCGGCGATGATAATTCCTATCAGTTTGCTTACGATTATCTGTTTTGGGTCGTGATCATCGGCGCTCTGCCGTCGGTCGGGAACAACCTTTGCGGCCATCTCGTCCGTTCGACCGGCGCTTCGAGGGAGGCGGGCTTCGGCATGTCGATGGGCGGCGTCCTGAACATCATCCTGGACCCGCTGTTCATGTTCGTCCTGCTTCCGAAGGGCAATGAAGTGATCGGCGCAGCCATTGCCACGATGCTCTCGAATACCGCGTCCTTCCTGTTTTTCCTGATCTATCTTTATAGGCACCGGAAGGATCCGCATTCCGTATTTACTCTGAATCCGAGGGACTTTTCGCTGAAGGGAAAGATCCCGAGCGAGGTCCTCGCGATCGGCTTCCCGGCAGCATTGCAGACGACGCTTGCGATGGTGTCGAACATCTTCGCGAACGTTTACGTGAGCGGGTACGGAACGGAAGCGGTTTCGGGACTCGGCGTGGCGAAGAAGGTGAATCTTCTCGCATTCAACACGATGATGGGCATCACGATGGGCGTGACGCCGCTCGTGGGCTATAATTACGGCGCCAAAAACTACAAACGGATGAAGAAGTCCATCCTTTTTGCGGGCGCGCTTTCGGAAATGATCGGACTCAGTTGTCTCGTGCTGTTCCAGATCTTCGCCGAACCGCTCATCCGCTTCTTCATTGACGAGCCGGAGAGCATACGGTTCGGATCCGCGTTCCTGCGGGTCGTCTGCTTCGCCGTGCCGCTCTGCTCCGTGACGTTTTTGTTCAATGCGGTCTTTCAGGCGACCGGGCAGCGGATCAAGTCGCTCGTTTTGTCCTGTTTAAGAAAGGGCGTGCTGGACATTCCTCTGATGGGGATCCTTTCGCTTTCGTTCGGCCTCGGCGCGACGGGCGTCGTTTTGGCGACCCCGATCGCGGAACTCTTGTCCACGGGGATCGCCGTAACGATGTTCGTGCTCTTCATGCGAAAGCTGGAAAGAGAAAAGACCGTCGAAGAAAACGGACTGACCCGCGTCAGTCCCTGAGCGGCGGGATGAAGAACTTGAATACCTGCGCGATCCGGGGATTCCGGATGCAGAAGTGGATGGCGGGCGAGACGTTTTTTGAGATGATGACGTGTTCGTCTCCTGCGACGGAATAGGTCAGATTCCGGAATGCCGGTTTGCTGTCCTGAATGAGGATCAGATTCGGATGCTTTTCCGAGAACTCTTTCATGGCCTTTCTGTGCGCGTCATAGGCTTCGTACGTGTAAGGAACGTCTTCGGGAAAGAAGACGTCGGAGAGCATGAGACAGATCGGATCGGCATTGAACGCTTCCTCGGTCAGGTCCGGATATTCCACCGTGAACGTGCGGGTTTTCACAATTCTCATTATGGAACGGAAGCACCGTGCACGGTACTTCAAAATCTTGGCAATGCTGTTCTCATCAATGTTTCTGAGCTTCAGAAGGTCCCGAAGCACGTCTTCCGGAATCGAGAAGATCGGAAGCGACCCGGTCACGAAACGGACGTTCCCTTTTATGTTTTCAATTTCGTCAATGCAGGCAAGATAATCCTTCTGACGGTTTTCGCGGAAGACTTCCGTTAAGGGGAGAGCATTGGCGCGCAGGTGCTCGGCCTGACGCCGGAAGAACCGGAGATCCTCGCGGCGTTTCGTCAGAGTGAACCGGCCTTCTTCCAGACGTCCCTGCAGCGATATCCCGACGAGCACGGCGGCGCCGGAAACGCGGATCTGATGACAGAAATTGCCGCATTCCGGCGTTTTCAGATAGAAAATATTGATCTGACCGGTCATCAGGAGCGGCAGATATGCTTCGATTCCGACTGCGATCTCACGGAGCGGCTTGCTGATGTCCACGATGAGGTCGAACCGGAGTCCGCGCTTCAAAAGAAGCGACATGCCGACCATCCAGAGTTTGAAAAAGTTCATCGAGGGATCTCTCGTCAATGCCGGGAAATCCGAATACAGGAGACAATCCTCCGTCGAGTGGGAGAGAAGCGTCGCCCGGATGAAATCGATCTCCGCGGTCAATAGTTCGTCAATGCCGGAATACAGCTTGACCGTGGTCTGCTGGTGCGGCAGCGTGAACAGCTTCACGTCGTCTAAGTTCACGGCCTTCAGATAATCGTCGAGACTGAAATGGTCCAGTTTTTCCAGGAATCCGCCGATCGGGTTTTTTCCGTACGGTTCCTCATTGGATCCCAGCCAGCGGATGAGGGCGGGCTGCAATGCCGCCTCGGAAACGGGCGTGTCCTCCGGAAAACGGAGCAGGGAAGCAAGGTATTCGAGGCTTCTCGTCTCGGCCGCGACGCGGATGGCATAGGCCGCCACGTTCGACGTGAATTCGCCCACGTCTGCGGGTTTTCGCGAGCCGGAGAGGATCTTGGAGATGGAAGAGGGGTCGTAATCGATGGCGCGCGCCAGCGCTCCTCCGCGGATCCCGATGGACTTTAACAGAAAGGTGAGGTTCTGGAGCCAGGTACTGTATTCCACGGTGAGACCGCCCGAGATGGAATTCCGGAAGTCCTGATAGATCTGCTTTTTCGGGATATCGAGTCCCTTTTCCTTCGCGAGAAGGAAGAAACCGTCCGCGATCTGCAAAAGGTGGCGGCTCTCGATCGAAGGGCAGCGGTCCCCGGAACGGTAACGGCTGATGGTGCTGCCGCTCAAACTTGATAACTTGGCAAGATCCGCCTGTGTGGCTTCAGTTCTCGCGAGATAGTCGTTCAAGGTTTCCTGAAAAGTCATGACTTTTGCTCCCTCCTTCTTTCGTTCGACCGCCCGAGACTCAGTCGTCCCGAGATCCTTCTCAATTCCATTATACCCGGAATTCCCGAATTGTCAATGACATCGCAGAAACGGAGCGCACGGAAACGGAACGGAAAGTTTTTCAGGCAAACCGATTGCATTGAAAAAGCGCTTATGCTACAATAAAAAAGTTATGATGTCCCGCGTGAAAACGGGCGCTCCAAAGGAGACGGAACATGAAAGACTATAATATCGAGACCAAATGCGTTCAGGGCGGATACCGTCCGGGAAACGGTGAGCCGAGACAGGTGCCCATCTACCAGTCCACGACGTTCAAATACGCGACGGGCAAGGACATGGGCAAGCTTTTCGATCTGGAAGCGAACGGCTATTTCTACACCCGCCTGCAGAATCCGACGAACGACCTCGTGGCTGCGAAACTCGCGGAACTGGAGGGCGGCACGGCGGCCATGCTGACGAGCTCCGGCCAGGCGGCGAATTTCTTCGCCGTGTTCAACGTGGCGAACGCCGGCGATCACGTCGTTTCCTGCTCCTCGATCTACGGAGGCACGTTCAATCTCTTCGCCGTGACGATGGCGAAGATGGGCATTGAGTTCACCTTCGTTTCGCCGGATGCGACCGAGGAAGAACTGGATGCGGCCTTCCGTCCGAACACGAAAGCCCTGTTCGGCGAGACGATCGCAAATCCCGCGCTGACCGTGCTGGACATCGAAACGTACGCCCGCGTCGCGCACAGGCACGGCGTGCCGCTCATCGTGGACAATACCTTCGCGACGCCGGTCAACTGCCGGCCGATCGAATGGGGCGCGGACATCGTCACGCACTCCACTACGAAGTACATTGACGGCCACGGAAGCTCCGTCGGCGGCGCGATCATTGACGGCGGAAAGTTCGACTGGATGGCGCACAAAGACAAGTTCCCCGGCCTCACCACGCCGGATGAAAGCTATCACGGCGTCGTGTATGCGGAACGCTTCGGAATGGGCGGCGCATTCATCACGAAATGCACGGCGCAGCTCATGCGTGACTTCGGTTCGATCCAGTCGCCGCAGCACGCGTTCTACATCAACCTCGGGCTGGAATCATTGCACGTCCGGATGCCGAAGCATTGCGAAAACGGGCTCGCGCTCGCGAAATATCTGGAGCACCATCCGAAGATCAAGCGCGTCATCTATTCCGATCTGCCGGGCGATCCCTATCATGCCCTGCAGCAGAAATACCTTCCGAAGGGCTCCTGCGGCGTCGTGAGTTTCGAGATTGACGGCGGCCGCGAGGCGGCGGAAACCTTCATGAACGCATTGAAGATCTGTGCGATCGAGACGCACGTCGCGGACGCGCGGAGCTGCTGCCTGAATCCCGCTTCGACGACGCACCGCCAGCTCACGGAAGAACAGTTGAAGGAAGCGGGCATCCCGGCCGGACTCGTCCGGTTCTCCTGCGGTCTCGAGAACGCGGAAGACCTGATCGCCGACGTGGAACAGGCACTGAATGAGGTCAAGTAAATGCCGATCAAAATTCCGGATCATCTGCCTGCGGTAGAAACGCTGAGGCAGGAAAACATCTTCGTCATGACCGAAGGACGGGCGACCACCCAGGACATCCGTCCTCTTCGGATCCTGCTCGTCAACCTGATGCCGAAAAAGATCCAGACGGAAACGCAGTTTTCCCGTCTTCTCGGCAATACGCCGCTTCAGATCGAACTGGATCTCATCGTGCCGGAAAGCCACACGTCGGTCAATACGCCGGCGGAACACCT
>JAEEIV010000054.1 GCA_016281555.1 Lachnospiraceae bacterium | reverse complement strand
GTTGTTTTGTGTACTTCATGGTAAACCTCCTGTCCGTTGAGGAGTGGACGGTGTACAGCATCGAAACGGTGCGTGTCCATTATGGCACAATGGCTGTACAAAAACCACCCCCTGCGTGTCCAATTTTAGTTTACCAGTTCAAATCGAAGTCGTGATAACTGAACAGGACGATATTATTACGGATAGTTATACCCCATGGTTAAAAAAATTATTAATTGATGAGTGAAGGAGGAAAAAATGAAAGAGGTGTATGAAAAACCTACGATCGAAGTCGTAATAATAGAACAAACCGACATTATTACGGCAAGCGGCGTCGGGGTGGAATGGAACAGTGAATGGGGCAACGACTGGAACCCCTATCAGAACTAAGGTAAAGAGGTGTGAGATGGAAAAATCATTCAGAATCAAAACAAGTTTGATAATGCCTGTGGCGATATTATCATTCGTGCTTGGGTTGGCTTTGATGATCGGGGCGATGACTAAAGTCAACGCGACTTCGCCCACGACATTTGAGATGCTCGGCATGTCTATCCGCTACGATTCTGCCGCAGGTGAAGATGGCATCCGGTTCGGTGTCAAACTCGACAAAGCGACGTATAATACGCTGATCGCGGATAACAATGCGGTTGCGGGAATACTGGTCACCCCTACCGACCAGATTTCTGCAGCCCCGCTCTCTTTGGCGAATGCTACTGCAAACAAAGCAAGTAACGGCGTATTGTTTAATGGTGCCACCGGAGCGAACTACTGGACTGTCGGAGATGATTATGCCACAGGCATCGTCTATCTCCATGGGTTCCCCGAAGCCAGCTACAACCGGCCTATCACTGCCATTGCCTATATCGATTGGGACGGCGATGGTTCCGATGCCAACTATAGCGATTCGGTTGCGGTTTCGATGGCAGATGTCGCTCTTGTAGTAGTGAACGATTATCAGGGCTCGAATACTTACGGCACCACTGCGGCGCAGGCAACGAAACTGGATGACTATCTTTTGAGTTATACCGTTGATTTCCTGGATGCCTATGGCAATGTTGCCAGCACCCAGAACGTGAAATTCGGTGCGGAACTCACGGTGGCTTCCGATCCTGTTCAGAGAACGGGCTATACTTTCAATGGCTGGTATAAGAAGAACGGCGGAGATACTTATGCAACTACCGCGACGGATTTTACCGCGGCGAATGCAAAGTTAGTCAAGTATGCAACGACATTCAAACCGGGATTCGCAACTTCCGGTTCGACCTTTGAAAAACCCGCCATGGATTGCAGAATCAACCAGACGCCGACGACGTTCACCGTGACAAACACTGCTGCTACGATGAGCATCAACACGAATAAAAACGTAACGGCGTTTTTCACGGACGTGGAACTGGCACAGAATCAGAATTATGTGATCTATGCGGACGTCAACAGCGGTTTTGCAGATCAGATCGGTTTTGTCGCAGGCACGAATACAGCGACCAATAAGCATCTGCTGTTCCAGTGGAGAGCAAACGACATTTATCTTTGGAGAGATATCAGTTGGACCGGTCATGACGACAACAAGTGGACGCCGGGTTATGGGAACAAAAACTCCAACGTCAGCATTGCGATGGTGTATAAGGATGGATTCTATTACATGTTCCTGAACGGCGCCAAAAAAGCCACGATTGATGAAACTGCCAACACCGGCTGGGGTATGGTGCCGAAGAATGCAGTTGGTACGGATGATACCAAGAAAATCGGTCTTTCTTTCTTCAACGGCAGTATGGTGTGTACAGACTGGGGTTATTCAACTGATGCGGCAGTAATCAGCCAATACGTGCCGGATACTCTTTCGCTTGGTACAAACATCTACGACAAAGCGGGCGGAACCGTAACGGGTAGCACCCTTTCCGCTCCGGCAGACAAAGTCGCAGCGGCGCTTTTGCCCAATGCGGAGTTTGCAAAGACACAGAATTACGTGGTTTCGGTCAGAGCGGAAAGCACCGACTTAACAGCCACAGAGTACGGCTTTATTATCGGTAAGTTTGACGGTACGTCGACACCGCCGAATCGCTATCACGTGTTGTTCCGCTGGACGAACCAGAGGAAGTTTGTTTGCGACCGTCAGGGGAACGGAAGTGATTGGGGATGGGATGGCGAATGCCATATCGACAAATCCGGAACGATCTCCGCTTACGGTGCTTCGACGATCACTTTGATCCATTGCGGCGGAAAGTATTACATGCAGGTTGACGGCGTGGAAGTCATGAAATCAGTCACGGTTGACGGTTATGAGACGTTGCCGATCGATTGGGGCGGAAACTTCAACTTTGCGAAGGCCTATTGCGAAGACGCTTCGGTGCCGACGAAGATCGGTGTCTGTGTGTATGGCGGTACGGCGACATTCACGGATTATGTTTACTCGACGGATGAAGACGTCATTGCGGGTTATCTGAAAGAACACAAGAATCCTGCGATGGACAGCAGAATCAACCAGACGCCGACAACTTTCAACGTAACAAGCACTTCTGCCACCATGGGCATCAATACGAATAAAAACGTAACGGCGTTTTTCACAGACGTGGAACTGGCACAGAATCAGAATTTTGTGATCTATGCGGACGTCAACAGTGGTTTTGCAGATCAGATTGGATTTGTGGTCGGCACGAATACATCGACCAGTAAGCATCTGTTGTTCCAGTGGAGAGCAAACGACATTTATCTTTGGAGAGAGACCAGTTGGACCGGTCATGAAGACAACAAGTGGACGCCGGGTTACGGCAATAAGAATTCCAATGTCAAAATTGCCATGGTTTATAAGAACGGGTATTACTATATGTTCTTCAACGGCGTCCAAAAGGCGAAGATCGATGAAACCGCCAATACCGGCTGGGGCATGGTGCCGAAGAATGCAGTTGGTACGGATGATACCAAGAAGATCGGTCTTTCGTTCTTCAACGGCAACATGAACTGCACGGCGTGGGGCTATTCGACGGATGCAGACTTCATCAATGCCAATTATCCGGTGAACTAAGAGTTATCCGGATGAAAGCGTCTCAGGACGCGACAACGTAATGAAACGGTGAGGAGCAGGGCAGACGGATTCTCTAACGGGATCCGGGCCCTCTCCTCCGCACCGTTTTCTTTGTCAGGAAAAGCAAATATGCTTGACCGGTATTCAACGCGGAAGGTGAAACATGGAAAAATCATTCAAAAACAAAATGGCCGCAACGATGGCGCTGCTCATCAGTTGTTCCCTTGTTTTCGGGGCGCTGCTTCTGAACGGTCATGAGGTCAAGGTGAAAGCTTCCGAGCCTTCTGCTTTTGAAATGCTCGGTATGTCCATCCGTTACAGTGACGCGGCCGGAGACGACGGGATCCGGTTCGGCGTGAAGCTGGATCTCACGACCTATAATACCCTGATCGCAGATAACAATGCAGTGGCAGGTATCCTGATCACACCTTCCGATATGATCAGCGGTTCGGGGTTAGATTTATGGACGGCAGCCACAAGCAAGGCGCGGTATGGCATTCTGTACAACGGTGCAACAGGTGAGAACCAATGGACAGTCAAGAACAGTTACGCCGAAGGGATCGTCTATCTTCACGGATTCCCGGAGGCAAGTTACAACCGACCCATCACCGCCGTTGCCTATATCGACTGGAACAATGACGGCAATCCGTCCACGGTGAATCACAGTGATTCGGTTCAAAAGTCCATGGCGGACATTGCGCTCGCAATCACCAATGATTACAACTGTTCCAATGCTTTTGGCACTACTTCGGTGCAGGCAGCAAAACTCGACAATTATCTTCTTGAATACTCGGTCGATTTTTTAGATGAAAACAATAATCTGATCGTAGGTACTCAAAAGTTTAAATTCGGCGAAGAATTCTCTTTCCCGAATGATTATTCTGTCTCGAGCGACAGTATCTTTTTCGGGTGGCTCAAAAATTTAAGCACGAAGAATTCGCCCGTTTGGTCGGACACGACGATCGAAATCAGCCAAGAGGATCGTGCCGTCAAAAGGGACATGCTTTATAAGGCGTCGGTCGAAAGTGTGGTTTTCCGATCATCCGAAAACGCCGTAATTCATACAAATCAGCAGCTTGCGTATCTTGCAGACTCCTATGATTCCGTAGCCACATACGCAAACGGAACGAGTGAACAGAGCAAACCCTTGCCTGTAATCATAAATTCGCCTTCGTCGGAAAACCTTCACGACAGAGTGATTCTTTTAAGCGAAGATTTAAACTTCACTGAATTTCAGACGATAGATGTGGTCGGCGAAGAAACCGAAATCTATAATCTGAAAACAGGCACGACATATTATTATAAACTAAAAGGCGAATACAGCGGTAAAACCTTTTCGAGTGGAGTGCAGTCGTTTACGACTGACGCAGGACTGCCACGCTTTATCGATTGTGACGGCATCACGAATATGCGTGATCTCGGCGGTTATACCGTGGCGGACGGAACGATCAGGCAAGGGCTTATTTACAGGTGCGCAAGGCTGAATAATTCGGACACGAATAACGTTTATCCCATCATCACGGAAAAAGGCATCGAAACGATGCGATCTCTCGGTATAAAGACGGAAATCGATCTGCGTTCGACCGATTATTGGGATGTTGAAAAAAAGATGAACGAGGTTGGCGGACTCACTGATACGAGCGTGATCGGTGACGATATCAATTACTATCAATGTCCTATGGGCTTCTCTTCGGGCTTGAACAGCAGCGAAAACTATCCTTCGATAAAGAAGGCGTTTGAATATCTTTCGGACAGGAGCAATTATCCGATCATCTACCATTGCACCATTGGCACAGACAGAACGGGCTTTATTTCCTATCTTCTGAACGGGCTTCTCGGCGTTCCGAAAGAAACGCTTTTAAGGGATTATCTTTTTTCCAACTTCGGCCATATAGAAGAGTCGAGATCCGTTAGCAGTATTGCAAATCTTTACGTCAATATGCTCGATGGGCAGATCGGCGATACTTTGTCCGAAAAGATAGAAGATTATCTCGTTAACACCGTTAACGTATCTAAAAGCACGATACATAGGATAAAATCCATCCTTATTGACGGTTATTCCTACGAGTATTCGGGATTTTCTGCCGAAAACGGCGCGTTATCGCTTTACGACGGCGTAATTAAGAGTCGTGAAGGCGATTACAGAATTGATTCGCCTGGTACTGTCGGTGCGTTTGTGCTCGACGGGGCGGAAGTCGATGCTGGCGATAGTTTTATGCTATCCGTTTTTCTCGATGATCTCAATGCGGAAAACGTAGGTTTCGTCGTCGGATCGTTAGGGAACGACAACGCAAAACATGTGATGTTCGATTGGCGAAATCAAGGTTCTTTAAAAGATATCTGTATATGGAGACACGATCCTTACGGGTCGATAAGTGTAGGCGACAATTCTTATCCTTGCGATATGGAATTCGGCCCGGCAAGACTCGTTCTCGTTTACAAAGGAAATAAATACTATTTATTGATCAATAACAAGAGAGTTCTTGAAATAAGCGAAGATCAGGCGTTTTCGGGGTCTTCGGCAACGATAAAGAGCGTTATCGGCAGCGAAGGCAAGCTGAAAATGGGACTTACCACTTTGTCCGGCTCGGCTGTTTTCGGAGATTTCGTTTTGACGACCGATGAAAGCGTGATCAGCGATTATTTGGCTTTCACCGCAGCCCCCGTTTTCAGTTCCGGTACGGGTATTTATCCCAACGGCACGGCGACCGGCAAAACCATAAAAGTGAATACGAACAAACCCGCCGCCATGCTTTTTGACGGGGTTGAGTTTTCACAGGGGCAGAACTTTGTTGTTTCCGTAAATGTAACGAGCGTTGATTCCAACAGTGTCGGCTTTGCCGTAGGTACTTTCGACGGACCTTCTGCTCCCGTTAATAGGTATCACGTTCTTTTCCAGTGGTCGGAGAGTAAAAAACTGAAGGTCTATCGGGAAGCCGGCGACGGTTGGGGGTGGACCGGTGAAGGCATTATCAACTGCTCTGATCTCGGCTTGACCTATGGTGATAATACGCTTACATTCGTTTATAAAAACGGAACTTACTATATGTTCATCGACGGCGTTAAGGTCATGGAAACGGCAGGCACGCTTACTCCGAGTTGGGGTGGAAACTGGAGTTTTCTCGGTACTATGCTTGGAGATGGTGCTTCTTCCGCTGCGATTAAGTTCGGCGGCGCGGTGTTTGACGGTTCGGCAAAATTCTCAGATGTCGTTTATTCGACCGATCCGGAAGAGATCAACAGGTTTGTTCCCGACCCGAACGACGACGATTACACACCGTTCATTAAAACCGATTCTTAATTGTTTACAAGGATCATAAAGTAAGCTATTTCCGTTTTTATCAATAATAAACGGCAGGTATAAAAAATGAAAAGATCATTTAAAACCAGATTAACAGCAGTAATGGCGATTATTGCGTTTTGTTCGCTTGTTTTCGTGGTTGCCTTATTCACGAATCTGACCGAAAAGGCTTATGCTGTAACGCCATCTGCATTCGAAATGCTCGGCATGTCGATTCGCTACAGTAACGCGGCCGGAGACGACGGAATCCGGTTTGGCGTAAAACTGGATCTCACGACATACAATACCCTGATCGCCGATGACAATGCAGTGGCGGGTATTCTGATCACGCCTTCCGATATGGTGAATGGGGCGGAACTGAATCTATGGACTGCAGCTGCGAGCAAGGCTAGGTACGGCATTCTGTACAACGGGGCAACGGGTGTGAACCAATGGACAGTCAAGAGCAGTTACGCCGAAGGGATCGTTTATCTGCACGGATTTCCGGAGGCAAGTTACAACCGTCCCATCACAGCCATTGCCTACATCGACTGGAACAATGACGGAAATTCGTCCACGGTGAATCACAGTGACTCGGTTCAAATGTCCATGTCGGACATTGCGCTCGCAATCACCAATGATTACAACGGTTCCAATGCTTTCGGGACGACCGCTGAACAGGCGGCAAAACTGGGCGCGTATCTCCTGAGTTACAATGTAGAGTTTTTGGATGAATACGGAAATGAATACGATACGCAGACCAAAACTTTTGGCAGCAATTTTGATTTTCCGTCAGATCCTGGTGTCGTTGACGGCAGAACCTTCTTGGGTTGGCAAAAAAGAGTGGGCGGCACGTCTACTCCCGTCTGGTCGAGCGGTCTTATCAATAAAGTTGCCGAAGATACGACGGTTAAGAAAGCCGTTCAGTATAAGGCTTATTATCAGGAGCGCGTCAGCCACACGACTACTTTATACAATAAAGAAAACATCTACGGCGCCGATCCTTCGGTAACATACAGGAACGGGTTCTATTATTACGTTACCGTCGATTCATCTAACAAGATTTTGGTTCGTAAGTCGAGAAGTCTTGAAGAACTTCTCGAAGGCGGAGACAATGGTTGGGGTGATGGGACAAATTTCACGACCATTTACGATCCGACGAATACAAGTTCGGCGAACTATAACAGCGCTTTGGCAAAAAAGATCTGGGCGCCCGAACTCGAATACTTGAATGGTAATTGGTATATTTATGTTTCTGGTTGCTCGGCAAGTTCCGACGGCGGGACTATGTCCGAAAGGATGTTTGTTTTGGAGTGTAATTCGCAAGACCCTTCGGGTTCGTGGAAAACACCCGTTAAGTTAGAACCGAGCGTTGTCTCAGGTAAATATGCTATCGACGGTCACGCCTTCTATTACAAAAATCAGTTGTATTACACTTTCAGCGGCAGAACTGTCAATTCGGAGACCAGTTCTCCCAGAATTTTCATCTGTACGATGAACAGTCCTACATCTGTCAACAACGATGCAGTGAATATCAGTAAGAATTCAAAACTCGAAGAGGGTCCCTGTACGCTTATCGACGGAGACGATTTATATCTTATGTATTCAGTAGGTAATTTCGCCGGCAGTTTGACGGAATCAAAAGATTATCATGTGGATTATTATAAATGTTCCAATAAGGATCCTATGTCTTCCAGCAACTGGACGCAAGGCGGAACGGCCATATGGCGCTCTACATCGAATAATGTCTACTGCACGGGACACAATCATGTTTTCAAAAATGCCGACGGCAGTTATTGGACTTCCTATCACGGTGTGGTAGGAACAGATGACATCGGAACTGATGATTACCTGGCTAAGAGAAGGGTTTTCGTGCAACCGATATCCGTATCTGGCGGCGTGCTCTCTTTCGGAGGAGTCAAGGCAACGGTGAGTATCACCGACGAGGGTGGACTTTTCTATAACGATTACGAAAAGACCGAATACGCCACCGATGGTTATGGTTCTGCAAGACTTTGGGAAAACTCCGGAAAGAGTTTCACCGTTTCGACGACAATAACGAGAGTGTCGGGTACAGACCAGTTCTGCGGCGGCATCACATTGTATCAGCGAGAAGGCGACGGGTATTTGAGCAGACTGCTCATTGGCGTGGAGAAGGAGGGGAACATATTCTTCTGCAAGGATTATGCCCGGGATCCCTATAAGTACAAGTATGTCGGCTGGCTGTTTGACAATGAAGGCGCCATTGATCTCAAGGTCTCCTATACGGCAGGCACCTCCGCATCAAATAGCATGATTACGATCAAGGTGTCCAACCGGAATGGCTCCCAGGTTTTAACGCGGAGTTACTCTCTGGCGGAGATCAATGCATTGGTATCCGACACCGTTCCGAACAGTGATCCGGCGAGCAAGTCGTTTAATCTGCACTTTACAGGGAACTTCAGGATCGGTCTCGGAGGCAACTTGAACAAATGCAGTTTTACCAATGTGATTTTCTACTGCAACGACGATGTGGAGTTGAACTGGAACGACAGTTGGGGCGATACATGGACGCCGAATTAAAAATGTACAGGGACTGTTAGGCCCATAGCGGGAGCGGCAAAAACGGATTTCAGATCATCATTTCGGGAATTCGTTTTGCCGCTTCCCTTTGTGTTTTTTCAGCAGTTTCTTGCTTTTCGGAGAATGCAGGGGTAGAATGAAAGCATGAAGAAATCCGATCTGAACATACAAATAACGACCGTAAGCTGTATGGAGAAACTCAGGGCGGACAGTGTGATCACGGGCATCGAGACCTCGGGTGTCACACTGAGAAACCAATGCCATCGGTTTCAACTGGTGATCCGCTCCCTGCAGTCTTGGGCGCTTTACGGCCTGCAGGTGGAGGTTTGGGGGGATCTGAAGCCTTTCGTTTCCCTCGGAGTGATCGATTCCGTTCCGGCTGAAAACATTTTAATCGGCAAGACCGACGACTATGTGCTTGGAGGCGCGGGATCGTATCCCGATGTGATCCGGCCATTGAAAACCGGTGACCTGATTCTGCCGCCGAACGGAAACAGATGCCTCTGGGTTCGGGTTGAACCGAACGGGGAACTGCCCGTCGGCAATCACCGGATCACTTTTTCCGTATGTGATGCTGAAGGCAATCGGCTGGGCGAGACCGGATATGATCTCGAAGTGCTGCCCGAAAGATTCACTCATGCTGAAATCAAAAAGACCAACTGGATGCATTATGACTGCATCTGCCGTGAACACGGCGTAGAAGCGTTTTCCGAGGGGTTTTACGGGGTTTTTGAGGAGTTCCTGAGGATTTATACCCAATCAGGCTTCAACATGCTTTTAACCCCGATTTTTACGCCTCCGCTCGATACCGCTGTCGGCGGAGAGCGCATGACAACGCAACTTGTCGGTGTTTCCGTTGAAAACGGGAAGTACTCCTTCGACTTTTCGGAACTGAAAAGGTTTTTAGAGTTTGTGTTAAGCCGGGGGATTCAATACATTGAGTTTTCCCATCTTTTTACGCAATGGGGTGGCGAGCATTGCCCCAAAATCATTGCAACAGTCAATCGTGAAAAGAAAAGGATTTTCGGTTGGGAAAACGACTCTCTCAGTGGGGAATATATTGAGTTCCTGGATGCCTTTCTTCCGGAACTTGCCGGATTTATCCGGACCGAAGGAATAGCGGACCTGTGCTGCTTCCACCTGACCGATGAACCGGATCAAAAACATCTGGAACGATACAAGGCCTTGAGAAGTGCGGTGAAGCGTCATTTGGGCGACTTGCCCACGATCGATGCCTTGAGCAACATCGAGTTTTACAGGCAGGGATTGGTTGACATTCCGGTGCCGGAGACGCCGCATGCAGAGGCGTTTCTGAGGGAACGCGTGAAAGATATGCTCGTCTATTACTGCTGTGAGCCCGCAGGAGACTATTACAGCAACCGGTTTTTGAATTTCCCGCTGCAGAGGCTGCGCGTGTTCGGGCTTCAATTGTATCTTTCCGGCGTTCAGGGCTTTCTGCACTGGGGCTTTAATTTCTGGAACAGCGGTCTTTCCTATCGTCCGATCGATCCTTATTCGGATTCGAATGCAGGCGGAGCGTTTCCGCCGGGAGATGGATTCATCGTCTATCCCGCTGAACACGGCGTGAACCGGTCCATGCGGTCCGAAATGATGGCGCTCTGTTTTGAAGACTACGATCTTTTGTATTCGCTGGAAAAGATAATCGGCCGGGAACGTGTGACAGAGTTATTAAAAAATGAACGAGTAGACGGATTTACCGATTATCCGCACAGTGCCGAGTGGCATACCGCTTTCATTGAAAAAGTGAAGAGGTTGTTATGAAAAAAACTTATCTGAATAAAGCATTCCCTCATCTTCTGCACGGCGGGGACTATAACCCGGAACAATGGATCGATACCAAGGAGATCTGGGATGAGGACATGCGTCTCATGAAGGCGGCGAACTGCAATGAGATGACGGTCGGCGTGTTTTCGTGGTCGACATTGGAACCCAGAGAAGGGCAGTTCGATTTTGCATTTTTGGATGAAATCATTGAAAGGATCGGAAAAGCCGGCGGGCATGTCGTTCTCGCCACACCGACCGTGGCGCCGCCGCATTGGATGGCGAAAAAGTATCCGGAGATCCTGCGTATTACGAAGGACGGAAATCCTCCTGCCTTAAGTCTGGGGTCCGTTCGCGGAAAAACCTGTTTTACTTCCCCGAAATACCGGGAAAAAGTCGGAATCATCGTTCGGAAACTGGCAGAGCGATATGCAAAGGATCCGGCGGTCCTTGCCTGGCATCTTGATAACGAGATCTATGGACAATGCTTCTGTGAAAACTGCAGAAAGAGGTTCCGGGAATTCCTCAAGGAGAAATATCGGACGGTTGAAAACCTGAACAGGACGTATTGGGCCAAGTGGTCGTCCGGTGAGGTCGGTTCTTTTGAGGAGATTGAGCCACCGCATGGTGGAACTGCATACGATGCGCTTTATCTCGACTGGAAACGGTTTACGGACCTTTCAATCATTGATTATCTGAAATTCCAGTCGGATATCATTAAAAGCATTGATCCGGATGCCGTTGTCACCACCAACCTGATGCCGCAGCGGGATTACGATCTCTTTGAATTTGCAAAGATTCTGGATTTTGCATCCATCGACATTTATCCGAACTGGGGAAGACCGAGCGAGGTCGGTGAGGCGATCGATTCGGCGTGGCAGTATGATTATGTCCGTTCACTCAAGAACAGGCCGTTTATGCTGATGGAAAGCGCCCCGGGCTTGGTCAGCTGGATGCCGCAGAACAAACTTCAGAGGCCGGGAATCCTTACGCTTGCCGGCATTTCCGCCGTGGCACACGGAAGCGACAGCGTGGGGTATTTTCAGTTTCGGAAATCCCGCGGCGCGAATGAGCAGTACCATGGTGCGATCGTCGATCATGAAGGAAGTGAAAATACAAGGATCTTTCGGGAAGTTTCCGCCACCGGGCAGACGTTAAAAAAGATTGACGAGGTCTGCGGGTGTACCGCGGAAGCGGAAACCGCTCTTTTTTACGATGCAGAAAATCTGTGGGCGCTGGATATCGTTTATGCTTTTTCGCCCAGACATACCGGATATTACCGCGAGGACGTCCAGTACTACGGAGTTCTCTGGAAAAACTCCATTCCTGCCGATATCGTCAACAGTAATTCGGATTTTTCAAAGTACAAGCTGATCATCATGCCGATGCAGTATATAGTCAGCAAGAAATTGGAAGAGAAGATCGCGGAGTATGTGAAGAACGGCGGTACGATTTATGCAACTTATATGCTCGGCTATGCGGATGAAAACGCCCTTGCGCATCTCGGCGGGTTCCCTGCAGGGCAGTTAAAAGACGTGTTCGGTATCTGGAACGAGGAGATCGATTCGCTTCTTCCGGAAGAAGAACAGGAGATCGAGTTCGGCGGAAAGTCCTTTACGGCAAAAGAGTATTGCGAGATCATCCATCTTCGGACCGCCAAGGCGCGCGCAACTTATCAAACGGATTTTTACCGGGGAACTCCTTGCTTTACCGTGAATGAGTACGGCAAAGGAAAGGCCTATTATCAGGCGTTCCGCGACACGGGCGAATTTAAGAATTTTGCGATCGGACGAATTTTAAAAGAACTGAATGTGAAATCCTGCATCGCGTCCGGCCGGGAAGGAGTATCCGCCCAAGTAAGGACGGACGGCGAAAAAGAGTATCTCTTTATTGAAAACTACTCGAACGAAAAAGCGGAGGATATTGTCCTGAACGGGCTTTACGAGGATTTGCTGACGGGTGAGCGGGTGAGTTCTGTCGAACTCTGCCGGTTCGGATTTAAGGTTTTGAGGAGGATCAAATGAGCAGCATTGGAAAAATGACGGTTGACTTCAATCAGGTTTCCGGGGCCATCAAACCCATGAACGCTGTGAATAACGGCCCTTATGGTTCGGAAGTCCGGAAAACCGGCAATTTCAGTGATTATAAAGAATTACACATTCCTTTCGCGCGCCTGCATGACGCGGCCTTCTTTGCGGACTACGGCGGCGAATGGTCCGTGGATGTCCACCGGATATTCCGTGATTTCTCTGCCGATGAGAACGACGAAAAGTCATACGAGTTTGAGCCGACCGATGAATACCTCAAAACCATTCAGGCGGCCGGTACGGAGGTGTTCTATCGATTGGGAGCAACGATCGAACACAAGAAAAAATGCGGAACCTATCCTCCGTCGGATTTTTTGAAGTGGGCGAAGATTTGCGAACATATCATTCTGCATTACAACGAAGGATGGGCAAACGGCTTTCATATGGGGATCCGTTATTGGGAGATTTGGAATGAGCCGGATTGCGTGAATCCGGACGGCAGTAACCCGTGCTGGCAGGGAACAGAAGAGCAGTTCATGGAGTTCTATCAAACAGCGGCGAAATACCTGAAGGGAAGATTCCCTGAGTTGAAAATCGGCGGTCCTGCCATCTGCTATTACAACAGCGGGTTCTCTCAGGAGTTTTTGCCGTATGCCAGAAAGAACGGCATTCCCCTTGATTTCTTTTCTTTCCATTGTTATGCCGACGATGTGGATTATCTCGCCGAAATCATAGAAAAGTTCAGAGCGCTTCTGGATGAAAACGGATACACGGATACCGAAACCGTGCTGGACGAATGGAATTACGTCGGTGGCTGGACAGGCGAACTTTATCAGCAATCCATTCGGACGATCATGGGACTGAAGGGCGCCTCTTTTGTCCTTGGGGCAATGTGTGTCGGTCAGGCGTCTTCGCTGGACATGCTGATGTATTACGACGCGCGGCCTTGTAAGTTCAACGGCATTTTCGGGCTCAGCGGCGACGAAAGGTTAAAGACTTATTATGTACTCAAAGCTTTTTCTGAACTGAGAGAACTCGGGGGATATGTGAAGCCGGTTCTGGACTGCGGCAATGTTTACGCCGCTGCCGCTACCGATGGGAAAGAGCATGCGATTCTCCTGACTTATTATGACAAGAATGAGCAAGAAAGCGCAAAGTCTTTGAAGGTTACGGTTAAAAATGCATGCTCTCAGGGACCTGTCATTGTCGAATATTATCTTTTGGACGAGGGAAAGGATCTGAAACTCATGCGGGAAGAGAGGTTTACTTCCAATGAGTTTTCGGCGTATCTGGATGTGGAGAATTACAATGCTTACCTTCTCCGTATCCGGCCCAAGGAATAATAATATGAAGAATGTGTTTGTTGTCGGAAGCATTAATACGGATCTCGTCATTTCAACGCCGTACATGCCGAAAGCAGGAGAAACGCTGACGGGCAGCGGCTTTTTCACCGCGCACGGCGGCAAAGGCGCCAATCAGGCGGTAGCCGCCGCAAGACTCGGCGGTACTGTGTTCATGTGCGGGTGCGTGGGCGATGACGATTTCGGCACTTCGGCTGTAAGGTCGCTTGAAGAGGAAGGAATCGACGTCTCGTCCGTGCGGGTCGTTCCGGGCATTCCGACGGGCATTGCTGTGATTGTGATTGAAAACGGTGACAATCGGATCATTCTGGATAAAGGCGCCAATGCCTGCCTGACAACGGAAGATATCGACAGGATGTTAGAAAAGGCCGAAAAAGGAGACGTCTATCTTACGCAACTGGAAAATCCGATCGAAGTCATCGGTTATGGGCTAAAGAAGGCAAAGGAGAAGGGGCTTTTCGTGGTGTTGAATCCTGCGCCGGCAAATGCGGAGATCCTTCCGTATCTGCAATACTGCGACCTCATCACGCCGAACGAGACCGAAGCGGACCTTTTGGGAGGAGAAGAACACTTGCTGTCGTTTTCAGACACACTGCTCGTGACTCTGGGCGGAAAAGGGTTCAAAATCGTCACCAGGGACGGCGAAGAAACCTATCCCTGCATGAAAGTTCCGGTCGTTGATACGACTGCGGCGGGTGATACGCTCTGCGGAGGGCTGGTTGCGCGGTTATCGGCAGGGGATTTGATTGAAACGGCATCGGTGTTCGGTAGCAGGGCGGCGAGCATTGCCTGTACCAGAAAAGGCGCACAGCCGTCCATTCCGAGTTTTAATGAGGTAATGAGTTGTATGAGATGAAGGGCGACTTCAATGCTGAGAATTGGCGCGCTTTTATTCCGCGCCCCGTATTCTTGCAAAACGAAGAATATACCATGCTATACGATAAGGCATGGGAACTGGCATATGCGCATGTGAAAGCGATCGACGGCATGCCGCAAACGCCCTATATGGATGAGGGCTTCTGCGATACTCAGATCTGGATCTGGGACAGTTGCTTCATGTCCTTGTTCTGCAAATATGCCCAAGACGTTTTTCCGGGGAAAGAAACACTCCGGAATTTTTACGAAGTCCTATATGACAGACGCGTTTTGCCTTCCGTAATTCCTTCTGAAAATGAACCGAAGTGGACCGGCGCGATTCCCGGTGTGCCGTTCCCGATTCAGATTAACATTGCTGACAATCCGCCGCTTTTTGCCTGGGCGGAGTATGAGAATGCATTATTCCACGGGGATAAAGAATATCTTCATTCTCTGTTGTATGAAAAACAATATCTTCAAAAACACTATGAATGGCTCGAAGGATTATCGGCGCCGCTTCCGGTCAACGGTGTTTCTGTTCCGACATGCTGGGCAAAGTGTGAGTTCGGCTATAAATGGGAGGGCGGAAGATCCGGCATGGACAATACCCCAAGGGGACGAAAGGGAGACCGTGCCAAGAAAGAGCGTCCGAACAATCCGGACATGTTGTGGATCGATGCGATCTGTGAGCAAACTCTTTCCGCAAGGTGCATTTCAGAGTTGTTCATGATCATAGGGGATTCAGAAAACTCAACTGAATGGAAACGTCGTTATTGTGAAAAGAAAAAGATCGTCAATGAGTATTATTGGGACCGGGAAGATGGCTTCTATTATGATATCGAAGACGGGTCTTTCAAGTTTTATAAAGTGAAGACAATTGCATCGTTTTGGCCGTTGACGGCGGGAATCGCCGATGCAAAGCAGGCCGGTCATCTGGCAAAATCGATTCTTGATCCGGTTGCTTTTGGCGGAGAAGTGCCGTTGGTTTCACTTGCCAGGGCGGATGCAGACTTCGATGATTCCGGAAAGTATTGGAGAGGTTCATTGTGGATTCCAACCGCCTACATGGCGCTGAAAGGGCTGATCCGTTATGGCTATTTCAATGAAGCCCGCCGAGCAGCTTGCAGTATTCTAACGCAAATGATGAATACTTACGAGGGATTCGAACCGCATACGATCTGGGAATGCTATTCGCCTTCAGAGGCGAAACCGGCGACCCAATCGAATGGAAAATCAATTGTGCGGAAGGATTTTTGCGGCTGGTCGGCCCTGGGACCCATCTCCGTTTATATCGAATTTGTTTTAGGTTTCTATGAAGTCAATGCCTTTGAAAAGGTTATTAAATGGAACAAACCGGGTAACGTTCAGGGACAAATCGGAATTAAAAATCTGAGGTTTGGTGACATCTTGACGGATATTGTCGCCGAGGGCAATACGATTTCGGTCAATTCGAGCAGGGAGTACAGCCTTGTGGTGAACGATAAAACGCTTCATGTCAAGGCGGGGCAGAATACTTTTAATGATTTTAAATGATGACAGTATTAAGAAACATCCGACTTGGTAGTGGACTGGTACGGAAAAGTATTAGTGGATAACGAAATATACTATACAGGGTGAGGAGACAAATATACATTTGCTGATCTCGAAAAAAGTCATTACGTCTCCTTTTAGAAAACGTTTTCGCCATACGAAAGGGATTATTGTACGTTCAATGATGGCGATCTGTAGCATTGATTATACGGATCAAAGTGAATTGATTATATCGAAAAGCCGCACAAGAATCGTTTGTACAAGTATACTATTTTGAAAAGTCATACCGATTTCTTTTGCGAAAAAGCCCGTGTAAGCGGACCGTTTTCCGGAAATTGATTCAACTTATTTGTCGGTATAACGATCCTTAAAACAGCTCCGTCAGGGGGATTGCAAGCATCGCCCAAGGGAACCCCTGGTCCCCTCGCGCAGGTTTTTGGGGACGACCCCAAACCCCTCGAATCAGAACTACGTAAAACCGTATTGTTTCAAAAATAGTTGACTTGTTCCATTTGCAGTGGCACAATGCACGCAAAGATGGAACGATATGATCCGAAGCTTCTTTCTGACTCGGACCGTGTGGACGAGATCTCACTTCTCCTAGCGCTCGATGGAGACCAGGACGAGAGAGTTCAAAACGAACTGGACCGGATCCGGGAGACACATAAGATCGTGAGGAACTTATAATGGCAATGATGTGCGATGTTTTCTACTGATCCTTTGTAAAACCTTGACAAGATTGGCCCTGACGAAACAATTATACCATTCGTAGGCTTTTATTTGATTACGGCCTATAATTAGCAAGATCTTAATAAGAGATATTTTAAGAGTAGTGACATTTTTGTCACTATGTGGTATACTAATGTCACTTCGAACAATGAGGGGACAAGAATGAACTTAGGGAAAGAAACCGAGACACTTGAATTCAAGAAGACGACCGGTGAAATGAAAGAGGCGATGATTTCCATTTCCTCTATCCTGAACAAGCATGGCATCGGGACTCTTTATTTTGGAGTGAAACCGAACGGAGACGTCTGTGGGCAGGATGTGTCAGAGTCTTCCCTCAGAGATGTTTCTCGGTCCGTATATGAAAGCATAAGGCCTCAGGTCTATCCTGCGATAGAAGAGGTTATTCTGGACGGGAAGCATTTGATCAAGGTGGAGTTTAACGGGAGTAATACGCCTTATTCAGCTGCCGGGAGGTATTACCTTCGTACTGCCGACGAAGATCGGGAAGTAACGCCAGAAGAACTGAAAAACTTCTTCGTTTCGAATGAGTATCGTGAGAAATGGGAGAAAACTCCCTCATCGGCATCAACGAGAGAAATAGATAAGACTGCAGTGAAATCGTTTTGGCAAAAGGCTGTTTCCGTCGGAAGAATACCTGATGGGCGATATACTTGTTCGATCATTCTGAAAAGGTATGGGCTGGTCAATGGCGACAATCTTAACAACGCGGGCGAGTATCTTTTCGGAAGTACACATCCCGTCACGATGAAAGCTGCCATATTTGCGACGGACGAAAAACTCACGTTTCTCGATATGAGGCTTTTTGAAGACAATATTCATAATCTGCTTGAAGCAGCTGAAGAATACATACTTAAAAACATACGGTGGAGAAGTGAGATTATTGGAACGGAGAGGGTAGAAATACCGGAAATCCCCGTGGCGGTTATTAGAGAGGTTTTAGCCAACAGCTTTGCTCATGCGGTTTACAACGGACGCACGAATCATGAGATCTGCATTCATCCCGGAATGATCACTATCTATAGTCCTGGCGAGTATGCCAGTAATCACAAACCGGAAGACTATATGAAGGGAAATTATGAATCCGTAATTCGAAATGCCACAATTGCCAAAATCCTCTATCTTAACAAGTCGATTGAGCAGTTCGGAAGCGGGTTTAAGCGAATCAATAGCCTGTGCAAGGATGCCGGGGTCCGCTTTTCCTATGAGAGTAATGAGCTTGGCTTCAAGTTCATCTTGTATAGGCCGCAGTTTCAAAGTGACATTCCAAGTGTCACTTTGGATGTCACTTTGAATGGGACAGAAATGGCTGTTCTAGCCATTTTAAAACAGAGACCGGATTCTTCACGCGGCGATATTGCGGACAAGATTTCAAAGACGGTCAGAACGGTTCAGAGGGCTTTGGATTCTTTGAGAGAGAAAGGGTATATTCTGCGCAGGGGATCTAAACAAGATCCCAAATGGGAAGTGTTAAAGTGAGACAAAAGCGAGTAATCGCCCATTCGTCATTCTATTAACTTTTTGTTATCACTTTGATAACAAAATGATAACAGCAGCAAGAATAGGCAGTGTAATAAGAATAGGTGAAGTCATCAAGGGCATTAGTGGCAGCACGAACCACACAT
The DNA here is from genome assembly GCA_016281555.1 of Lachnospiraceae bacterium. Lineage (GTDB taxonomy): Bacteria > Bacillota > Clostridia > Lachnospirales > Lachnospiraceae > UBA1267. The sequence continues at coordinate 66,900 of JAEEIV010000054.1, read as the reverse complement.
CCTAAACAAAATTAGTTAAGTTTAGTCGAGTGGGAATGAAAAGCAATTGTTAACCTTGAATGTTCACAGGGGCTGCGGTTATCCGCAGCCCCATCTGTTAGTTATTATTCTTTTGTGAATCCAACGGTTTTATTTTGCGCCGTCAGGAATCTGCCGGAGTGATCGTATAAGGCAGGACAAGACTGTCATAGTCTGGTGAGGAATCGACAGAAGCTCGAAAAATCAACTTTCCATTGTTGTCATACGCTGAATAAACGGTTTCCCAATAATACCAAATTGCGCTGACTGTCGGTGGCTTTTTCTCATATACTCCAGTAGCGTTTTCGGAAACAATCAGGTAAAAGTTTCCATAATCGATATATGCACTCGGCCTTCCTGCATCAAATCCATTCAGGAGGGAGCTGCTCATATAGATTGGGATTCCGTCCGTCTCTCCGATCTTTTTGTCAAAGTAATCTCTTCCGGTCTCCATGCTTTTTTTTATAATCGTAAAATCCTCGTTTACCACGACGACCCAGTCAACGGGATACATTGAATTCGATTCGGCAAAATCTCCATCTTGGGATTGAGCACTGACAGATAATTTGAAATTGTCACCCTGGTTTTCTGCTGCGTCCAGCCAGTCAAAACTCGAACCGCCGATGGTCTTACTTTTCAAGACGTTTCCGTAATGATCCAGTTTCGTCAGATAGACATCGGAAGGCGAACTGACACCTAATTCTTTGGTTTCCGGAGTTTCGCGTGTTCCGAAGAAGAAGAAGCCGTCGCTTCTTTCGATACAATAATCAAACGCTCGCCCTTCGATGAGATCAAATGGAGTGTCAAACTGAAGATTTCCTTGTCTATCGCATTTGATCACCCGTGACGCAAAACCATGCTCGCTTGCCCATTGTTCCTCTTCGACCTCATAATACTCCGTAAAACCCAGAACAAAGATAAAACCGCCGTCGCTTGTTGCAGAAAGCGCGGTGACCTTATACGCTTTCCCGGTCGAGCACTCGTATCTGGCAAGCTCTGTTCCGTATAAGTCCATCATTTTGATGACATGAACATAGACTGATTGATCATTTTCAGATAGAAGGGTATCTACAGCCAGCAATCTGTCTCCAAATGCATACGCATCATGAAACTGATTTTTCTCAATGATTTCCTTGAAAGACTCTGGAACTTGACCGACTTGTTCCACGGCGCTGCATTCTGTTTTGTAAACCCAGTCGAATGATTGCTGTTTTTGACAGCCCGAGAGCGCGGTGGCAGATAGAATTGCCAGCCACAGAATGGGTAATGCCAAAAAGCAAGCAGTTTTGTCGATGCGTTTTTTCAACTTTATCACCCCTTCAACAGTCTTTTGCCGCACGATGATTCTGCCACACATGAAAAAAATCTCTTAATAGTATTTATACCACAACTGGTTGGAAAGGCAAGCAAAATCACTTCCTTGCCAAGGCGGAAAGAGATGTTTTTCCTTGAAAACACCGTGGTTATTTGCTAAAATAATATGGAATTAAAAACCGGCACGGATCAGCAAAGCAATAGGGAAATCAACGAACCTACAAAGGCAGGATGTTTTGAAAAAAGCGGAAATGATCAACTTGATTTCTTCAAGCATCGGCACGACCAGGATCATGCGGATGTATTTCAAGTATGACGAGGATTATTGGTATTATTATCCGAATGCCGTAAATGAACGGTTTGTTTTGGGACAGGAAGAAAACGATTTTGAACTCGACGGGTATCATATCCGAAAAATTTCTGATTTGACGAAAGCCCAAATAAAAGAGGACCTTTGTGAGCGGATCAATGTCTGGAATGGTTTGGTTCAAGAAATTCACGATCCGCAGGTGGATATCACGTCCTGGCAGTCCATTTTCCAGTCTCCGGTATTGCTGAACAAACTGATCATCATTCAGGATGAGTATAACGGCGAATTTTATCTGGGGTTGATTCGAAAAGCGTGCAAGAGATACGTGCAGATTGACAGTTACGATGCGGATGGGGTTCTTTCGGAAGAGCCGGTTCGGATTTCCTATTCAAGTATCACGCACGTGGCATGGGATACAAGGTATACGCAAAACTGGCAAAAGTATTTGGAAAGTCATTGCATAATGAGCAGTCGGTGATCCATTAGCGCAAAATCGAATGAATGCCATATCGAAATATAATCGAATCTATGTGAAAAGGAATGCGGTATTGGCATTAATCTGTGCGATCATTGTGTTCATTCCCATCTTTATCACGAGTCTAGTGTATGATGTATTGCCTTATGATCTGTTCATTGCCTTTGTTCCTTTTGGACTTGCATTATTATGTGTTTTGATCAGTCTGTTTCCAACCATTCGCTTTCGCAGAATGATCGAAGAACAGGAAAAACAGTACGGAATCCTTTTTACAGACGACGGCGTTGAACATTTGGAAACCACTTTGTATTTGAGCAATCATTGGTTGATCTGGGCTGGAAGCAGTGCGTTTTACAGAGAACACATCCTTTCCATCAGAGTTCGTGCCGAGCACGGGCAGTCGGGAACTTCAAACAGGGTAATCGTTACTACAAAGGATGGAAAAAGATACTGCATCTGGTGTCTGCACAGTTCGAGCATCGAGGAGATCAAATCTTGGCTTAAAAAGAATCTGAAAGACATAAAGCGTCTTGTTGTCGCAGAAATCATAAATGAATGGGATCCTATTGGACTCTTTCCGGCCGCGCCGGATGAAGAGTATCATTCTGAAATAGAGCAAATCCAACTTGCGTTGGAGATGTCGGATGATTCTAAACAAATCGCCGAAGAGATTTGGTCGGTTTTTGCAAAATCATTTGGGACAGACGTGTTTCAGAAGACGAAAGAAGAATGTAAACAAATCGCGGAGCGCCTGTTGGATCGTTTTCCACAGATGTAAGACAAAAGAAGGCTGAGGTAAATGAAATAATATGAAAGAAACATACTCCTTGACCGGAGACTCATTGCCGACAATTCCCGTGCCTCATGATTGCGTCATTAAAAAAATCCGGGTGAAAGATCAATGCATTGAGTTCATTTTTGAAGACGATATTTCTCGTTATGAGTCAATACAATACTATAAGCCGGATGCGAAATCGTTAATCATCAGATATCATTTTCCGAATGATCCGAATGATTTCTCCATTTACAAATGGGTTAAACCGAATCGGCTTTCGGCAAAGCTGTTTTCGGCAAACGGTCACTATAAGCCGATTGAAAACAGCCTGCTTACAAAATTGACCGAAGGCAGATTCCGATTGGAATACTTGTACCACAACGTAGGATACGGTTCTATCATCACAAAACTGTTTTCCGGTGACGAAATCATTTTGGATGCAGAGATCGATTATGTGGAGTTTGAATGGATCTGTTGAACTGAAACAGAACTCTATGATCTTGATCCATACCAAATCCATTCTTCTGTTATTACTTTGATAACAAAATGATAACAGCAGCAAGAATAGGCAGTGTAATAAGAATCCGTGAAACCATCAAAGGCAATCGGGACAACACGAACCATATTTCCTAAACGAAATTGGTTAAGTTCTATTGAGTGGGAATGATTTGCAAAAGGATTTGCAGTGTAAAATGAAGCAAAAAAGCCCGTTTTTAGGCGCGGTTTGAGTGTTAAGACATTGCGGACATTAGACGCCGACCATACGCCGTACCTCGCTAAGGACTTCAGCGTTTTCCGGACTTCTTAAGTCTTGCCGCGTAGCAGCTTTCGGTCTCATTTCCCAGTATGGATCATTGGAGTTCTTGGCAATGCATGCGTTGAGGATCGGTAGGTTCACATCAAAAGTCCAGCCAATGCCCCCGTTTCGATAAAACCCCTTGTAGGGATCATCAATTTCGTCAATAGCAATATAGGTCCTGCCGCATTGATATCGCACGCCACGATCCCAAGCGGAAATGGTGTTGCCGAAATGAATTGGATAGTTGTTTTCATCCGGAGAGATCGGCGCATTTCCGATGATTGGACACTCCCCGTAATAAAACACATTGTCCATGATCATCTGCGAAGGTAGCATTTTGATCCCTTCAAGATCAGCCGGCGTCAGATTCGGGTTTTCCGTAACGATGCGATACACGGCAACGCAAAGCGGCGGTCCCATGAAAATGTCCCAGAATGGAATCTTTTGTTTTCTAAGTTTTGAATAATCCAGTAAGATCCTTCCGTAGCCGAACCATCGTCTGCCGATTCGGAACCGAAAGAAATCTCCTTCGTGATATTTCTGGTGTTCTCTGGACTCTAATGAAAAAGCGGTAATGTCGGCAATATCCCCTGCCGTTGATTCCTCGCACCATTTTCGGACCCATTCGCCGAATTCCTGCAGTGTTTTGATTTGTATTCCTTCAATCGATGAATCGTAATAGGATTTTTCGCTTGTGTAATTTGAAAGGTCGATGCAGCCGCGCCCGAAAATGATGCTCATTCCTTTTTTCGTGCGCTTGTCCAGATTGGCGGCGGTAAACTTTTGCGGCTTGCCCTTGGATGTCTTTGGAAGGATCATTGCCTTGTCTTCAGACAGTAATTCATCCATAGCGAATTCCCGATACAAATCCATTCCCTGTTCGGGCTGTTCATCATAGACTTGTATCATCTTCCTCACCTGCCGCCCGTCAAGATAAGCGTACGTATAATATCTGTCGTAGGGGCTCGGGGTCACTTCAACCTTTTCCCAAGAATCCTCGACAGGCGGTATGGCAAAATATTTGCGTTGATCGTTGGTCAATTCAAACATATCTTTTAGGGTGCGATGTTTGGCCGCACCTACCAAAAAAGAGCATCCTAAAAAGAATAATATCACAAGCCGATTGGAAATGCTAATGAAATCACTTGTTGTCTAGGCAGAAAGGGTGTTTTTCCTTGAAAAAACCGAGGTAATTTGTTAAGATAATATATAATATGACGTTGGGTACAGATCAATAAAGGAGTCGGGCATGAATTACTACGGATCCACCGAACATATGACGCTTCTTCAAGAATATGATGATCGAGTGTTTCCTCAATGTGATTTCTCGAAACCTTCTGACGAGTATTGTCCAGGTGATGATTTTCTTGTCCGTTGCTATAGCGCGGTTGATGAGAATGAATCCACACGAACACCGTACCGGGATTTGAATACCGGTGAGGTCTGCAGGCTGTACCACTCAGAAGAACTCGTCTTTGAGTGGAAGTTTATTGGAGCCAGTCCGCGAGAGGCAACCATTCTCCAACACGCAAATGGCAAGTCGTATTTGCTGTATTATGAGAATCTCTATGGCTATAGTGTGCTGGATCTGACATCTATGCAGAGCGTTCACTATATACCTCAGGAGTCTTATGAGACGGATAGAGAACGATTTGAAGAGACTGTGATTTGGGTTGTTCCGCATTATGATCCGGAAAGCAACCTGTTGGCCGTAGAGGGCTGTGTCTGGGGTTCTCCGTACACCGTTCTTGTCGTCGATTTCAATGACCCGATGAGGATCGTCGAAGCAGGACAATGGCTTGACCTAAACGGCAGTATTGATTCTGAATCCTGTCATGAAATCAATTTCATCGAATGGACCACGGACGCGCTTGTCTGCGATACGGGCAGATACAGCAAAACCGAGCTTTTCAATCTGATCGAAAAGCAAAAACGTAATGCGGAGGCATAATGAAAAAAGCAGAAGGATTGATGGAATGAAAAGGGAAGGCAAATTGAAAAACGGGTCATTGCTTGTTCTGGCACTGCTTTTGCTCATAACGGTCGTTTTCGGCGCTTGTAAAGCCGCTCCCGGAACGGAGAGCGCAGAATCGCCGGAAGAGACGGAAAAACGCGAAGAAAAAGAGGCCTCCTGGCTCATTGCAGCAGACCCTGCAGGGGAGATCGACACCGTTCCCGATACGGTTCGGGACTATATTTCTCTTGCATCGGAGCAGTACGCTTCGGGCGATTTTTCCGAAAGCGTGAAAAGAGAGATGAAAAGTGCTTTGCCGGAGCCCGAAACGACACAGTTTGCGGTCGAGATCCGGGAAGCGGAAGGCGTGGATCCGAAAGCGTATCAGTACGCGATCGTTCTTTCGGAAACCCCGGAGTTTGCATCTTTGCGGACCGTCAGCATTGACCCCGAGCGCCGCCGGAGCATGCGGATCGGAAACTTCAAAACCGGCGCGACCTATTATTGGTACGTTCGTGCGGAAGCGGCTGACGGGACCGCTGTGAAGAGCGCTGTCTCGACGTTTTCAACGAAATCAGGTCCGCGGCTTCTCGTGATCCCGGGCGTCGAAAATGCCCGCGACATCGGCAATTGGTCCGGTGATGCGGAAAACGGGATTCCCCAGGGACTTCTCTACCGGAGCGGAAAGCTGGAGAGCGGCGGGACGGATGCAGTCGATGTTCTCGTGAATGAACTTGGGATCCGGACGGAGATCGATTTCCGGAATCCGGAAGAAGAGTTTGTGAGCAGCTTCCTCCCGGAAGACCGGGTGACGATCCTCGTCGACCCGATCCAGTATTACGGCGATTTTATTCGGAATCCCGCAGGTTCCGTGAAGTCTTTCCGGCTGCTGACCCGGCCGGATGCCTATCCTGTGATTTTTCATTGCAAGGCGGGCGCAGACCGGACAGGATCTTTTGCGTTCATTCTCGAAGCCCTTGCGGGCAGAACGGCCGTGGAACGGGCAATCGAATACGAACTCACGGCAAGCCGCTATGTGAACGCCGATGACGACTCCGAGGCCGAGGGCTATGACTACGAGCTGCTCTTAAAAGCGTTCGCGGAACTGCCCGGCGAGACGGATGCCGACAAGGCAAGATCCTTCCTCGCGGCCGCAGGTCTGAATGTCATGGAGATCCGGAATCTCGAGGCGATTCTTTCCGGTCACGGCGCGGTATTGAATGATCCTTCGGCTGTCCGTTACGATACGGCCGAAAAGGCCGTGATCATTGAACTCGACCCGCGGGACGCAGGAAAACCGACCGTCGTCGAGGTGGATGGCAATGCCGTTTCCTTCACTTATGAAAACGGCGTTCTCACGATTCCCGGGATCGAAAAAGGGGCCGGGACGGTGCGGTTTGAAAACGGATCTGAATTCCCGGTCGAGTGGGAGTAAGCCGTAAAGCAGTGTGAGCAAGCAAGGGGCTGCGGATGACCGCAGCCCCGGTTTTGAGAAAAAAGAGCCGGGAAAAAACACGTAAATCAACAGCGGTTTCCGCTGTTTAGGAGGATAAAAAAATGAAAAAAGCATTGGGATTCATCATCACGCTTGTGCTCGTTTTGAGCATGGGGACGGTTTTCGCTTTTGCGGATGAATCGGATGAACCGTCGGAAACGCCTTGCGCCCATCAGAACCAGGAGTGGCAGCAGTTTTCGTTCGGCTGCGGCCTGGTCTGCTATGACTGCGGTGCGACGCTGTCGTCGGAGCAGGAGCACGATTTTAAGATCGTCGGCGAATACGATGAGGAAGAAGACTATGCAATTTTCGGCTGCGAAGGTCAGCGTTCCCGCAGCGTGGAATGCTCCCGCTGCCATTGCATGAGCAGCACGAACATTGCGCCACTCGGCCATAACTTTGTGAACGGCGTCTGCACGCGGTGCTTGAAAGCCGACCCGAACTACGTTGCCCCGACGGATCCGGCTGTCATAACGACGGAAGCGCCCGTAGCCATAGCTCCTGTGGAAGCGGTGACGACCGAAGCCACGGTTTCCGCATCGACGGAACCGGCGGAAGAAGCCGCCACGGAAGAACCGGAAGAGAATACAACGGATGAAAAAGCAGTGGCGGAGCCCGAAGACGAAGACTCCGAGGATACGGCAGAAGAGAACGAACTTGTGGAAGAAATTGATGCTCCGGAAGTCGGCGCAGAATTAGACGGCGCAGAGCCTGAAGCGAAGAACGCCGGTCCGGCTGCCGAACAGAACGTGGTCATTACGACCGGTACTGACACGACGGGAACGGCGCCTGATCACACATGGCTCTGGATCGCACTCGGCGGCGTCGGTGTCGCTGCGGTCGCTGCGGCTGCCGTGTTCATCATTCGCGCGAAGAAGAAATAAAGCCTGAAGAGGCGGACTTTGGTCATGTGTACAAGTCTTGTCGTCAACAAAAAGAAAACGATCGTCGGCTGGAACCTGGATCTTCTGAACATGGAGTACCGGGTCCGGACCGATGACGCCGGAGTCTACATCGAAGTCAATGATGCGAAGGAGGGCTGGATGCCGTTATTCGGCGCGAATTCGCGGGGCGATTTTGTCGGGATGCCTACCTGCTGGCCTGTGGATTCGAGGAGCGATCCGACGGGAGACGGAGAAAACGTGATCCTGCTGGACATCGACCTGCTCCTGCAGAAAAAGACCTTGCAGGAGATCCGCGAAATCGTCGAAAAACGGCCGGTTTTCAGCGTTCCGGGACTGACCTTCATGGGAGCATTGTCCGACGCTTCGGGAAACGTGCTGCACGTGATCCCGGGGCAGGGAAACCTGTATTATGAACGACCGGAGTACAAAATTCTGACGAATTTCTCGCCTTTCAAACAGGACTCGGAAACGCATCCGTGGATGGGCCGGGACCGGTACCATACTGCGGAGGAACTATTAGAAAAAGCACCGGAGGACTTTGACGTTCCGGATTGTTTCACCGTGCTGAAGGCGGTCGCGCAAAACGTGTGTCCGACCGTCGTCTCCATGGTCTTTGACGTACAGGAAAGAACGGTGTACTGGTGCGAAAGGCAGGCATGGGATCGGGTACAAAAAGTTGTACTGTCCTGAAGAAAACAGCGGGAAGGAAAGGAATCATGAAGAAGTTGTTTAGAAAAACCACCTGTTTCATTTTGGCGGCATGGATGATGCTCCTGACCCCAATTACCGCTCTTGCGGACAACGATCCCGCAGAGCCGGCGGACCTTCCGGGGGCTGAAAGTCCGATGATCTACAACTCCACGGATTCTTCGAATCTGTCGGGGTATTCGGAATCCGACGTGCACGGCTTCGTGAATACGGAAGGTGCGGACGAGATCGAGTCCCTGATTTCAGACGAGGCGCGGGAACAGTTCACGGAGGAAGTGGACCGCATTGCCGGGTTTGAACCGGTCGACGACGCCGATGTCTCGAAGGTGCTGGGGAACGTGGAGACTTTCCTTTCCGGAGGCGGCCTGAAAAACTACCTCCAAAACGGAAATCTGCTTCAGGGCGCTTCGCTCGGGCTTGTCAGCAACAAGGAAGACAAGGTCCGCGTCCTCGGCACCGATGCAAACGCGAGCAGCTGGGTCTTCGTCGTGGATAAGGACGCGATGAGCTGGTTCGTGAAGGATGAAGAGGGCATGGGCATTCCGAATGCGCTCGTGACCTTGTCTTTTATCGACGATGACGGGAAACGCGTCACAAAGAGCGTGGTCGCCACCGCAGAGAATACGCCGGGCATTGCCGTTTTCGACGGGCTTCCGGACGATTTTTACGGGATCGTGGACATTCAGGCGGAAGGCTACCGCGCCGTCTCCATCCTCGACAAACTGATGCATTCCGGCGATCATTACACGATGATACTTCAGGAAGCGGAGGAGAATGAACTCTACATCCGCGGCGTGGACCTGTCCGGCAAGGACATGGTCAACGAGGAAACCAAGCTGAGTCTCGTGAGCAAGGACACGGAAGACCTGACGCTGAAGGTTTTGGTGTCGAGAAACGGCAATGCTGAGTTCCCCGGATCCATCGAGATCTACTCCGAAAACCGGGAAAAAAGCGTGCTCAGCATCAGCGGAGCGGACAGTTACGAATATGATTCGAATACCCGGATCTATACGGCGCCGAAGCGCTGGGCTGAGGAGAACGCCGGCCTTCTGGCAGCAAACGACAGCGTCAGCATTCACTACGGAGACGATGCGTTTGAACTGACGCACCTGACCGTGGAAAAAGCGGTGCTGAATCCGGGCGTCGGAAACGCGGATCTTCCGATCACCACGAAACCCTTGCCGGGCAATGTGTCCGACAGGATGGGCGGGGCCGGCTGGATCAACATCACGGCACAGATCCTGCAGGTGCCGGTCACGTTCGGCGTCTTCCCGGACGGCAGCATGATCTTCATGGCCTCGTACGATATGACGAAACTGGATCCGGACGTGCAGACCAAGTACAGTTCCCTGTTCGAAAAGTCATGGAATCCGAAATCGTACGAAAGTCTGAGTCATCCTCTGGAAGTGTTCGAGCGGAGTTTCTGGGAGAATGCGGAGAAAGTCAAGGGCGGCAAGGAAGTGCTGAATTCCAAGGACAAGGTCAAGTGCCTGACGAATAAGACGCTGGACTTCTCCCTGAATTTTTCGCTCTTTCTGCGTTCCGCATATAATGAAACGACGGACGACTGGTACGGCATCGGCGGCTTCATGTTCTCCGGCTCGCTTCAGGCCGGCATCACCGAGTATTTCCTGATCCCCGCCGGTCCGGTCGTCGTGCCGGTGTACATCGGTCTGGAAGCCGGGATCGCGCTCAACACCTCACTGAGCGTGAATTTCTGCATGGATACGCCTCCGAAAGGACGCGAAAAAGATTACAACTGGAAATATGCGACGGACGACGGCGTTGACGTCAATGCCCGGATCGAAGTCGTGATCAACTTCGGCGTGTTCGGCGGAGTCGGCGTGAAAGGAGTCCTCGGCGCAGCGGCCGTGGGCTACGTGAATTTCGACGTAGCGACGCTGCTCGGAAAGGGCAAGGCCTCGCTCCTGGACCGGGATCCGCACAGCTTCATTGACGTGCTGTACGGACTCAGGATCGATTATTACCTGCTGTTCTTCAGCGGCTCGATCAAGTTCGACTGCCTGAACGGTAAGAAGCGATTGAGCGACAGCTGGGGCGAGACGGACGCGCTTTCGGCGGACCATACGGAACTGTCCTTCACGGATCTTTCTCTGGAAGCGTGTGCGGACCAGCTGATCCCGCAGCTTAGTCAGGACGGCGGAAACCATGACGCGTATTTCCTGCCGGCGGAAGAGGAACCGCTTCTGGAGGGCCGTTCCGATACGGTCAGCATCGACTCCAGCACCTACCCCGACACGCAGTTGCAGTTCGCTGCCACGAAGAATTATACGGCCTTGTTCCGTCTCGCTTCCACCGGCAACCGCACGGACATCTATTATCAGCTGCAGAACCGGAAGAGCGGGAACCTGATGTCCGGGCTGTACCGGGTGGCATTGCCGGACGGAGAGACCCGCTCCGTTTCGGAATTCGTCGTCGTGCCGAACAAAACCGACGGAAACGACCCCGAAAACTGCGATAAGGTCTACATCGGCGCGATCCTGGCCGACAATACGCTGAAGGATGAGGCCGAGCGGATGAAGAGCACGGACGTCGCGGCCATCGTCGTGGATCTGGACGAGACGCGGACGACGAGTTCCGTGATCGCGAGCGACACCGCTTCGAAGGGTCAGTATCTCTACAGCGCACCGATGCCGGCAGGCCGGGCGGATTACTGCTCCGTCGCGTATGCGGCGACAGGACTTCGGGACGACAACGGCACGCCCGTCACCCGGCTGAACAGCCTCATGGGCATGATCACGACCGCCACGTATTATTACGTTTCCTACTGCGAGGCCGGAAGCCCCGAAAAGCGCTGTTACAAAAACCTCGGCAGAAATAAAGTCCATTCCTCGGGCGTCATTGCCCCGAACGAGCCGAGTTACTGGATGGCGGATCCCTTACGGTCTTCCGACAAATGGCTCGTGGTCCGCGGCTACGGTGCGAACGGCTATTATTCCGAGGATCTGAAATGCAATTTCCGGATCGACATCGACGGCATGGTCGATCCCGCCGACATCCGGGAGGGCACCGTTTCCTACGATACGATCATCACGAACTGGCAGTACCTGAACGGGTGCAATTACTTCATTGCCGGGGACAGCGTCTATTGGATGAACAAGAAGGCGAAGGGCAATGACCCATCAGACTACGAGTGGGTCGCCGAGAAGACGGAGAACGGTTCCGGCGTTCTGTCCGTGGACAACCGCTATACCCTGATCACGAACAATAACCAGTCTGCGATCTACCTCATCGGCGTGGTCGGAGATTACGACGTCGACATGGAGGAAAGCGAAGCGGTGAAGAGTTCGAACAGGGCGCAGATCTATACGTTGACCGTGGATCCGGCTCAGGACGGCGGATCGACCTGCACGCTGCACGGCCCGCTGTCGCTGAAATTCGCTGCCGGCGATCCGATCTCCTGCTTCACGGCGGCATATAACCCGGACGAGTGCGCTTCGAGCGGTCTTACGATCGCATACAGCACGCCGGTCGCCGACGAAGGTTCCGTTTACGCCTGCCGGCTCCGGATGTGGAAGCAGAACGCGGACAAGGGACTTCTCGTCACGAACGTGAAGATTCCGGACTATCTCGTGATCGAAGGCCAGCCCTACATTGAAACCTTCATTACGGTGCGGAATTACGGCTACGGCAGAGAAAATCCGGTGCCTTATACCATCCACGATGAGAACGGCGTCTGGCTGAATCAGACGATCGCCGGAGAGGACGTCGGCGAAGTGTTCTACACGGGAAAAGACCTGTATACGGGCGATTCGCGCGTGGACCGGGTGCTCATCCGGCCGAATCCGGACTGGGCTTTGAACGAGGAACACGAGATTATCGTCGAAGTTGCGGACAGCTACAGATACAACGGCGATCTCGACGACGTGGTCAATGCCGTGAAGATGAAAGCCGACAATATTTCGCTCTCTGCGAAGAATACGCTGATCGGCGGAAAACACTACGTACGGGTTTCCGTCGCGAACAATACGCTCGTGTCAGAACAGATGCCGAAGATCCTCGCGGTCTTCAAGTACGGAAGCGGAGACCGGGAAAAGACCATGACGTTCTCGCTTCCGACCCGGGAACTCTTAACGAGAGCGGAAGGAGAGAACGGGGAACTGACGGATCAGACGTACCATTACGACATCGATCTGGACCGGATCTGGAAGGACGGACTGAAGGACGACCTCATCGGGATGTCGTTCTCCCTCGTGGACGACGAAGGAAACGTAAGATCCAACGGAGAGGTCTACGTGGAAAATCCGGAGAGCAAGCATCCGGAAGGGTTCAGGGGGTCCAATGAACCGGAGGAGAACGTACCTTCCAAGGACGGAAGAAATCCGTCGGACGGGATCCCGTTCTGGGTCTGGATCGCCGTGGGAGGCGGCGCATTGCTCCTCGCACTGATCCTCTTCTTCATCTTCCGCAAGAAAAAGGCGCCGGAAAAGGAGAACGAAAATGTACTTTGATGTTTCTTCAGTCGACCTCAGACCGGAGGCCGATCCGCGTTCCGTGGTTCAGGGGAAGAACTACCGGTTTACGGTCCTGACACCGCGGCTCATTCGAATGGAATACAGTGAAAGCGACGCGTTCGAGGACCGCGCGACTGCATTTGCGGTCTGCCGGAAGTTTCCGGTGCCGGAGTTCTCGGTTTCCGAGGAAAACGGAATGCTCCGGATCGAAACGGAAGCATTGCTTCTGGAATACGACGGACAGCCGTTCGGCACCGGGCTGACCGTGCTCGTCAAACGAAGTCAGAAGCACAAAGCGGCCCGCTGGCATTACGGCATGGAAGAGCTGACGCTCGGCGGACGGTCCGTGAATCTCGGAGGGACCGCGAGAACGCTTGACGTGGCGGACGGAAGGGTGCCGCTCGGAAAAGGATTGATGAGCATTCACGGCTTCTCCGTCGTGGAGGATTCGGACTCGCTTCTCTGGACGGATGACGGCTGGTTCGAGCCGAGATCACACGAAGAGACCGACCTGTATTTCTTCGGTTATCTTTCGGATTTTACCGGCGCATTACAGGAGTATTACCGCCTTTCCGGCGCGTCGCCGATGCTTCCGAGGTATGCGTTCGGAAACTGGTGGAGCCGGTACTACAAGTATACGGAAAACAGCTATCTGGAACTGATGAAAAACTTTGCAGCGCATAAGATCCCGCTGTCCGTCGCGGTCATTGACATGGACTGGCATCCGGTCGACATCGATCCGGAGTACGGAAACGGCTGGACAGGTTATTCCTGGAATCGGAACTTTTTTCCGGACCCGGAACGTTTTTTGAAGACGCTGCACCGGTTGGGCCTGAAAGTCACAATGAACCTGCATCCCGCGGACGGCGTCCGGGCGTTCGAAGACCGGTATCCGGCTCTTGCTTCCGCCCTCGGCATGGATCCCGAAAAAGGGGAAACGGTCCAATTCGACGCGGCAAACCCCGAGTCGCTTCGCGGACTTCTGGATCATGTGCTCGCACCTCTCGAAAAAGAAGGCGTGGACTTCTGGTGGCTGGACTGGCAGCAGGCGGGCGGTACGTCGGATCTTCGCTATGATCCGCTTTTCATTCTGAATCATTGCTTTTATCTGAAGAATGCGGAAAAAGGCACGTATCCTCTGAATTTTTCCCGCTATGCGGGACCCGGTTCTCAGCGGTATCCGATCGGATTCTCCGGAGATACGTTCATGACGTGGGCTTCGCTGGACTTTCAGCCTGAATTCACGGCGACGGCTTCCAACGTCGGCTTCGGCTGGTGGAGTCACGACATCGGCGGCCACATGCGCGGCATCTGGGACAATGAACTCCAGATCCGCTGGCTGCAGTACGGCGTGTTTTCTCCGATCCTCCGACTGCACAGCGCGAAGAATACGTTCCTTTTGAAGGAACCCTGGAATTTCCCCGCGGAAACGGAGAAGATCCTTTCGGATCAGCTGCGGTTACGACACCGTCTGGTGCCGTATCTCTATACGATGAATTACCGAAACCACGCGGAAGGGATCCCGCTCGTCCGGCCTCTGTATTACGAGTACGGGAAACCGGGAGCCGCAGTCCATGCAAGCCTTTTCCGGACGTACAGGAACGAGTATCTGTTCGGATCGGAACTTCTCGTTTGTCCGATCACGACGCCTTCGGACCGGGAGTCAATGAAGGGGCGCGTCACCGCATGGATCCCGGAAGGCGACTGGTTCGATTTCACGGACGGAAGACGGTATCGCGGAGAGAAAGAGCTGGAACTTTACAGGGGCCGGGAAGCCTATCCGGTGCTTGCGAAGGCCGGCGCGATCGTGCCGCTCTCGGAAGAGTGTGAAGGGTTCGGGACCGCATTGCCGAAAGCGTTCGAACTTCGCGTTTTCGCCGGAAAAGACGGCGTCTTCCGGATGTACGAGGACAATGAAAGCCTGAAGCGTCTGAAAAAGTGCGTCACGGAATACCGCTTCTCATGGCGGAAGAAGTCCCGGATCAGCATCCGCCCGGCGGAAGGCGATCTTTCGATCCTTCCGAAAAAGCGGGCGTACCGGGTGACGCTTTTCGGAACCTCAGCACCGAAGAAGGTAAGGGTGATCACGGACGGCATCGAAAGCAAGGCTTCGTATGAGTTCGATGAACTGAGCGGGAAGCTGTCGGTCCGGATCCCGCCTGCGCCTGTGACTTCCGGGATCGACATCGTCATTGACGGATCCGGCACGTTCTTCGAGGAAGACTGGCGCCGGGAGATCGGGGCGAGACTGCCGAAATGGCAGACGGAAAATCAGGTGAAACAGGAGATCTGCGACGCGCTTTCGGCAGGTCTTTCGAAGGGAGCTTTCCTCGCGGCCATGCTGACCAAGGTGACGAACCGCTATATCCTCGGCGAGATCACGGAAATCGTCACCGCAGGAGAGTAAGAAGCGGGAAAAACATGGTTTTGAACCCGGGAATCATTGCTTTACAAGGGGACAAAAGATGTTAAAAAGATTCATATCCTACTACAAACCGCATAAGAAGATGCTCGCGCTGGATCTCGGCGCCTCATTTCTCATCTCCGTCATCGGAATGGTTTATCCGGTCGTGACGAACCGGATGCTGAACGACTTCATCCCGAACCGGATGTATACGACGATCGTGATCGCCGGCGTCATCGTACTGGCGCTGTACGTCATCCGTCTTCTGCTTCGCTATTTTGTCCAGTATTACGGACACGTCATCGGCGTCAAAATGCAGTCGAAGATGCGCTGCGATCTGTTCGCACATCTCGAAAAACTGCCGTTCCGCTTTTACGACGACCACGAGACCGGCCGGATCATGACGAGGATCACGAGCGACCTGTTCGAGGTCTGCGAACTGGCGCATCACGGCCCGGAGAACCTGCTGATCAGTCTGGTCATGATCATTCTGTCGTTCACCTATCTTATGACGATCGACTGGATCCTGACGCTCATCGTGTTCGCCTGCGTCCCGATCCTGCTCACCGTGGCCATTCATTTCCGGAAAGAGATGCGTCACGCCTTCGACGACCGGAGAAAGAGCAATGCGATCATCAATGCCGCCGTGGAAAGCAGCATTACCGGCATCCGCGTGACCAAGGCATACACCAATGCGGAAAAGGAGAATGAAAAGTTCGCGGTCGGCGACCGGGCCTTCGTGGATTCCTCGAAGCGCGCGTACCGCGCCATGGCGCACTTTTTCTCGTCGACCGGCTTCATCACGGACATCTTCAACGTCATCGTGCTCATTGCCGGCGGACTCTTTCTCTATGCGGGCCGGATCTCATTCGGCGATTATTCGACGTTCATCGTGTCGGTGAACCTGTTCATCAGTCCGATCACGACGCTCATCAATTTCATGGAGCAATACCAGAACGGCGTCAGCGGGTTCAAGCGGTTCGTCGAGATCATGGACGAGGAACCGGAAAAGGATGCGTTTGATGCGGAAGAATTGAAGGACGTGGAAGGAGAGATCGAGTTTAAGAACGTGAGTTATTCCTATCCGTCGTCTGACGAGGTCCTGCACCACGTGAACCTGAAGATCCGGAAAGGCGAAAAACTGGCGCTCGTCGGTCCGTCCGGCGGCGGAAAGACGACGCTTTGCCATTTGCTCCCGCATTTTTACGAGATCGAAGAGGGCAACGGCTCGATCCTGATCGACGGAAAAGATCTCCGGAAACTGACGCTCGACTCCGTCCGGAAGAACATCGGCATCGTGCAGCAGGACGTGTTTCTCTTCTCCGGTACGATCCGCGAGAACATCCTCTACGGACGCCTTGATGCGACCGAGGAGGAAGTGATCGAAGCCGCGAAAAAAGCGCACATCCACGAGTACATCGCGTCCCTGGAGCACGGGTACGACACGGAGATCGGAGAACGCGGCGTGAAGCTTTCGGGCGGTCAGAAGCAGCGTCTTTCCATTGCCCGCGTGTTTTTGAAGGATCCGGCGATTCTGATCCTTGATGAAGCGACGAGCGCTCTCGATAATACCACCGAGATCCTGATCCAGCAGGCCCTCGACGAACTCTGCGAAGGGCGGACGACGCTCGTCGTGGCGCACCGGCTCTCGACGATCCGGAACGCCGACGAGATCGCGGTCGTGATCCGCGGCGAGATCACGGAGCGCGGCACGCACGAGGAACTGATGAACGCCGGCGGGACCTACGCGGAACTCTATTCCCTTCAATTCCGGGAGAACGATCTTGTCTGAGATGCGGAAGCGCACCGTTTTTGCGGTGCGCTTTGCCTCATCCTTGCAGTTGAAATCCACCACGTTATATGTTATAATCCTATTATCTATGAATATGCGCGGAAAGCCCCGCGCTTGTTTTCAGTGCGTTTGTTCTTTATTCGTTCGTCACGGGAGGATCGTTAATGAAACTGTTTGAGAAGATGTTCGGCACCCACAGTCAGAAGGAGATCAAGAGGATCAAGCCGCTGGTCGACCGGATCATTGCCCTTCGGCCGGAGATGATGGCGCTTTCCGATGAAGACCTGAGGGCAAAGACAGAAGAGTTTAAAAAGCGTTACCGCGACGGGGAGACGCTTGACGAGTTATTGCCGGAAGCGTATGCGGTCATGCGCGAGGCGACGAGACGCTGCATCAATCAGGAACATTTCGAATGCCAGCTGTACGGCGGCGTGGTGCTCCATCAGGGACGCATCGCGGAGATGAAGACCGGTGAAGGCAAAACGCAGACGGCACTTTTGCCCGCATACCTGAATGCATTGACGGGAAAGGGCGTGCACGTCGTCACGGTCAACGATTACCTGGCCAAGCGTGACGCGGACTGGATGGGTCAGATGCACCGGTTCTTAGGGCTGACGGTCGG
This sequence comes from Lachnospiraceae bacterium, assembly GCA_016281555.1. GTDB lineage: Bacteria > Bacillota > Clostridia > Lachnospirales > Lachnospiraceae > UBA1267. The sequence goes on along the minus strand of JAEEIV010000054.1, from coordinate 48,854 downwards.
CTGCGTCTTAAACAGCATGAAGCCGGAGGAACGGCAGGAAGCCTACCGCTGCGACGTCACCTACGTCACGAACAATGAACTCGGATTCGATTATCTGCGTGACAATATGGTGATCTATGAAAAACAGCTCGTGCTCCGCGAACTGAATTACGCGATCATCGACGAAGTGGACTCGATCCTCATCGACGAAGCGCGGACGCCGCTCATCATTTCCGGTCAGTCCGGAAAGAGCACGCAGCTCTATGAAGTCTGCGACATGCTCGCGAAGCGGATGCAGCGCGGCGAGGACCGGAAGGAAACCTCGAAGATGGACATCATGATGGGCACGGTGCAGGAAGAATCCGGCGACTTCATGATCAATGAAAAAGAAAAGAACGTCATTCTGACGGCGCAGGGCGTCGAGAAGGTCGAGAACTTCTTCCACGTCACGAACTACGCGGATGCGGAAAATCTGGAACTGCAGCACAACATGACGCTCGCGCTCCGCGCGAATTACCTCATGCATCGCGACCAGGATTACGTCGTGAAGGACAATGAAGTCCTGATCGTCGACGAATTCACCGGCCGTATCATGCCGGGCAGACGCTACTCCGACGGCCTGCATCAGGCGATCGAGGCGAAGGAGCACGTGAAGGTGAACCGCGAGTCGAAGACGCTCGCGACGATCACTTTCCAGAACTTCTTCAACAAGTTTGCGAAGAAATGCGGCATGACCGGTACGGCGCTCACTGAGGAACAGGAATTCCGGAACATTTACGGCATGGACGTCGTCGAGATCCCGACGAACGTTCCGGTCATCCGGAAAGACTTAAACGACGCGGTCTACAAGACGAAAAAGGAAAAGTACCAGGCGGTCGTCGAGGAAGTGAAGCGGGCCTATGAAAAAGGCCAGCCGGTGCTGGTCGGCACGATCACGATCGAGGTCTCCGAACTGGTCTCGTCGCTCTTGAAACGGGCGGGCATCCCGCACAACGTGTTGAACGCGAAGTTCCATGAAATGGAAGCGGAGATCGTCGCGGACGCCGGTCACTTCAAATCCGTCACGATCGCGACGAACATGGCCGGCCGTGGTACCGACATCAAGCTGGACGACGAAGCAAGAAAGGCCGGCGGCTTAAAGATCATCGGCACCGAGCGGCATGAAGCACGGCGTATCGACAATCAGCTCCGCGGCCGTTCCGGACGGCAGGGCGATCCCGGCGAGTCCCGGTTCTACATCTCGCTGGAAGACGACCTGATGCGCCTCTTCGGTTCCGACCGGCTGATGAGCGTCTTCAACACGCTCGGCGTGGAAGACGGTCAGCAGATCGAACACAAGATGCTTTCGAACGCCATTGAGCGCGCGCAGAAGAAGATCGAGAGCAACAACTTCAGCATCCGTGAAAACCTGCTGAAATTTGACGAAGTCATCAACGAGCAGCGCGAGATCATCTACAAGGAACGCCGCCAGGTATTGGACGGCGAATCGATGCGCGACGTCGTCATGAAGATGGTGACCGAAGTTTCGGATGCATTGGTGGACACCTACATTCCGGACGACCAGCCGGCGACCGAGTGGGATCTTTCGGAATTCAACCAGGCGCTCATCCGGATCATTCCGATGGAAAAGGTCACGGTTTCCTTAGAAACCGCAAAGAAGGATTACACGAAGAACAACCTAAAACATATCGTCAAGGAACGCGCCGTGAAGCTTTACGAAGCGAAGGAAGCGGAGTTCCCGGACATCGAAGGCATGCGGGAACTGGAGCGCGTCGTGCTCTTAAAGGCGATCGACCACCGCTGGATGGATCACATCGACGACATGGATCAGCTCCGCCAGGGCATCGGCCTCATGGCCTACGGAAACAAGGATCCGCTGACTGAGTACAAGATCGCGGGTTATGACATGTTCAATTCCATGATGGCCGGCATCCGCGAAGACACCGTCCGTTCGATCTACCACGCGAGAGTCGAACAGCCGGAGGAGCGCGAACAGGTCGCGAAGATCACCGGCACGAACAAGGACCAGTCCCGGACGAAGGAACCCGTGAAGCGCGCCGACGCGAAGGTGTATCCGAACGATCCCTGCCCCTGCGGCAGCGGGAAAAAGTACAAACAGTGCCACGGAAGGATGAAAGCATGATCGAGTTTGAACAATTCAAATATTCATTGTCGCAGTATAAGGCGCCGCTTGAGGAATTGAAGAGCGCCCTGGATCTCGACGCGAAAAAAGAGCAGATCTCGGAGCTTTCGATGTACATGGAGGATCCGAATTTCTGGAACGACGCGGCGAAATCCGCGGAGATCACGAAAAAGCTGAAGAACCTGCAGGATACCGTGAAGGAATACGACGGGATCGAGCAGCAGTACGAGGACATCCAGACCTTGATTGAGATGGGCGAGGAGGCGGACGACGCGTCGATGCTCGAAGAGATCAAGGCGGAGTTCAATGAGTTCAAGGAACGTTACGATGAACTCCGGACGACGACGCTGCTTTCGGACGAGTTCGACCAGAACGACGCGATCTTAAGGCTCAATGCCGGCGCGGGCGGGACGGAGTCCTGCGACTGGGCCGGAATGCTCTACCGGATGTACACCCGCTGGGCGGAAAAGAAGGGCTATACGATCGAAGTGCTGGACTACCTTGACGGCGACGAAGCGGGCATCAAGTCCGTGACGATCCAGATCACCGGCCTGAACGCTTACGGGTACTTGAAGAGCGAGCACGGCGTGCACCGGCTGGTCCGGATCTCGCCGTTCAATGCGGTCGGCAAGCGCATGACCTCCTTTGTGTCCTGCGACGTGATGCCGGTCATTGAGCAGAGTCTCGACATCGACATCAAGGACGACGACTTGAAGATCGACGTCTACCGGGCCTCGGGTGCGGGCGGACAGCACATCAACAAGACGTCCTCCGCGGTCCGGATCACGCACCTTCCGACGGGCATCGTCGTGGCGTGCCAGAACGAGCGCTCGCACTACCAGAACCTCGACAAGGCCATGGAAATGCTGAAAGCGAAATTATATCTCATGAAGAAAGCGGAGAACGAGGCCTATCTTTCGGGCATCCGCGGCGAAGTCATGGAGAACGGCTGGGGTTCCCAGATCCGCTCCTACGTCTTCCAGCCGTACACGATGGTGAAGGACCTCCGAACGGACGCGGAAACCTCGAATCTGCAGCAGGTCATGGACGGCGGGCTGGATTATTTCATGAACGCCTATCTTAAGTGGATCCACCAGGAGAAGAAACCGCAATGAAGGCAACGGTAAGACTTACAAAAAAAGAACTGTTCAGTTTCCTGTTTTATCACATGTACGTGCGGCCGACGGGGATCATCTACGCGCTCGTCGGGCTCGCATCCGTCGCGGGAGGCATCTACTATCTGGTGAACGGAAACAAGTCGGGCATTTTCCTCATTCTCATTGCCGGCGTATACTTCATCCTTCAGCCGCTCATGCTCTACATCAAGGCGGCGCAGCAGGCCAAGAACGCGGTCTTCGCGAACGATACGTATTACGAGTTCAGCGAGGAAGGCATCGCGGTCTGGCAGGACGGCTTGGATCCGTCCGTCCTGCAGTGGCAGAACGTGAGGAAAGTGGCGAAATTCGGGAAGTATTATTTCCTGTACGTGGATTCGGCGCACGGAAACATCATTCCGCGGAGCGCGTTCGACTGCAATCCCGACCGCGTGGACGAACTCATCGTCCGGGTATTGCCGAAGGAACGGAGAAAGGGGTTTAAAGAGTTATGAAAACGGTGAACGAGGTTTTTTCGCCGGAAGAGACGTTTGAACTCGGAAAGACGTTCGGCAATGCAGCGAAGCAGGGCGAGGTGTATGCGTTCTACGGAGATTTAGGCGTCGGAAAGACCGTCTTCATCAAGGGCTTTGCCGCGGGACTCGGCGTCACGGAAGACGTGGTTTCCCCGACGTTCACGATCATACAGGAATACGGATCCGGGCGGCTTCCGATGTACCATTTCGACGTATATCGGATCGACGACCCGGATGAACTTTTTGAGATCGGTTTCGAGGAATACGTGTACGGAGAAGGCGTCACGCTTGTCGAATGGGCCGAAAAAGCGGAGGAATTTCTTCCGAAGGACCGCATCATGATCCGGATCGAAAAGGATTTTGAAAAGGGCGCGGACTACCGGAAGATCACGGTGGAAACGCCGGAAGAATACGGCGAAGGAGGACGGGAAGCTGATGATCCTCGGAATTGAAAGCGCGTCGCTCACCGCATCCGCCGCCCTCGTCTCGGAACAGGGCCTCATCGGGGAGTTCACGGTCAATTTCCATAAAACGCATTCGGAGACCCTGCTGCCGATGATCGACAGTCTGTTCTCGATTGCGGGAACGGACGTTTCCGAAGTCGACGCGATCGCCGTGTCGGAAGGTCCGGGCAGTTTCACGGGACTCAGGATCGGCGCCTCGCTTGTGAAGGGCCTTGCCTTCGGCGCGGATAAGCCGATCGTTCCGGTCCCGACATTGGATGCAATGGCCTACGGATTCCCGGCGTCCGACAAACTTCTCTGTCCCATCATGGATGCGCGGAGAAACGAAGTGTACGGCGGGATCTACGGGTTTTACGGCGAAGAATTCCGGGTGCTCATGAAGGCGGTCGCACTGCCGCTCACGGAATACGTCCGCGAAGTCCGGAAATGCAGCGAAGAAACGGGCCGGGAGGCGTTTTTCCTCGGCGATGGGCTGAGCGTGCATGAAGAAGCGGTGAAAGCGCTGCTGCCCGGGGCGGTCATTGCCGGTCCCGCGGTGCGGTTCCAGAAAGCGGGGAGCGTCGCGTCCCTCGGCATGAAGCTGTTCCGGGAAGGAAAAGCGGTGCCGCCGGAAGCGTTTTCTCCGGTATATCTTCGGATGTCGCAGGCGGAACGGGAGCGGCTCGAGGAAGGGCTTTCCATCCGTCCGGCGGAGACGGAGTCCATCGAACCCGTGAACCGGAAGATCGGGGAGTGAGCCATGGAATACACGATCCGGCCGATGACCGCAGAAGACGTCCCTGTGATCGCTGAAATCGAGCGTCAATGCTTTTCTTCGCCGTGGAGCGAGGAAGAAGTCGAAAAATGCTTCGGCCTCGAAAACTACCGTTTTTTCGTCGCAGAGACGGTCTCCGGTCCGGCGGGATACGTCGGCATCATGAAATGCATGGACGAAGGAGACGTTGCGACGCTCGCGGTGCTTCCGGAATTCAGGCGGCAGGGCATTGCCCTGAAACTCATGCAGACCGTCCTCGACTATGCGGAAGAGGAAAAGATCCGGTATCTTTTTCTCGAAGTCCGGGTCTCGAACCTGCCCGCGAGGACGCTGTACGAACGGATCGGCTTCCGGGTCGTCGGACTCCGGCCGGATTATTATGAATCACCGAGGGAGAATGCGCTCCTCATGAAATACGAACGGAGATTGGTATGTTAGATCTTTGTTTACTCGGGACGGGCGGCATGATGCCGCTTCCTTACCGCTATCTGACTTCCTTATATTGCAGGCTGAACGGCTCCGCGCTCGTCATCGACTGCGGCGAAGGCACGCAGATGGCGCTCAGGAAAAGCGGGTATTCGCCGAATCCGATCGACGTCATCTGCTTCACGCATTACCACGGCGATCATATCAGCGGTCTGCCCGGTCTCTTGCTTACGATGGGCAATGCGGACCGGACCGAACCCCTCACGCTCGTCGGCCCGAAGGGGCTGGAGCGCGTGGTATCGATGCTTCGCGTCGTCGCGCCGGAACTCCCGTTTTCCATTAAATTCGTCGAATTCACCGGAGACAGCTTCGAGTATGAATTCGGCGGATATAAGATCCGCGCGTTCAAGGTGGATCACAAGGTCCCCTGCTACGGCTATACGGTCACGGTGGACCGGCTCCCGGCGTTCGACCCGGAAAGGGCGAAGGAGGCGGAGATCCCGATCAAACTCTGGAACCGCCTGCAGCACGGGGAGACCGTTTGTGAAGACGGACGGATCTATACGCCCGATCTGGTCATGGGACCGCCGCGGAAAGGACTGAAACTGACGTACGTGACCGACACCCGGCCGATCCCGAGGATCGCAGAAGAAGCGGCGGGGGCCGATCTCTTCATTGCCGAGGGCATGTACGGCGAGGAAGAAAAGGACGGAGCCCTTCAGGAAAAGAAGCACATGCTGATGCAGGATGCCTGCCGGCTCGCGAAGGAGGCCGGCGTGAAGGAACTCTGGCTCACGCATTTCAGCCCGGCAATGAATCATCCGAAGGAATACGAGGAGTCGCTGAAGGAGATCTTCCCGGCGGCGCTCGTGCCGAAGGACGGGCAAAGCACCACTTTGAGATTTGAGGAGACGCCGGAGGCGCCGGAAGTCGAAGCATGAAAGACATCACGATCCTTGCAATTGAGAGTTCCTGCGACGAGACGGCGGCCGCGGTCGTAAGAAACGGCCGGACCGTCCTTTCGAACGTGATCTCTTCGCAGATCGCGCTGCATACGCTGTACGGCGGCGTCGTGCCGGAGATCGCCTCGAGAAAGCACGTCGAGAAGATCGTGCCGGTCGTGAAAGAGGCCCTGAAGGCCGCAAACGTCACGATGGAGGAGATCGACGCGGTCGCGGTGACCTACGGTCCCGGGCTCGTCGGGGCATTGCTCGTCGGCGTTTCGATGGCGAAGGGACTCGCCTATGCGGCGAAGAAACCGCTCGTCGGCGTGCATCACATCGAAGGGCACGTCGCAGCGAATTTCATCGAGCACAAGGACCTCGAGCCGCCGTTTGCGTCGCTCGTCGTTTCCGGCGGGCACACGCATCTCGTGGAAGTCACGGATTACGGCGTTTTCCGGATCATCGGAAAGACCAGGGACGACGCGGCGGGAGAGGCGTTCGATAAGGTCGCGCGGGCGATCGGATTAGGCTATCCCGGCGGTCCGAAGGTGGACAGGAAGGCGAAAGAAGGAAATCCGGACGCGATCGTCTTCCCGAAGGCGAAGGTGGGCGGCGCGGCATACGATTTCAGCTTTTCCGGGCTGAAAAGCGCGGTGCTGAACTATCTGAACCACGCGGAAATGACCGGAGAGACCGTGAACGAAGCGGATCTCGCGGCTTCCTTCCAGAAGGCCGTGGTGGACGTCCTGACCGAAAGGACGGAAGCGTTCCTAAAGGAGAGCGGTTACCGGAAACTTGCCGTCGCGGGCGGTGTGGCATCGAATTCGGCGCTTCGGGAAAGCCTGAAAGCGATGTGTGAACGGTGCGGCGTCTCGTTCTACGCGCCGTCTCCGGTGCTCTGCACCGACAATGCGGCCATGATCGGCGCGGCCGCGTATTACGAATACCTGAAAGGCGCGAAGTCCGGCTGGGACTTAAACGCCGTGCCCGGGTTGAAACTCGGAGAGAGATAGCATTGACGGCGCGGCGGGCCGCGCAGTACGGAGAAATATATGGAAGCGTTGGTACAATGGTATGAGGCCGGGCTCGGCACCTGGCTCCCGAGACAGATCTTCGTGTCGCTCGTTTCGATGGTTCCGCTCGTGGAACTCCGGGGCGGCATCATCGTCGCGCGCCTTTTGAACCTGCCGCTCTGGCAGGGCAATCTGTTCTCGATCATCGGAAACATCATTCCGATCCCGTTCATCCTCCTGTTCATCAAAAAAATCTTCGCATTCATGAAAGCGAAGCGCATTTGCGTGAGATTCGTGGAATGGCTGGAACGCAGGGCGGAAAAAAAGTCCAAGGGAAAGGAACGCGGATTTTTCGTGTTTCTGCTGTTGTTCGTCGGCATTCCGATCCCGGGCACCGGCGCATGGATGGGTTCGCTCATCGCCGCGCTCTATGAGTTTGACATTAAAAAAGCCTCGCTGGCGATCTTTCTGGGGCTCTTGATGGCGACGGCCATCATGGATACCCTGGCCTATTTCGTCCCGGGGCTGTTCGGCTTCACCGTAGGATGAGGTGCGTTTGGCAATGAGCGGAAAAAAAGCAAAAATCGGAGCGCTCCTTCTGGCGGCGGGAAAGGGAACGAGGTTCGGCGGCGACACGCCGAAGCAGTTTCTTCCCGTGGATGAGACGCCGATGTTTCTTTACAGCGTCGACGCCCTGCTTCCGCACGTCGACCGGCTGATCGTCGTAACGGGAGAAAACTCGATCGGCGAAGCGAAACGGATCCTTGACGACGCGGGACTGCCGGAAGTCGAGGTCATTGCCGGCGGGAAAGAGCGGTACGATTCCTCTATGAAGGGATTGGAGGCGCTGGAAACCGGTCTTTCGTGCGAGTACGTCCTGATCCACGACAGTGCACGCTGCATGCTGACGGAAGAGATCGTATGCAATGTGATCGAAGGCGTGAAAAAATGCGGGGCGGTCATTGCCGCCGTTCCGTCGAAGGATACGGTGAAACTGGCTTCGGAAGGCGGGACCGTCACGGCGACGCCGGACAGGAGGACCTGCTATGCGGTGCAGACGCCGCAGGCGTTCCGGACGGAACTCATCCGGGAAGCTTACAAAAAGGCGGAAAAAGAGGCGGCATTGTCCGGGCTGACCGACGATGCTTCGGCTGTGGAGCGGTTTACGGACGTAAAAGTGCATATCGTTCCGGGGAGCGAGGAAAACTTCAAGGTCACGACGCAGTTCGACTTCATGATGGCGGAAGCGGTGCTGACCGCACGAAGGCTGAAGCGGGAAGCGGAAGAAAAGAGATAAAAAGACAGGGCGCGGCAGGGCCGCGCTCTTATTATACCCCGGCGAAGAACCAGAGCCAGTACGGCGGTACGAAGAAGCGGATCACACGGAGCGGGTGATAGAAGAGCGAGAGATCCAGGAAAATCGGGCAGAGCACGAGGCTGAATGCCGCGAAGAACAGGACGGCAATGTCCTTCCAGTTCCCGCCCGGCAGGGCGAGCAGGAGATAGTGCACGACCGTGACGAGCGCGATGAAGAGCAGGATGCCCGGCAGAAGCGTTACCTGTCCCGCAAAGAGCGAAGCGAAGAATGCGGCCAGGGCGAGCACGAATGCCCTAAGAAGCGAGCCCGGAAGCAGGATCGAGAAGAAAGCGGCTTTCCTGCCGATCCGCTCCGAAATTGACCGGAAACGGTCGAAGAGCGGAGACGCCACGGCGAAATAAAGCGCGAGGAACAAGAGCAAAGACAGTGCGCCGAGGAAGAACCGCCTTCCGGTTTCGGCTTCCTGCACAGGAGCGCCGCTTTCCTCAATGATGTCAAAGGTGAAAACGAGCGTGGCAGAGTCGCCCATACGGCGGTGGTATTCGTCCAGGACTTCTTCCAGCGTGATCCCCGTGCCTTCCAGGCTTTTTCCCGTAAGATAAGGAGCATAAACAGAGAAGAGAGCCGCAGTGATCTCTTCTTTTTTGATGTTCGGAAGCAGCGTGGTCGGTGTGAAGAGCACCCTGAGAATGCCCTCGACGTCATGTGATTCCAGGCGTTCGGAGAAATCCGCCGGGATCAGGATCCCGGAATCGATCGTTCCGTCGCAGAGCCCTTTTCGAAGCGTTGCTTCGTCTGAAACCGGTTCGAATCCTTCATGGTCAAGGTACGAAGCCATCCGCTGGCTTTCCGGATCTTCAGGATCTTCCAGCACGTAGACCGTCTTCGGGATGGAAGAATGATTCCCGACCGCATACAATAGCGGCGGGAGCAGAAGCACGAGCGCAGTCAGGACGAAGAACAACGGAGTCCTCAGCATGTGTTTGACGGAAAAGAGGAAGGTCTTCATGCGGTCTCACCCCTTTCCGGAAACTGCTTCAGAAACAGCAGCGATAAGAAGAGCAGGAGCCCTGCTTCCAAGGCCCCGGTGATGATCGCGGGAACGTCCGTCGTTCCGCCGAAGAGCGGCGACAGGCAATGATACAGGGCCCCGACCGGTAAAAAGCGCGCGACCTTCGTAACGGTTTCTGGAAGAAACGCGCGCGGAACGATCCCGCCCGAGAGCAGGAGCGAGACCACGGCGATGCCGGCAATGAGCGCCGGAGCGCCCTTCCTTTCCGAGAGGATCACGGAAGCGGAAGTGATGAAGACCGTGGCAATGATGAGCCCGAGCAGTGCGAACAAAAGATTGCCGGGGCGGATCGCAGGCGGGAAAACGAAGAACAGGAATACGAGGACGGGAACCGTCACGAGAAGACGGAAAACGAACGGGTAGAACAGTTTTCCGGAAAGGAAACCGAAGGGCCGGATCCCGCCGCTGTAGAGCCGGACGAGCAGTCCTTTTTTGAGATCCGTTGTATACAGGGGACCGAAGAACAGCCCGGTAATGAGCAGGAAAAACGCGAGCCACAGCACGGCGTAACTTTGCAGGAGCGGAAGCCCGCTGCCGGCGTAATCCGTTACTTCCACGATGCTGCCGCCGTCAAACAGCGAAAACGCGTGCTCCAACAGTGCGGAATTGCTCTTCGTCAGATAGTCTTCATGAACGGCTTCGCTGAGACCATGCGCGAGGACCAGATCCTCTCCGACGAACACGCCCTGCTGCCCGGCGACGAGCATCAGCTCTCCGAACGAAGCAATGGAGCGGATGATCTCGCCCGAGGTGGCCGCGCTGCCGGACAGATAGATGTATCCTTTTCCGGGGATCCCGTGGGAAATGTTCTGAATGTAGCCTTTCGGCAGGTGGATCACGGCTTCGAGGCGGCCTCTTTGCAGGGCTTCTTTTGCGGTTTCCAAGTCGCAGTCGACGAACTCCAGCAGTCCTTTGATGAAAGGCGCTTCCTTGACGGCGTTGACGGCAATGAGCCCGGTCATGCTGTCGTCTTCATTGACGAGCGCGACCGAAACCGGCGCCGTCTCCGAGGAGGCGCTTTTCGAGACTGAGTAGCCGGCCAGAAAGCAGAGAAGGCCGGTCAGCGCAGCGAGAACGAGCGCGGGCAGGAACCCGCGCCCGAAAAGGAAACCGTCTCTTAAAAAGAGCCCTTTCACTCCTTACTCCTGAAAGTTAATAGTTAACGCCGCCCAGTCCGAAGCTGCGGAGTCTCGTCAGGATGGTCTCGAGCAGACTCTGGAGGTCATCCTGACTCATGGTCAGGAGTTCCTTGTACTCCGGAACGGAAGGTTCTTCCGCCTTGGCGGAGATCTTCAGCGTGATGAAACTCAAATCGACTTCGTTCAGGTTGCCCAGCGAAAGATCGGGATCCGACGGCAGATTGAACGACGGGAGAATGACTTTTCCGGGGATGATCGTGACGGAGTCATTCTCCGCGGTGATCGTCGCAGTAATGAGCGGATCCTGCTCTCCGGAGACCCTGCCGACGAATTCGCCGGTCTTTTTGTTCCACTCCGTGCTGAATTGCAGGGCCGCGCCCTCTCCCTGATCCATTTCGACGTACGTCTTCACAAAGTCGTCTTCGATCCGCGTATCGGCCTTGTAGGAACCGGATCTTCCCTCGATTCCCTTCGCTTCGTCCTTTTCCATCTTGTAGGAGCACTCCAGGCGCGCAAGGTACCCGGTGCTCTTGTCGATCGAACCGGTCACGGTCAGCGTGAAGTTTTCCCCGGTTTCTTTCATGTCATTCAGAAGTTCGCGGAACTTGGAGAGATACCCTTCTCTGTCCGTGACGTCCTGAATGCCCATGAGCTGATCCAGAAGTTTGAAGACCTTCTCCCCTTCGGAATCTTTTTCCAGCCAGGCCTCCAGCTTTTCCAGAAGTTCCGCCAGCTGAGCGCCGTTCAGCGTGATCTTCGTGACGTTGACGTCGTATTCTTTCTCGAGGACCGTGATCGCGGCTTCGCTCTTTTCCGTGACGTTCAATGCGTCGACTTCATTCCAGAGTTCGGTCTCAAAGGCCGAAGCGAACTTCCGTACGTCGATCGTCAGCAGTTCTCTGACGGCCGGAATGATCGCCACGATCTGATCGTAGGTCTCTTTCGGCAATGCGAGTTCGGATCCGCTGTCCGGATGCAGAACGGACTTGGCAATGTTCTGCTCCGCATCTTTGAGAGACAGGCCGTACGCGCTGTCGCCGATCAGCATGGCCGATTTGATCGAAACGTCGTTTTCCGACAGGAAGAGCGAAAGCGCGTCCATGGTCATGCCGAGAACGTTGGCTTTCAGGTTCGCAGCAGCCTTCCGGTTCTTGTAATTGACTGTTCCGTTCACGGTACCGCTTAACGAAAGGCCGGTGTCAAGCGGCATCTTGGAAAGGTCCAAACTTAAGTCGGCGGAGAATTCCCGGTCCAGATTCTTCATGCCGGAAGGCAGAATGGCCTTCGTGGTGTTTGCATAGGCCTGCAGGATCCGGCCGTTGTTCGCAGGAGCATTCAGCAGGCTCTTGATGAGGAAGTAGCCGCCGACGGCGATCCCTGCGAGCAGGAGGATTAGCAGGATGACAAGGACGGCCTTTCCGCCCTTCTTCTTTTTCTTCGGCGCTTCCTGCACCGGCTGCTGATAGTAGACCGGCTGCTGCTGATCCGCGGCGGGCTGTCCCTGGGGCGCGGCAGGCTGCTGATAGTAGACCGGCTGTCCCTGGGGTGCTGCCGGCTGCTGGTACGTGACCTGCGGTGCCGGCTGAGGCGCGACCTGAGGCGCCGGCTGCGGCGCGACCGGCTCCACCGGAGGCTGTACGTTCAAATCCTGATTTTCGAAATCGTTCATGAAATTTCTCCTTCCTTGAATTCCTTGGTGTCGTAATGGCTTTTAAAGTATTCTGAGATCCGGCCTGCGACGAGACCGATGTCGGTCTCGTTGCCGCCGAAGTCGTTCCGGGAAAAATAGCGGGGACCGTCTTTACCGAGGAAGACGAGACGGTCGAACACCGCCGCGTATTCAAAGGGATTGTGTCCCACGTAGAGGATCGTCCGGCCCGCTGCCTTCAGATGAAAGAGCAGGTCAATGAGCTGCTGCTGATAGATAAGATCAAGACCGGCGGCGGGTTCGTCGAGCAAAATGTTTTCCGGGTCGCCGAGCAGGGCCGCGGCAATGCTGACCTGCTTTTTCCGTCCGCCCGAAAGCTTCGACACGCGCTTTTTCCGGTCCTTATTGAGATCGAACGGCAGCACCGAAGGGACCTCCGCGTGAAAGAGTCCCGCGAAAAAGCGGAGATTGTCTTCCACGGTCATGTCCTCGAAGAGCGCCGTCCCCTGGGGAATGAACCCGATCTTTCCGGTCACGGCGATCTCGCCTGCCGCGGGCTTCAATGCGCCCGTGATGAGCGACAGCGTCGTCGATTTGCCGCTGCCGTTCGAACCGATGATCGCGACGCATTCGCCGGGACCCGCGGAGAAGGAAAGGCCGCTCAGTATTCTTTTCTTTCCGTATGAAAACGAGAGATCTTTGACCGAGATCATTCTTTCTTCCTCCGGTCAGCCGAGGCCGACGTCAAGCATCATCATCAGCACGAAGCCGATGGCAAAACTGATGGTTCCGAGATTCGAATGGGAACCTTCCTTCATGTCGGGGACCAGTTCCTCGACCACGACGTAGAACATGGCGCCGGCCGCGAACGCAAGCAGGTAGGGCAGTACCGGCAGGAAAACCGCCGCCGCGAAAATCGTGAGCAATGCGCCGATCGGCTCAACGATGCCGGACAGCACGCCGAACAGGAAGGTCTTGCCCTTCGGCATGCCTTCCGCCCGAAGCGGCATGGACACGATGGCGCCTTCCGGGAAGTTCTGCAATGCGATCCCGACCGAAAGCGCGAACGCGCCCGCAAGCGAGATCTGTTCATTGCCGTACAGCCAGCCCGCGAAAACCGCTCCGGCGGCCATGCCTTCCGGCAGATTATGAAGCGTGACCGCGAGCATGAGCTTCGTGGTCTTTTTCAATCCGGTCTTCAGGCCTTCCTCGCTGTGGTCCAGGTGGACGTGCGGGACGACCTTGTCCAGAACGAGCAGGAACAGCATGCCGATGATGAAGCCGACGACGGCCGGAAGAAACGAGAGTTTCCCCATATACCCGGCCTGCTCGATGGCGGGCAGGATCAGACTGAAAAACGAGGCGGAAACCATGATGCCCGCAGCGAATCCCGCCAGGATCTTCTTTACCTTATCGTTCAGTTCTTTTCTCATGAAGAAGACGCAGGCCGCCCCGAGACTCGTTCCGAGAAACGGGATCAGCACGCCTTCCGCGACCTGAAGCCAAGCCATTTGCAATGCTCCTTACGTCTGTTATTCTATGATCTTTCTGATCCCATCGACGACTTCGTGCGCGGTTGCAAGCTCCGGCTGCGCGAGGGTGTGTCCTTCCTTGTAGCGGTCGACGGCGAAGAGAATGTGTCCGCCGAGCATCGGATTGACGATCCGGCTGAGCGCACCGGCCTTTCCGGCCGCATGGAAGGATACCGGGACCGGAAGCTCTTTTTTCAATGCGATCATGCCCGCAAAGGTCTCCGCCAGTTCTTCTTCGTCATTCGCGATCGAAACGATCTTGATGACGTCCGGGTTCCTTTTCAGCAGGAACAGCGCGAGATCGACGACCTGATGACGGTCGAGAAAAACGCCGGGATGACAGGAAAGCAGGACTTCCGCGCCTTCCCGGTGGACGCGTTCAATGAACTCCGCTTGGCGCTCAATGACGGCCGGATCGGTCACGACCTCTTTCGGCTGATCCTTCGTGAAGGAATAGCGGTCTTCCCCGAAAAATGCGGTGCGCGATTTCGCGTCGAAGGTGTAGCCCTGCATGTCCAAGCCGGCGGCGCCGGAAAGAACGGCGCGGAAGAGAAGCTCAGTGCGTTCCTCCTCGGGATCCTCCGTCCGCTTTCCTTCAAACGAGCTGTTGTAATGAAGGGCAAGTACTGGAAGCGACGTCGAAGAAATGATCGACTTCAGGGTTTCCCCGTCCCGGGTCTCCAGGCAGGAAAGATGAAGGTCGATCATGCCGGCCCCGTGATACAGGCAGTTCCGGATCTCCGCGCGCGCGGCTCCGGCTGTTTTTTCGCGTACGACGCCCGCCAGGACGGGCGATGAAAGTGTGCTGATCTTCGGTCGCATACGGATACCTCTGCTCTTGCCCATTCTATACCACATTTCATTATACGACGGAGAACCCCTTCGGTCAAAGAGTTTTTTATTTTTGTCGCGTCTTTTTCGGCCTCGCGGTTGACAAAAGCGGAAGTTTGATTTATTCTATTGTTCTATTACTAGCGTGCGGGAGAATCCTCACCCGTCAGAAGTGCAATGAAAACGGAAACGGCAGGGAAGGGATCCCTTTCCTGAAATGATTGGAAAGCAGGTAAGCATCATGGGTTTATTCGGCAGCGGAACGGATATCGGCATCGACCTCGGTACGGCGAGCATTCTGGTATATATCAATGGGAGAGGCGTGGTCTTGAAGGAGCCCTCGGTCGTTGCGTACGACACGACGACGAACGAGATCAAGGCCATCGGCGCGGAAGCACGGCTGATGATCGGCAGAACGCCGGGAAACATCAAAGCGGTGCGTCCGCTTCGGGCCGGCGTCATTTCCGACTATACGATCACGGAAAAAATGATCCGCTATTTCATCCAGAAAGCGCTCGGCAAGCGGACGTTCAGGCGTCCCCGGATCTCGGTCTGCGTGCCTTCGCACATCACGGAAGTTGAGCGGAAGGCCGTGGAAGACGCGACGATCAATGCAGGCGCGAGAGAAGTGTTCATCATTGAGGAACCGGTCGCGGCGGCCATCGGCGCGGGCATTGACATTGCGAAGCCCTGCGGAAACATGATCGTCGACATCGGCGGCGGCACGACGGACATCGCCGTGATCTCGCTCGGCGGCACCGTGGTTTCGGATTCGTTGAAGGTGGCCGGAGACGATTTCGACGACGCGATCGTGAGATACATGAGAAGAAAGCACAACCTGATGATCGGCGAGCCGACGGCGGAAGAGATCAAGGTCAAGATCGGCACCTGGTACAAGCGGGATGAGGAACTGACGCTGGAGGTCTGCGGACGGAACCTCGTCACCGGTCTTCCGAAGACCGTGACCTTAACGTCCGACGAGACGCTCGAAGCCCTGCAGGAATCGGCGAACAAGATCGTCGACATGGTGCATTCCGTTCTGGAAAAGACGCCCCCGGAACTGGCCGCCGACATTGCGGACCGCGGCATCGTTCTGACCGGCGGCGGAGCGCTGTTAAACGGCATGGACAAGCTCATCGAGGAGCGGACGTCGATCTCCACGATGATCGCCGAGGATCCGATGAACTGCGTCGCGATCGGCACGGGCAAATACATCGAGTTCATTCACAATTACGACTACAATAACTAAGACGGCGGATCGTTGCTGTCATTTCGCAGGCGGATGTGGCGGACACATTCGCCTGCGGCGTTTCAGGATCATTGTTCCTGTTTTTGGAGTGGTTTATGGAAACTGTTACGGGATACGTCGAGCGGATCACCTACAGAAATGAAGAGACGGGCTATACGGTACTGGTCGTCCGGTCCGGAGAGGACGAGTTCTGCTTAGTCGGCAGATTTCTTTCAATCGCGGCCGGAGAAACGATCCGTGCCGAAGGCGAGTCCGTCATCCATCCGACGTACGGACCGCAGTTCAAAGTGGAAAAATACGAGTTCGTTCCGCCGGAAGACGAGGCCGCGACCGAACGCTATCTCGGCTCCGGCGCGATCCGCGGCATCGGGGAAAAGTTAGCACACCGGATCGTCGAGAAATTCGGCGAGGACACGTTCCGCATCATCGAGGAAGAACCGGAGCGCCTTTCGGAAGTGAAGGGGATCAGCGAGCGGGCCGCGATGGACATTGCCGCGCAGATCGTCGAAAAGCGGGAAGCGAGAGATACGATGCTTTTCCTGCAGCAGTACGGCATCACCGTGACGCTGGCGGCAAAGATCTACAAGCGCTTCGGTACGGAGACGTATGCTGTTCTCCGGGAGAATCCATACAGGCTCGCGGAAGAAGTGCGGGGCATCGGTTTCAGGACCGCGGACGAGATCGCGCTCAAAATGAACGTTTCGCCCGATTCGGAATACCGGATCCGCGCGGCGGCGCTGTTCCTTCTGCAGGACACGGTGAACAACGGAAACACCTATCTTTTAAAGGACGTGCTGATCTCGAACGTGGAAGGCCTGCTTTCGGTGCAGGTCGCCGATTTCGATCATCTTTTGCAGGACCTTGCGGTCGAGCGGAAAGTGCGGATCGTCCGGAGCGGGTTGGAAGAGCGCGTGTACATTGCCTCGATCTTCGTGACCGAGCAGAATACGGCGCTCCGCTTGAAAAACATGAATCTTTCGGACGAGACCGTACACCGGAACGACGTGTACCGGCAGCTCTCCGAAATCGAGAAAAAAGACCGGTTCGTTCTCGACGATCTCCAGAAAGAAGCGGTGTTCACCGCGGCCGCGAACGGCGTCACGGTGATCACGGGCGGACCCGGTACGGGAAAAACCACGACGATCCGGACGCTCATCCGCTTTTTCATTGACTCGGGACTGGATCTTCTGCTCGCGGCGCCGACGGGGCGTGCGGCGAAGCGGATGACCGAGGCAACGGGATACGAGGCAATGACCGTGCACCGCATGCTGGAAGCGGAGGGAAACCCGGAAGACGGGGAACGCGTCTCGTTCCGGCGTGACGAGAGCAACCCGCTCGATGCGGACGTCATCATCGTCGACGAGATGTCCATGGTGGACCTGTTTCTCATGAACGCATTGCTCCGCGCCCTGACGCCGGGCATGCGGCTCGTTCTGGTCGGCGACGCGGACCAGCTGCCGTCGGTCGGCCCGGGGAACGTCCTTCGCGACCTCATTGACTCGGACTGCTTTCCGGTCGTGCGGCTGAACAAGATCTTCCGGCAGTCGGAAAACAGCCGGATCATCGTCAATGCCCACAAGATCAACGCGGGAGAGCACGTGAAACTGGAGCAGTCCGACGACTTCATCTTCGTCGAACGGGACATTCCGGGCAAGATCGTCGGCGCGACGGTGACCCTGCTTCGCGACAAACTGCCGAAGCACGTGCATGCGAAAACCGAAGAACTGCAGGTGCTCTGCCCGATGAAGAAAGGACCGCTCGGCGTGGAAAACTTAAACCGCGTCTTGCAGGAGACCTTCAATCCGCCGGCCGCGGATAAGAGGGAAAAGGAGTTCGGGGAGAGGACGTTCCGGGAAGGCGACAAGGTCATGCAGATCCGGAATAATTACGATCTCACCTGGACGACGAAGTCCGGGGAAAACGGCAGCGGCGTGTTCAACGGCGACATCGGATTCATCCGGGGGATCAATTACTTCTCCGAAACGCTGACCGTGGAATTCGAAGAAGGAAAAACGGTCAGTTACCCCTATTCCGACTGCGACGAACTGGAACTTGCCTATGCGGTGACGATCCACAAATCCCAGGGCTCGGAGTATCCTGCGGTCATTCTGCCGTTACATTCCGGACCGGACATGCTGATGAACCGGAACCTGCTCTATACGGCCGTGACGCGCGCCCGGCTGGCCGTCGTGATCGTCGGCCGGTACGAGACGTTCTGCCGGATGATCGACAACCATGACCGTTCGAAACGGCTGTCCGGACTGAAGGAAATGATCATAAACGCGCATGAGCTTCATTGACCTCATCTATCCGAAGCGCTGCCCGGTCTGTTTAGAAGCGTTGCCGCCGGGAAAGACGCTCATCTGTCCTCCCTGCAAAGAGAAGATCCGACGCGTGACGTCCCCGACCTGTATGAAATGCGGAAAACCGCTCATGGAGGAGTCGTTTGAGTATTGCGGAAATTGCGAAAAACGGATGCCGCTTTTTGTGAAAGGGCTTTCGTATGCGGAGTACACGTCCAAATACGTCCGGCGGATGCTCTCGGAGGTCAAGTACCACGAAAACCCGCAGATCCTCGACTATCCCTGCCTAGATTTCGGAGACCGCATCCGGGACGAGGTCGCGCTCTGGGGCGCCGAAGCCCTGATCCCGGTCCCGGTGCATCCTTCGAAACTGAAAAGCCGCGGCTACAATCAGGCGGAGGAGATCGCCTCCCGGCTCGGAAAAGCGCTTTCCCTTCCGGTGGATCCGGGATATCTTTTCCGGAGCGAAAAGACCGAGGCCCAGAAAAACCTGACCGAACAGGAAAGAAGGAACAATCTGGCAACCGCCTTCTTCGTTCCTTCTTCTCACAAAACCTATGAGTCCGTCATCCTGGTGGACGACATTTACACGACCGGCAGTACGGCCAATGCCTGTACGCGCGTCTTACTTGCTTCCGGGATTTCCCGCATCTATCTGCTGACGCTCGCCATCGGCCGGGACAACCGGCTCACCCTCTGAATCCGGCGCATCGACTTCTTCCAGAACCGTCCGTTCCAGCGTGAATCCGCGCCCGCGCACTTCATTGATCTTCGAGATCGTGATGAAGGCGGCGGGATCAATGCCGTGTATGATCTCCGTGGCTTCGTACACTTTCCGTTCGGAAATGACGCTGACCACGGCTTTTTCCTGCTTTTTCAGTCTTCCCGTTTCAATGAAAAACTGCGTCGCGCCGGCGCTGAGGCGGTTTAAGATCGCCTCCCGGATCTCGTCGCAGCGGTCGGAAATGACCATGAGCTGGATGCGGGCCTTTCCGAGGATCATTGCCCGGTCAAGCAGAATCGTTTCGAGCACGAGGACCAGAATGCCGAGGAGCGTCTTCTCCGAGGGAAGCGAAAACGCCTGAAACCCGATCACCACGGCGTCTCCGAGATAAACGAAAAGAGCGATGGGCAGATGCGTCCATTTGTGCAGGATGAGGTCCACGACGTCCATTCCGCCGGTGGACGATCCCGCCCGCATGACCATGCCGAGCGCAATGCCCATCAGTGCGCCGGCGAAGATGGAGGCGAGGAGAGCATTGTCCGTTAAACTGTCAATGCCGGGAATCCGCTGAAAGAAGCCGAGAAAGACCGGATAAAGGATCGAACTCGCCACGGTCGTGAAGAAAAAGTGCTTCCCGAGAATGAAGAGCCCGATGATCAGGAGAATGACGTTCAGCGCAAGCACGAAGATCGAGACGTCAAGCCACGGAAGGACGCGGTGCAGGGCAATGCCGATGCCGGTCGTGCCGCCCATGACGATGTCGTGCGGAATGATGAACGCCGCGACGAGAAAGGCGAGCAGAAGATTCCCGGCAATGATGAGCAGGCAGGAAATGATAAACTGCTTTTTTTTGCTGTAATAAGGTTTCAAGGAGACGCTCCGTTTTTTAATATGTGAGGCTCATCCGGAAGATCGTCCGGTCCGCTTCGCCGGTGACGGAAACGGTATCCCCGTTTTCGCCGTAGCGGATCATGAAGGTCTCGCCCGGGCGCGCCTCGTTCTTGAATTCTACCTGAATAAGACGTGGCGGCGCCGCTTTTTTCAAGGGATAGATCGCGTCCTGGACCGCGTCGAAATAGCGCGTATTGTTCATGTGTCCGTTCAGGTCGAGGGTGGAATAGGTGACCGTGAAAGGGACCTCCTCCGGAGTTTCGCCGATCCTCGGCGGTCTCGGGAACGCCGGCGGATCCTCCACCTTCACTTCCTCCATAAAAACGCCGGCTTCTTCCGGAAAGATCACCTTCCGAACCGATGCGTCGATGAGTACCCAGAACGAAGAGGCCTGCAGGATCACGTTCCCTGCGGCGTCCTTCATCCGGAAATAACGGGGAAAGAAGACGTGCATGGTCTTCCCGGCCCAGGTTTCCAGCGTGACGGTCTCGTCGTACTCGGGAAGCCGGCCGATCTCCACGCGGTATCCCGTCACGACCCACAAAAGACCGCGGTCCAGCGTTTTGTCCCGCCCCATGTCGTGTTCCTCGGTATCGGCGATCGCGATCTCCTGAAACCGGGTGAACAGTTCCGACAGCCGGAGTTTCCGGAAAACGTCGCAATGCGCGGTCCGGAGTTTGAATGTTTCGGATTTCAGGTTCATTGGATCCTCGTTTCGATCGCAGTCACGACGTCGCCGAACGTCTGAAGCTTCTGCCACTGGCGGTTCGGGATCCGGACGTCATACTTCGCTTCCAGCCGGCAGATCACGAGCGTGAAGCCCATGGAATCAATGGCCGCGTCGGTATTGATGACGGTGTCTTCGTTCAGTTCCATGCCGTCCAGCTCCGGGGCGCACTCGTAGATGACTTCCCTGATTTCGTTCGCAAGTTCTTCTCTGGTCATTGGTTTTCTCCCACTGTTTTTATGCTTGTTCCGCCGTGCAGATGGCGGCGATCTCATACCGTTTCAGTTTGCCCGTGGCAGTCCTCGGCAGCGGCTTCGACACGGTCACGATTTTCCGGATCTGCTGTCCGCGCGGGTACTGCTCGGTCACGCGGCGGATCTTTTCCAGGACCTCTTTTTCATTGCCGGCTTTTTCGGAAATGACGAGGCAGAGCCGGCCGTCCTCATAGATGAGCGCGAGGTCCGGTTCGCCGGTCGCGCGGATGAGCGCCGCTTCGTATTCCGGCAGGAAGATCTTCGTTCCGTCCGGCAATACGATCATTTCCTTCTTCCGCCCGGTGACGTGCAGAAGACCGTTTTCATCGATCCTTCCGAGGTCGCCCGTATAAAGCACGCCGTCCCGGAGTGCGTTCGCGGTGTCTTCCGGCCGCTTGAAATAGCCCTGCATCACGGTGTTCGGACACTGTAACAGGATCTCACCGTCTTCTGCGATGGTAACGTCGAAATCGGGGCAGATCGTCATGGCGAACGGATCGTCTCCTAAGGACAATGCCACGCCCGAAGAGGTTTCCGTCAGGCCGTAACCGAAGGAGAGTTTTCTGCCGGTCGCCTTCGCGGCTGCGATGAGTTCCTTCGGGCAATCTCCCGCACCGACGAGGAGCAGAGAGAGTTCCGGATTGAATACCTGATGCTTTAAGCAAAAGCCGAGAAGCAGCGGCACGAGGGAAAGTGCGGTGGGGCGGAAGAACAGGCAGTCGTCCCCGTAATGCCGGGGGCCGCGTCCGACGGCAACGGCTGCGCCGGCCGTCATGCCCCAGAGCAGTCCGCAGACGAAACCGAAGACGTGATTCAACGGCAGCATGAGAAGTAGCGTGTCTTCCGGGGAGAGCGGCAGAAGCGATCCGCCGTTCCAGGCGCTTCGAAGCAGGGACTTTTCCGTCAGCACGACCGCCTTCGAACGGTTCGTGGTGCCGGAAGTGAAGAACAGCATTTCGCCCTGCCCGTTCGCCCTCGGCTTCACGAGCGAAGGTCTGACGAGCTCTGTGAGTTCCGGATCGCCGATGACTTCGTCGGCTTCCGAAAGCCGGATCAGCCGCCCGAGCACTTCTTCCGGAATGTTTTCGTCGAGCAATACGACTCTGGCCCCGGCATTGACCGCCGCAAACAGGTCAATGACCGTATCCTTCGTGCTTTCGCCGATGAGAAACGCGACCGCGCGGCTTCCGCGGAAGTCCTCGGTACGTTTCTTCACTGAATCAAGCAGTTCTTTGAACGATAATTCGGCCTTAGAGCCGTTGGAATCGAAAACGAGCGCCGGGTGATCCGGCGAAACTTCGGTATGATATGACAGCATTTCCAAGAAAGATTCAAAGCACATGGAGTCCTCCCGTCCGGAACGCGCTGATGGAACGATTTGATTATAACACAGGAAGACGGGAAAATAAAGCGGGATTTCGGAGGAAGAAGCGGCGGAGATTTTCGTCAAAACCGAAAAAAAACAGGTGCAATTTTCGGCGTTTCATTGTATAATCTTACTATATGTATCAAATATCCACTTTAGGAGGAAAGAACATGGATAAGAATATCCGCATTTGTATCGTCGGCGGCGGCCCGGCAGGGCTTTCGGCCGGTATGTATCTCGAGCAGAAGGGCTACGAGAATTACACGATTTTAGAGCGCCTTGACCGCGTGGGCGGCAAGTGCTGGAGCCCGACTTACAACGGACGCCGGTATGAGATGGGCGCCATTATGGGCGTGCCTTCGTACTATGCGGTGCACGACGTGGAAGAGTTCTGCGGCATCACGCACGATGGACCGAAGCTGAACCGGAACTACAAGAATGCGAAGGGCGACGTCATTGAGCCGTTCGAGCCGAAGAAGAACATCCTGAAGATCCCGCGTCTTCTGCGCATGAAGAAGCAGATCAAGAAACTCGGCGAACTGCTTGAGACGAAGTACAAGGGCTACGACGTCAACGGTCACCGCGGCGTCGCGGAAGGCCGTTACGACGGCTACAGCCAGCAGAACGCGAAGAGAGAGCCGGTCAAGGGCGAGAACCCGAACTTAAAGGATCTTTGCCTTCCGTTCAGCGAGTTCTGCAAATTAAACGGCGTCGAGCTTACGCAGGACGTCTGGATCGGGCCCTACACCTCCTTCGGTTACGGCTATTTCGATGAGATTCCGGCCGCGTACGTTCTGAAGTATCTGGACTTCCAGACCACGATGAACTTCGTGAAGGTCAATCTCTGGACCTGGAAGAACGGCACTCAGTACATCTGGGAACAGCTGAACGATCATCTGAAGCATCCGGCGCGCCTGAATTCCAAGATCGAAAAGGTCGAGCGGAAAGACGGCAAGGTCTTCGTCACCGTGAACGGACAGGTTGAAGAATATGACAAGATCATTGTCACCGCTCCTCTCTACATCCCGAACAAGCGCGCGGACGGCCAGGTCGGCATGGTCGATTACTTCGATGCCCGCGAGGACGAGAAGGAACTGTTCAGCAAGATCGATTACGAGCGCTACGACGTGCTCGCCGTCGAGACGAAGCCGGAAGACCATCCGGAGATCAGCTATTACGTCTTCGACAACATGACGAAAGAGCGCCTCGGACATCTGATGGTGTACTATCGCCGTTGGAAGGATACGAAGGATCAGGTCATCACGACCTATGCGCTTCGTAAGCATAAAGACACGGCGGAGATTCCGTACGACGAGTGCAAGAAGATGGTTCTCGACGATCTGAAGACCATGAAGAACCCGGCTTCCAACGTCGTCAACGAATGGTCTGTCTACTACTTCCCGCACGTCTTCTCGAAGGACTATGCCGATGGCTGGTACGAGAAGGTCGAAGCGATGCAGGACAAGTACGACACCTTCTACGCGGGCGAGATCATGAGTTTCGGCGACATGGACGAAACCGCTGAATACAGCCGCGAACTGGTCGACAGATTCTTCTGATGATCGGACGAAAACAGAGAAAGGATTTTTTATGAAACCTTTTAAGGACCATTATGAGGTCGTGATCATCGGCGGCGGTCTCGCGGGCATGGCGTGTGCCCTGCAGCTGCAGGCCAAGGGTGTGAAAGACATCCTGATCCTCGAGAAGCACAACATGCCCGGCGGTCTTGCGACGGACTTCGTCCGAAACGGGTTCGAGATCGAGGCGACGCTTCACGAGATGATGTCGATCGGCACGAAGGAACAGCCGCTCAAGGTCGGAGCGTTCTTCAACGAGATGGGCGTGGACATTGACTGGCTGCCGGTGCCGGAGTGCTACCGCGCAGTATTGCCGAATTCCGGGATCGACGTGACGATGCACGACGGGTACGAGCGCGCCGCGAAGGAAGTCGACGCGGCGGTGCCCGGCACCTTTGAAAAGGTGTTCGAACTTCTGAAACTTTGCCGCAGGGTCTACGACAGCATGAACGTGCTGTCCGTGACGCCGATGAGCAAGGTGCAGATGCTCTTAAAGCATCCGGACTTCGTGAAGACCGTCGGCTATTCCGCGACGGAAGTCATCAATACGTTCGATCTGCCGAAAAAGGCGGTCGAGATCCTGACGCCGTACTGGATCTACGTCGGCAACCGCATGGACGATCTGCCGTTCACGATCTACGCCTTCCTGATGGCCGACTACTTCACGGGAAGCTACGTCTGCCGCGGCTACAGCCACGAGATGAGCATCAAGATGGAGAACAAGGTCGAGGAAAACGGCGCACAGTTCGAGTTCAAGCAGGAAGTCGAAAAGATCCTCGTGAAGGACGGGAAAGTGACCGGCGTCCGCACGGCGACGGGTTACGAGATCGGCGCGGATTACGTCGTTTCGGCGGCTTATCCGAACAAGGTCTATTCCCAGATGATCGAGCCGCTTTCCGAAGTGCCGGAAGGTGCCGTGAAGATGGTGAACGGGCGGGCACTGTCCGTCTGTCCGGTCTCCATCATCATGATCCTCGAAGGCACGCCGGAAGAACTCGGCATCACGAACTATTCGACGTTTTCCGGGGATACGATGGATACGAACGAGATCTGGAAGAACTACCAGCAGCTCGAGAAGCCGTTCAATTACATCACGACGATCTGCCTGAACATTGCAAATCCGGACTGCACCCCGAAGGGCTACACGCAGCTGTCCATCACGGCATTGCCGCTGAATGACCCCTTCGCGAACGTGAAGGAAGAAGACTATTACGATTTCAAGCGGCGGCTTGCCAATGACATGATCGAGACTTATTTGCGTCACACCGGCGTGAAGGATTTCCGCGACAAGATCACGGAGATCGAAGTTGAGACGCCGATGACGATCGCGCATTACGTCGGCGCATGGAAGGGCAGCATCTACGGCTACAGTCATTCCGTTTCCGACCACGTGGTGGCGAGACTCGGCATGAAGCACGAGGACCATTTCATTCAAGGTCTGGAATTCGCCGGCGCGCACGGCATGAGCGGTGACGGCATGGGACCGCAGATCACGAACGGACGGGCCGCGGCCAAGGGCATCCTGGATGATCTGAAAGCGAAAGGGGTGTTGCAATGAGCATTAAAGTCAAAGGCTTTTTGAAAGACGTCGGCGGCGCGAGCCGTGTGACCGCAGCCCGGAAGAACTCGTTTGCCAATGCTTCGAACGTCCCGGACCCGAAAGACCCCATCCGCGAATTGGCGGATAAACTGCATCCCGCAAAGATGGAATTCATCGTGGAATCGGTCCGCGATACCTCTCCGACGGCGAAAGTGTTCCGTATGAAGTCTGCGGACGGCCACATTCCGGTCTTCCAGGCAGGACAGTACGTGAATTTCCGCCTTCAGATCGGTGACAGCAACCTGACGCGTCCTTATACGATTTCTTCGGCACCCTGTGATGCGCTCGGTGAAGACGGCTACTTTGAAGTAACGATCCGCCGGAACCGTCCGTATCTTGTGCCCGACTGGTTCTTTGAGAACGTCAAGGAAGGCACGCATCTCACCGGCAACATGCCGTTCGGCACCTTCTACTACGAGCCGCTCAGGGATTCGAAAAACGTCGTTGCGATGGCGGGCGGATCCGGCATCACGCCGTTCCATTCCTTGGCCCGGGAGATCGCGTACGGAAAACTCTCCGACGTGCATCTTACGATCCTCTACGGTTCCGTGCATCATAACGACATCATTCTCGGCGCGGAACTTGCGGCGATTGAAAAGGACTGCCCGAACGTGAAGATCGTGAACGTCCTGTCCGGTGACAACGAGTGGGAAGGTGAAAAAGGCTTCCTGACCCGTGAGCTCATCGAAAAATATGCAGGCGAAGATCCGACCTATATGTTCTGCGGACCGCTTGCCATGTTCACGATGGTGGACGGCTTCATGAAGGAAATGGGCATCACCTGCCGTCGTTTCCGTCACGACGTCCTGAATCAGCCGGTCGATTCCACGAGGATTCCGAATTGGCCCGCCGGCAATGAAGCGAAGACCTTCAAGATCACGGTCGTCCGCGGCATCGACGAGACGGTCATCGACGCGTCCGGCAATGAACCGATCGCAGTAGCGCTTGAGCGTGCCGGTATCCCGGTCGATACCCATTGCCGCTGCGGAGAATGTGGATATTGTAGATCTAAGCTGTTATCAGGAAACGTTTTTGTTCCCGCATTCGGTGACGGCCGCCGTATGATGGACAAGGAATTCGGCTGGTTCCACGCCTGTGTGACCTATCCGACGAGCGACCTCACCATCAAAGTCAACATTATGTAATGGTTCAGGGCAGGGGGGCGTAAACCACCCTGCCCAAATGGTAATGCCCATTATGAAAAAATTCGTCAAAGGGTGTACAATTGCTTTTGTCATCCTCCTTCTTCTGTGGGGGATTGCACTTTGGCTTGCATGGAGGGGGCAGAAGTATTCCGTTCATGCGTTTTCTCGTTTAGAGGCGACAAGATCAAGCCGGAACGTTATAGAAATACAAGGGCTTCTCTTCTCCTCAAACGCTATGTTGGGCTACGTCCGGCATACAGCAGAAATAAAGGGACAGCAGTTGTATGTGACCCCATACCAGTCCTTTGGAGTATTTCCGATCAGACCCGTGAACGGACCGGTTACGATAATCATCCGAGGAGAAAACTTTCCACAGGACTTGAATGTAGTTTTATGTGGGATGGATGGGGATAAAATATTTTCACTGACGCAAGACGATAGGTGGCAAAATGAAGATAGCACGCCGATTCCCAGCGTCTATTACCACTACTGATTATAGTATCAAAGTAAAATGCCTATGAGATCGATTCTAAAATGGCTGATTGTCATCATTGTCGTGATAATTCTGGCCTTTTTGATTATTTTGCTGGTTTTATGGCATGGGAGTCAGTATCCGGTTCGAGTGTTTTCAAAAATGGAGGCAAAAAGAATCGATCAAACAACTGTGGAGCTTTATGGGCGTATCAATTCAGGGAATTCTGCGACAGGTTACGTTCGTCACACGGTGGAATTAAAAGAGAACAAACTGTTTGTGACAGTTTATTATTCTTTGGCTGGTTTTCCGTTCTATTGTAATGAAGGGCCGATTGCAATTACGATACGTCGACAGGATTTGCCCAAAGACATTGAAGTGGTTTTATGTGGTCCGGACGGAGAAGTGACGATTCCCTTGGAAGAGAGATAATTAGATATTGAGAGGAAAAGAAATGGCAAGATACGTTAACCCCAAAATTCATGTCAATGCGAATGACTATTCCCAACCCGGGAAAGAGCATCATTGCAGCGATCCGGAGAAGGCGAAACTCGTCAAAAAACTCGCTAAAATGATCACGGACAATATTCCGCGGAAACTGACGGGTTTTGATGAGAACGATATGGATTTCTGGATCCTGGACCGCCTGCTCACGAAGGATGAAGTGAAGTTCATGCTTTCGTTCAAGAAGCGGAGAGTCGGTTATACGACGAACGAACTCGCGGAAATGAACGGCATGCCGATCGAAGAGACGCAGAAGGTCATCGATCATTTGCTCTGGATCGGCATCCTCGAGCAGAACCGTGACAATCCGGACAATCACATCCAGTATTGGGTGCCGAAGTGGGTCGTCGGTTCCGGCGAGTACATGGTCGAGCATCCGACGCTTCCGGACGAGGACCCGTCGGTCGCGACGATGTTCAATCTGGCACCTCAGGAGCCGCTTGAATTCGCTGCGAAAATGGTGCCTCCGGGAGGCGCCGGCATCGGCATGCACGTCATTCCGGTCGAAAAGGCGATCCCTGCGGAAGCGCAGTCGGTGTCCGTCGAGCATCTTTCACATTGGCTGGACAAGAACGACAAGTTCTGCACGATGGTCTGCGCGTGCCGGAAGGCACAGCGGATCCGCGGCGAGGGCGTCGGAGACATTGAAGGCCATATGTGCATCGGCGTCGGGGACATTGCCGAATTCCTGGTGGAAAGCGGCAAGGATGCCAAGTACGTGACGAAGGAAGAAGTGCTCGAACTTCTGAAACGGAGTGAGGAAAAGGGCTACGTGCATCAGATCACGAACCTGGACGGTCCGGAGCGGATCGTCGGCATCTGCAACTGCTCGCCGGGAAGCTGTTACGGTCTTCGGACTTCGCAGCTATTCAATACCCCGAACATGTCCCGGTCCGCGTATCGCGCCCACGTGGACGCTTCGAAGTGCGTCGCCTGCGGCAAGTGCGTGGAAGTCTGCCCGGCGGGTGCCGCAAGACTCGGTCAGAAGCTCTGCAAGGCGGATGGCTCGAAGGTCGTTTACCCGATGCGCGATCTGCCGGACGACCACAAGTGGGGCGAGGATCGCTGGGATCCGAATTACCGCGACACGAACAAACTGAACTGCTACGACACCGGCACCTCGCCCTGTAAGACGGCCTGCCCGGCGCACATTGCCGTTCAGGGCTATATCCGGATGGCGGCCGAGGGCCGTTACGCCGAAGCCGTAAAGCTCATCCGTCAGGACAATCCGTTCCCGGCGGTTTGCGGTGCGGTCTGCAACAAGCGTTGTGAAGATCGATGCACGAGAGGCACGATCGACAAGCCGGTGGCCATCGACGAGATCAAGAAATTCCTGGCGAAATGGGAACTGGAGAATCCGGAATCCTATACGGTGCCGACGGAAAACTGGGCCGGCAAGGAGTGGACGGACAAGAAGATCGCGGTCATCGGCGCGGGTCCCGCGGGCCTTTCCGCCGCGTATTACCTTCGGACCGAGGGCTATCCGGTCACTGTTTTCGAGAAGGAAAAGGTACCGGGCGGCATGCTGATGAACGGCATCCCGTCGTTCCGCCTCGACAAGGAAGTCATCCGGAAGGAGATCGGCATCATCGAATCGATGGGCGCTGAGATCCGGTGCGGTGTGGAAGTCGGAAAGGACGTGACGCTCGACGAACTCCGGAAGCAGGGTTACAAAGCGTTCTATATCGCGATCGGATTGCAGGGCGGCCGCATGGCGGGCGTTCCGGGCGAGGAGAGCGAAGGTGTCGAGTCCGGCGTCAGTTTCTTACGTCGCATCAATCAGGACGAGTCGATCCGCTTGAACGGCGACGTCGTCGTGGTCGGCGGCGGCAATGTGGCCGCGGACGTTGCGAGAACGGCGCTTCGGGCGACGACCGGAAAGGTCACGATGCTCTGTCTCGAAAGCCGCGAGGAAATGCCGGCGGCGAAAGATGAAGTCGAAGAGTGCATCGCGGAAGGCATCGAAGTCTTAAACGGCTGGGGCCCGAAGGAAGTGCTTTCCGAAAACGGAAAGGTGACCGGCGTCGTCTTCAAGAAGTGCGTGAGCGTGAAGGATGCGGACGGAAAGTTCAATCCGAAGTACGATGAGAACGAGACGATCATTGTGCCTTGCGAAAACGTTCTGATGGCGATCGGCCAGAGCGCGGTCCTCGGCGATCTTTTGAAGGATACGAAGGTCGAAGTCCGGAAGAACGGAACGATCATTGCGGATCCGGTGACCTACCAGACGGCGGAGCCCGACGTCTTCGTCGGCGGCGACATTTACCACGGCGCGCGGTTCGCGATCGACGCGATCGCGGAAGGAAAACTCGGCATGGTCTCGATCAACCGTTTCGTGCATCCCGGCCAGTCGATGACGATCGGCCGCGACCTCCGCAACTTCATTGAACTCGATCGCGACGACGTCAAGGTCGATTCGTTCGACAACGCCGAACGGCAGCGTCCCGGCATGAAGCCCGGCAATGCGCGCGAGACCTTCGACGATCTTCGCCTGCCGCTCACGGAAGAGCAGGTCAAGATCGAAGCGAACCGCTGCTTAAAGTGCGGCGCGACGGTCGTCGACCTCAACCAGTGCATCGGATGCGGTCTCTGCACGACGCGCTGCGAGTTCGACGCGATCCATCTGACCCGCGACATTCCTGAAGCGGCGGAGATGCACAAAGCCGAAGAAATGCTCGACTGCGTGAAACCCTACGCATTAAAGCGCATGGGCAAGATCATCAAGCGGAAATTCACCGGGAAGTCGGAATATCCGACCGAACAGACCGTAGACGGTCCGGTAGAGAAGTAAGAAAAATAAATCAAAAAAGACTGCCGTACCTTTGCCGGGTGCGGCAGTCTTTTTTGTGAAAAGTGATCATAGATCTTCAACGCGGTTATCGTGTGTCATGTCCAGCCCTGCCGCGAAGAGGTGCGACATGTCGGAAAAACAAAGAAGCTTCGGCGCGGTGATGCCGTTCTCGTTGTTATTGAAGTCCAGAACGGTCACGCCGGTGTGCGTCGGAGAGAACGATCCCCAGAATAAGTGAAGCGGGATGTGCAGAAGGTGGGAGAGCCAGGTCCGGGTGAAGACTGCGTGCGTGAACAGCGCGACGCGGTCTTCATTCTTTCTGAGGATCCGGTACACGCCGTTCTCTTCCTCATAGCCGAGCTTCCGCAAAAACTCGCGTCCGTTGTCCCGGATGTACGAGAACGCCGATTCCATTTCCGTTTCCCGGAGCGCCTTCGATTCAAACGTGCGCTCATACGGAAGATCGATCTCCCCGTTCTCGCGAAGCAGCGTGTTCTGGATCAGAGTCACGGACCGCCTGACGCCGTCCGGATAGGTCGTCAGACGCTCCGAAAGAACCTCGTGTGTCCACTCCTCGATATGGCACGGCAAATTTAATAATTCACAGGTCGGCGCTGCCGTTTCCTTGGCCCGTCCCATCGGCGAAGAATACACGACGTCGATCTTCGACGCCTGCATCCGTTTCGCGACGGCCTCCGCCTGCAATTTCCCTCTATCAGTCAAACAGTCTAATTGATAATTCGGATCTCCGTGTCTGATTAAATACAGAAGCATATTGTTCTCCTGATATCGAAACGAAAGTATACCGTGTTGTTCTGCGTGTGCGAACAGGTATGATGTCCTGCAGGGGACTTACGCAGCGTCGGTTCTTAGTGAAACGAGCACATCGTGCGAAGTTGAACTTAGAATCCGCTACGCGAGAATCTAAGCGCGAGCGGTCCCCGAAAGGACATACATACTGGAGCACTCGCGAACAACACGTCTATTTCCCTTCCAGTTTCTTTTGTTCCATCCAGAGTTTCAAGGTCTGTACGGATTCTGAGATTTGGTTCAGTTCGTCGAGGATCCGTTCGAAATCCTGCTGTTCGTCTTCGTTCACGCGGTTGTCGAGCGCGATCTCGATCAGGCGGTTCTTCTCCTTTTCGAGCCGGTTCACCGCATTGACGACCTCGAGGGCAATGAGCGGCAGTTCCTTTTCGTCCGCCTTCGGCACGTACTTTTTCCCGATCGGACATTCTTCCGTGCAGTAGCGGTTGACGAGCCCTGCGTCCCGGTAGCATTCCGCCATGGACAGCACTTCCTCCGGATCCGGCAATGACTTCTCGTTTTCGATCCGCTCGACCCGGTCCGGGGACATGAACGGCAGAAGTTCGCCGGCCGCCTCTCTGGAAAGACCTGCGGCCTCCCGCGAGAGCTGGTAGATGTTTTTGTTCGGTTTTACGGATTTTTTGCCCATAATGACTCCGCTGAAAGAAACGTTCCGGCCGTTCCGGCCGCAGTAACACTATATCAAACGGAGCGGGCGTTTGCAATACGTGGGTTGACGAAAGCCGCGTATACTGTGTAATAGCAAAATAAGATCCCATTCCGAATCTGCCGACAATGGCATTGGAACCGGGTCGATGATTAAAGATCGATCGATTCGAACCGCTTTTCCGAGGCCTTTTCCGAAAGGAACGTTCCTCCGATGAACAGGACCGCGGCTGCGCCGAGAACGGCAAACTGCAGTCCGAGTTTCTCGCCGGAGGGCGTGTGCAGAAACTCCAGTCCCGGAATGTGATGCAGGCTTTCGGAAACCGCGACGAGCAGCATGGCAATGATGATGAACAGAATGAACGGTTTTCCGATCTTGTAAGCGGTTTTAAAGAAGCCGCCGACGAAGACGACGTTGAACGAAAGGAAAACCAGCAGCACGAACGCCAGATAGACCGGATTCGGATTCATCAGGAAGTTCGTGACATAGGGGGACGCCGAAGACAGGACGGTCATCCTGAGTACCGTGAATACGCTCATGAAAAGGAACGAAAGTCCTTCAAAAAAGAGCACGGTCAGGAATTTCGCCCGGACGGCGTCTCTCTTTCTGATTGGAAGCAGGGTCGTATACAGGATGTCATTGGCTTCCCGGAACGTCTGGAACGTCTGGAAAAGGCCGAGGCAGACGAAAAAGGAACCGAGTAAGATCGGGTATCCCGGGATCAGCGTCATCACCGCAGCGGCCAGGAAAAACCACGACAGCGGAGAGACTGCGAGTTTCAATTCTTTGTGCAGCAAGTTACTCATGATTTACCTGCCTTTCGTCATAACGGCTGCTCCGTGGATTCCGGAGCGCCGAAGGAGAATTCCTTCTTTTCGAAATGGAGCATGACCTCCTCCAGGGTTTCGCCGTACCCGGCCGCTTTGCAGTCCGAAAGGTAGCGGTCCATCGCGTCTGAGGCGAGGATCCTGCCTTCCTTGATGTAGACGATCCGGTCCGCGCATTTGTCAAGGTCCGACGTGATGTGCGTGGAGAAGAGGATCGAGACGCCGGTCTTCCGGAGCGCCTCGAAGACGTCCAGCAGTTCTTCCCGGGAGATCGGATCGAGACCGCTCGTCGGCTCGTCCAGAATGAGGAATTCCGCGCCGTGGGAGAGCGCCAGAACGAGATTCAGCTTTACTTTCATGCCTTCGGAGAGTTCCGAGGGCATTTTTTCTTCAGAGAGTTCAAACGCATTCATAAATTTCCGGCACGCTTCGTCGTCCCAGTGTTCATAGAACCGTTTGGTGACGGCAATGAGGTCCCGGATCCTTTTCTTTTTGTAGTAGTCGATCGCGCCGCCGGCGTAACCGATCCGTTCCTTGATCTCTTTCTCGTGGCTGTCGAGGTCGAGACCGAAAAACCGGATCTCCCCGCTTTTCTTGTGCACGAGGTTCAGGACCGATTTGATCGTCGTCGTTTTTCCGGCGCCGTTCCGTCCGATGAAGCCCGTGATCGAGCCCTTCGGGACGGAGAAGGTGACGTTTTCCAAACGGAAGGAAGGGTATTCTTTGCAAAGATCCCGGACTTCCAGGATCATTTCTTTCGAATCAGTCATTTGGTTTCTCCTCCGAAAATTCCGGCCATCAGATCCGCGAAGGCACTCTTCGGCGGAATGGCAATGCCTTTTTCCAGATCTCCGAGCAGTACGAGCGTGTCACCCGGCTGAATGCCGAACAGGTCCCGCGCCTGCTTCGGGATCACGATCTGCCCCTTTTCGCCGACCGTAACGGTCCACGCATATTTTCCGTCGCATTCCATGTCAACACCTCCGGAAGTATGATTAGTTATACAAATCATACTATTCTTGACAGAAAAAGTCAAGGATAATTCCTAAAGGGAGGAAGAAAAAAACTTCTTGACTTTAGCACTCTAAAGTGATAAAATGCGCACAAACGACAGAGCGCTCATCTGCGCTCCGGCGGGGAGGAAAATATGCAGAAATACGAAACGGAATCGTTAAAGGAATTGCATAAGGCGCTGGCATTGCTTCAGACCGAAGAAGAGGTCGCGGCATTCCTGGAAGACGTTTGCACGATCAAGGAAGTGCTTGATATGTCGCAGCGGCTTTCAGCTGCGAAAATGCTGAACGCCGGCGTGAATTACCAGACCATTGCGAAAGAAGTCGGGATCAGTACGGCGACGATCAGCCGCGTCAGCCGCTGCATCCAGTACGGAAGCGGCGGGTACAAGATCGTGCTGGATCGCCTGCAGGAAACGGAGGAAGCCAAGTGAAAGCGGATTGGGCCATTCTGGACGTGACGGAAAAACTGTCCTTCGTGCTGCGTTCCCTGTACCGTTCCTTCGGATACGAACGTTACAGGATGAGCAAGTTCGAAGATTACGATCTTTATGCCAGAAACAAGGAGTTTCTGGTGTCGGAAAACCTTATCACCTTCACGGACCTCACCGGCAAGCTGAAGGCGCTGAAACCCGACGTTACCTTGTCGATCATCAAGAATCACAGGGACCCGGAAGACGGCGTCCTGAAGCTTTGCTATGACGAGAAAGTATACCGCGTGTCGAAAAACGGCGGAGAATTCCGCGAGATCCCGCAGTCGGGGCTGGAGTGCATCGGCGCGGTGGACGAGGAGTGCATTGCCGAAGTGCTGACGCTTGCGGTGAAAAGCGTCGCGGTCCAGGGGCGGCGGTTCGTGCTTTCCGTGTCCGACCTCGACGTCCTGTCGGGATTCGTGCAGTTCGCGACCAAAGATCCGGAGACCGGGAAGGCGCTGCTTAAATGCATCGGAGAGAAGAACGTCCACGGCATCGAAGAGATCGGAGAAAAGGCGGGTCTTCCGAAAGAGGCGACGGAAAAGCTGAAGGCAATGATCTCGCTTCCCGGCACGCTGACTCAGGCCATGGACGAACTGGAAGCGCTCTCGGAAGGAACGCCGGCCGCGAAGGAACTTGCGCGGCTGAAACGGATCCTGGCCCTCGTGCCGGAAACGTACCGGGCGAGCATCGAGGCCGACTTCTCCGTCATCGGCAATACCTCGTACTACAACGGCGTGACGTTCAAGGGATACGTCGAAGGCGTGCCGGAAAGCGTGCTCTCCGGCGGACAGTATGACGGGCTCATGAAGAAACTCGGACGGAAGTCGAAGGCCGTCGGTTTCGCGGTGTATCTGGACACGCTGGAGCGGATCGGAGAGCCGGAGGCGGATCCTGTGGCAATCGAAGCGGAGAAAGCGTTTTCGGAACTCTCCTCCGGCGAAAGGAAATGAAGATGAGCGACTGGTTGAACGTGGCCCTGCCGAAAGGACGGCTCGGCGAAAAAGTATATGAAATGTTTAAAAAGGCCGGGTTCCCGTGTCCTGCGATCGAGGAAGCGACCCGGAAACTCGTGTTCGAGAATCCGGAAGCCTCCGTCCGCTATTTCTGGGTGAAACCCTCGGACGTCGCGATCTACGTGGAGCGGGGCGCGGCGGACGTCGGCGTTGTCGGGAAGGACATCCTTCTGGAATACGAACCGGCGGTGTATGAGCTTCTGGACCTGAAAACCGGAACGTGCCGCGTGGCGGTGGCCGGCCCGGAAGGGTACCGGGACGACGGCAGGAAGACTCTCCGCGTCGCGACGAAATTCTCGAACATTGCCCGGAATTACTACGATTCGATCGGGCGGGAAGTCGAGCTGATCCACTTGAACGGCTCGATCGAACTCGCGCCGATCCTCGGACTCTCCGACGTCATCGTGGACATCGTCGAGACCGGAACGACGCTCCGGGAAAACCATCTCGCCGTACTGGAGGAGATCGTGCCGGTCAGCGCGAGGCTCATTGCCAATGAATCGTCGTACCGCTTCAAGCGGGAGTCGATCGACGGTCTGAAGAACGAACTGAAAAAACTGGTCGCGGACTGATGTGAAGCGAGCAACCGCAAAGCGCGGTGAAAGAGGCGAAAATGATACGGATCTATCCTTACAATCAGGTGTCGAAAGAAGAGGTCTTCGCACGGACGGAGCCGAAGGTGAACGTGGCGGAGATCGTCTCGGGCGTCATTGAAAACGTCCGGAAAAACGGCGACAAAGCGCTCCGGGAATATACGGAGAAGTTCGACGGCGTCCGGCCGGAATCGTTTGAAGTGACGAAGGAAGAGCGGGAGGAAGCGCTCCGTGCGGTCGATCCCGAGTTCTTGCGGATATTGAAGCGCGCGGCGGAAAACATCCGGAAGTTCCACGCGGAGCAGAAGCGGAGCGGCTTCATCTTAAACGAAGGCGGCGTCGTGATGGGACAGAAGATGATCCCCGTCGACCGGGCGGGACTCTACGTCCCGGGCGGCACGGCGGCCTATCCGTCGACGGTCCTCATGGACTCGATCCCGGCGAAGATCGCGGGCGTAAAGGAAGTCGTGATGGTGACGCCGCCGATGAAGGACGGGAAAGTGAATCCGGTGATCGTCGCGGCCGCGGAAACGGCGGGCATTGACCGGATCTTCAAGGTCGGCGGCGCCCAGGCGATCGCAGCGCTTGCCTACGGCACGGAATCGGTCCCGAAGGTCGATAAGATCGTCGGCCCCGGCAATGCCTTCGTCGCGGAGGCGAAGAAGCAGGTCTTCGGACAGGTTTCGATCGACATGATCGCCGGGCCGAGCGAGATCCTCATCGTGTCGGACGGAAATTCCGA
The DNA here is from genome assembly GCA_016281555.1 of Lachnospiraceae bacterium. Lineage (GTDB taxonomy): Bacteria > Bacillota > Clostridia > Lachnospirales > Lachnospiraceae > UBA1267. The sequence goes on along the minus strand of JAEEIV010000054.1, from coordinate 12,220 downwards.
CCCGAAGGTGATTGCGGCGGACCTTCTGTCGCAGGCGGAACACGACAAACTCGCGAGCGCGGTGCTCGTCACCGATTCCGCGGAATTCGCCGTGAAAGTGCAGGCGGAACTTGAAGTGCAGATCCCGAAGCTGCTCCGTGCAGAGATCGCGAGGGAATCGATCGACCGGAACGGAAAGATCATCGTTGCGGACACGCTTGATCAGGCGTTTGAGATTTCGAACGAGATCGCGCCCGAGCACCTGGAAGTCGCGGTCGACGAGCCGTTTTCCTATCTCGGCGTGATCCGTCATGCGGGTTCGGTGTTCCTCGGCAGGAACACGCCGGAGGCCCTCGGAGATTACCTTGCGGGACCGAACCATACCCTGCCGACCGGAGGAACGGCGCGGTTTTCCAGCCCGCTTTCCGTCGACGATTTCGTCAAGAAAACGCAGTATACCTATTTCACGGAAGAAGCGTTTCAGGACGTTGCAGAAGACGTCGCAGCGTTTGCGAAAAAAGAAGGTCTGACCGGACACGCGGAAAGCGCGCTCGTCCGGATCAGGAAGGAGGGCTGAAGCATGAGCAGGTTCTTTTCCCAAAAATATGACACGCTGACCCCCTACGTTCCGGGCGAACAGCCGAGAGACCGGCGGTACATCAAACTGAACACGAACGAATCGCCGTTCCCGCCGTCGAAGAAAGCGCTCGAAAAGGCGGAAGAAGTGCTCGGCCGGCTGAACCTGTATTCGGATCCGGATTGCAAGTATTTCCGTGAGGCGATCGCTGAAACCTACGGCTTCGATCCTGAGGAAGTGCTCGCGGTGAACGGCTCGGACGAAGCGCTGAACTTCGCGTTCATGGCCTTTGCCGACGAAGGCCGTCCTGCTTCCTTCCCGGACGTGACCTACGGCTTTTATCCGGTGTTCGCCCGGTTAAACGGCATTCCGTACCGGGAGATCCCGCTGAACGATGCATTCGAGATCACGCCGTCCGACTATTTCAACGCGCCGGGCCCGGTCGTCATCGCGAACCCGAACGCGCAGACGGGCATTGCATTGCCGATGGAAGCGATCGGGGAGATCGTGAAACAGAACCCCGGAAACGTCGTCATCGTCGACGAGGCGTACGTTGATTTCGGGGGCGAGAGCGCATTGCCGCTCGTAAAGAAGTATGAGAATCTGCTCGTGATCCAGACGTTCTCGAAATCAAGATCCTTAGCCGGCGCGAGACTCGGCTTCGCGATCGGGAATAAAGCCCTCATTCAGGACTTGAACACGATCCGCTGCTCGATCAATCCGTACAACGTGAACAGCGTGACGCTTGCCATGGGGATCGGCGCGTTGTCGGATCCGGAATACATGAAGAAAAACGCGGCGTATATCGCTGAAATCCGGGAACTCACGAAACAGGCGCTGAAAGACCTCGGCTTCACGGTCACGGAATCGAAGTCGAACTTCATTCTGGCGGGGCATCCCGAAGCGGACGGCGGCTTCCTCTACCGGGAACTCAAAAACCGCGGCATCCTCATCCGGCACTTTGACACGGAACGGCTTTCACAGTATAATAGGATCACGATCGGCACCAGAGAACAGATGCAGGTACTGCTGGAACAGATCAAATCGATTTTACAGGGGAAATAACGATGATACTCAGAAAGGCAGGCATTCTGGCAATGGGACTGTTGACCGCGATTTCCGCGTTTTTTTCAAATTGCAAACCGGCGAAGGAGATCACGTCGTTTGAGGTCGTGACGTTACGGGAAGTCGGAACGGCAGCCTGGACGGACGAGTGGGAATTCGTCCGGACGGAGACCGGCGTGACCTTCACGTATTACAGCGGTCCTTGGGAATTCCAGGAAGACGTGACGAGAGAAGAGTTCGTCGAAAAACGGGTCGAGGGCGGTGAGGAGTTCCTGAAGGAAGTGCTGAAACTGTTCAACGACTGCCGGATCTCCGCCTGGGACGGCTTCCGGAAATCAAATCCGAACGTTCTGGACGGCACGATGTTTTCCTTCAAAGGCGTCATCCACGACGGTGAGGAGATCAGCGCCTCCGGGAGCAATTCCTATCCGGGCAAATACCGGGACTTCAAGGAAGCCATCCGGAATCTGGTGACAAGCGGGACGATCAAAGGAGAATGAGAGGGAAGGCTCATGAGAACTGCTGAAATCAATCGAAAAACGAACGAAACGGACATCTGCCTCAAGCTTACGCTGGAGGGAAGCGGCACGTCCGAAGTGAATACCGGCGTGGGGTTTCTCGACCACATGCTGACTTTGTTTGCAAAGCACGGCCGGTTTGACTTATGCGTGCAATGCGCCGGCGACACGGAAGTCGACGACCACCACACGGTCGAGGACGTCGGCATTGCGCTCGGAGAAGCGTTCAGGGAAGCGCTCGGCGAAAAGAAGGGCATCGTCCGCTACGGAGAAAGCACCATTCCGATGGACGAGGCTCTGATCCTGACCGCCGTGGACCTCTCAGGAAGAAGCTATCTCGGATATCAGCTCGGCATCCTGACGGAGAAGGTCGGGACCTTCGACACGGAACTCGTTGAGGAATTCTTCACGGCGTTTTCGAGGAAGGCGGAATGCACGCTTCATATCCGGAAACTGGCCGGCATGAACTCGCACCACCTCATTGAAGGCGCGTTCAAGTCGTTCGGACGGACGATGAAGGCCGCGGTCGCCATCGATCCGGATCATGCGGACGAAGTGCCGTCCACGAAGGGAGTGCTTTCGTGATCGCAATCATCGACTACGGCGTCGGAAACTTGTTTTCCTTACAGAGTTCTTTCGCGGCGATCGGGGAAGAAGCCGTCGTGACGGGAGAGGAAGCAGTCATCCGTGCCGCGGACAAAGTGATCCTTCCCGGTGTCGGCGCGTTCCGGGACGCGGCGAAGAAGCTTACGGACAGCAGACTCTTCACGGTCGTCAAAGAGGTCGCCGCGGAAGGAAAGCCGTTACTTGGCATCTGCCTCGGCATGCAGCTCCTCTTTGAACGGAGTTTTGAAGACGGCGTGTACGAAGGCCTCGGACTTCTGAAAGGCGAGGTGCGGCCGATCAAAGACGTGATCCCGGCGGATCTGAAAATCCCGCAAATCGGCTGGAACACGCTGAAATTCACGAAAGAGAGTGCATTATTCCGAGGACTATCAGAGGAAGACGCGGTCTATTTCGTGCATTCCTATGCGGCAATGGATGCGCCGGACGTTTCGGCCGTGACCGAATACGGCGCGGACCTTGCGGCGGCTGCGGAAAAAGGAAACGTGTACGGCTGCCAGTTCCACCCCGAGAAAAGCGGGAACGTGGGACTCCGGATATTAAAGAATTTCGCGGAGCTGAAGATATGATCATTTTTCCTGCAATCGATTTATATGAGGGAAAGGCGGTGCGCTTGAAGAAGGGCGATTACCGCGAAATGACCGTCTATTCGGAACACCCCGAGGAGATCCTTGCCGACTTCATGGAAAAAGGCGCGACGCACGTGCATCTCGTGGACTTGGAAGGCGCGAAAAGCGGGGATACGCCGAATCTGGAGACGGTCCTCAGACTTCGCGATACGGCGGACAGCTTCTTCCTCGACGGCGTGACGGGCCGGCCGTTTCTCGAGATCGGCGGCGGCATCCGTTCGATGGAGACCGCGGAGAAATACCTGTCGGCGGGCATGGACCGGGTGATCCTCGGCACGGCCGCCGTGAAAGACGAAGGATTCTTAAAAGAAGCGGTGGCTGAATTCGGTGAAAAAACGGCCGTTGGCGCCGATTTGAAGGACGGATACGTATCTGTCCGGGGATGGACGGAAAACTCTGATTTGACCGCTTTTACGTTCTTTGAACGCATGGTGAAGGCCGGGGTCAGAACCGTCATCTGCACGGACGTCTCAAAAGACGGAATGATGGGCGGGACGAACGTCGGTCTGTACCGGTCGCTGGTCCGTGAATTTCCGGTCGATCTCGTGGCTTCCGGCGGCGTTTCCTCGATGGAGGACGTCCGGAACCTGAAAGAACTCGGACTCTGCGGCGCGATCATCGGCAAGGCCTATTATACCGGCGCGATCGATCTTAAGGAAGCGATCGAAGAAGCGCGCGAAGCGGCGGAAGGAGAGGCGAAATGATCACGAAGCGCATCATTCCCTGCCTCGACGTCCGGAACGGACGCGTCGTCAAGGGTGTGAATTTCGAAGGATTGAAGGACGTGGATTCGCCGGTCTCGCTCGCCGAGTATTACACGAACGCCGGCGCAGACGAGCTCGTCTTTTACGACATCACGGCTTCCGCGGAGGGGCGGGAGATCTTCACGGACATCCTGAAGGAGACCGCGAAGCACGTCTTCATTCCGCTGACCGTCGGCGGCGGGATCAATACCCTGGCGGACTTTGAGCGGGTGCTCTCGGCCGGTGCGGACAAGGTCAGCGTGAATTCCGGCGCGATCCGGAATCCCGAACTCGTTCCCGAAGCCGCGAAGCGCTACGGCAGCCAATGCGTCGTCATTTCCGCCGACGTAAAGCGCGTCGACGGCGTATTCCACGTCTTTGCGAAAGGCGGAAGAGTGGACACCGGCATGGAAGGCGTGGAATGGATCAAACGCTGCACGGAAAACGGTGCAGGCGAAGTGGTCTTAAATTCGATCGACACCGACGGCGTGAAGCAGGGCTTCGACCTCGAAATGCTGCAGGCGGTCTCAGACGTCGTGGACGTGCCGGTCATTGCCTCCGGCGGCGCCGGGTGCATCGGAGACTTCATCACATTATTCAAGGCATTGCCGAAGGTGGACGCGGGGCTCGCGGCCTCGATCTTCCATTTCGGCGAAGTGAAGATCAGAGACTTGAAACTGGCAATGAAGGACGCCGGGATCCCGGCGAGGATCGTATGACACCGATCCCTGCCGTTACTCGCGGACGTTCAGCGCAGTAAGATATGCGTCGATCAGCTTTTTCCATCCGTCATAGTCTTTATTCCCGTAGACCGGTTCTCCGAGGATCACGCCGTTTTCATCCAGAAAGACCGTGACTGGCGTCGCCTGAACGCCGGAAAGGAAAAGATCGTTGAGACTCCGGGAAGGAAGGAGTTGGAGATAAGTGGCACCTGTTTGGGAGGCGATTTTTTTCGCCTCCTCTTTGATTTCCGGAATGACGTTTAAGTTCCGGTCCGCCGCATCGATGACGACGCCGATCAGCCGGAATGCCTCCCCGTATTCCTTGGAGAGCCGCTCCAGTTCCGGCATTTCCCGAATACAGGGACTGCAATAAGTGCCCCAGACGTTCATCATGGTCAGCCGGTGTCCCTGAAAGACCGTTCCGGAATAAACGCCGCCCTCCAGTCCCGGCGCCGTGAAGGAAGAAAAATCCAGCGTTCCCCGGGTAACGTCGACGTTTACCGCACCGGCGCGTTCGTCCGTCTGATGGCAGGAACAGACGGTAAAGAGCGTGAGGAAGGTCAGAAACAAAAGTCCCGTGATCATTCGTTTTTTCATGAGATCCCCTTTCAGTTCGAAAGCGTATAAGTCAGGCGGAGTTGTCCGTTTTCCGTCTTTACGAAGGTCATCATGCGGTACGATCCGTTTGACAGTTTGACGATGATTTTCGCCGAGCTGCCGGGAGAAGCGTTCGGGTTCAACGTCACCGTGCTCCCCGAAAGCGTCAGGAATCCCGGCGTCGCATTGTCCCGGACCTCGGGTGTTCCGCCCATATCCAATGCGAATTCGGTCAATGAAGACGAAAGGAGCAGAACGGATCCCGTGGCGGTGACGCCGCCGTCTGCCTTGCTTTGTTTGACGGTGGCGGAAACGCGTACGTCCGCGCCGTTTAAGAGTTCCTTCGTCAGTTTCGAGGCGTCACCCCGGGTCTCGTTGGCACCCGGACGCAGAGTGATCTCCGTCACCTTGTTTCCGGAAAGCGTCACGGATGCGTTTATTGGCAGGGCCCGGAGGACGGAGCCAAGGATTCCGAGCGCGGACAGTTCCACGCTTTTCAGTTCTCCGGCCGCTGTGGCGCGGTACTGAAGGATCCCGTCGGAAGCGCGGTACATCCTCCCTGCATCGTTCAGATACTCTTCGGAGGCGACCAGCCGGTAGGGTCCGTCGGGAAGCGCGTACGAAGCGCCGGCGGAATCGTTCCCGCCGGCCGAGGTCTTCTCATTGGCCTGAAGATAGAAATGCTCCAGAGGCTCATAGCCCATCGGCGCAATGAGTTCGTCCCAGTTTTCCGGCAGTTGGATCTTCACGGTGGCGTATCCGCCGCCCGGCATCACCTGGAACTTGTTCCTGTCGTCGTCACCCGTCACCAGGATCGGCGTCTGGCCTTTCAGCATCGTGGCAATGGTGTAGATCATTTCGTCGTCCGTCAGACCTTTCAGCCAGTCGGGCGTTTCCGTCAGCGCGGCGCGCTCTCCGCCGTCTGCAAGCAGCATTTGAAAGTGTTCTTCGAGCGTTCGTTTGTCAAACTGCGTGCTGCCGGTATTGGCCCAGTAATTTGCATAAGTTCTCATCCAGAGCGGCCGCCGGGCGTTTTCAATGAGGGCGTCCTCCAGGGCGCTTTTGGAAGCGTATCCCTTGGCGAGATCCCGCGCGACGATCCCCGTCACGAAGACCGTGCGGTAAACCTGTGGATTCGTGTTTCCGAGCCCGTTCTGCTGCTTTTCCGTAATGTCCCAGGCGAGGAGTTTCATGATCTCCTCCGGGTCGTCAGTCGCGGGCGTCACGTTGTTTCCCCACTGCAATGCGGAGGACGCGGTCAGCGTATTGTCGTTGAGGCCGTAGCCGAGCGTCACGTGGTAGGGATCCCAGCCCGCAGCCAGGCAAGCCTCTTCATCTTCCGCAAAGGTCCAGGCGGAAAGATATCCGAAGGTGCCCATGCGGTTTTCCTTGACGTAATAGCCGCCGAGATTCAGCATGGCAAGGTCAATGAAGCGCCCCAGCGCCTTGTTCGTATCTTCGCTGATCATGCCCTGGGAAGCGTCAATGCCGAGCTGGCGGGCCACCGGGCCGTTCAGCCATGCGTAGGGAGACCAGCCGTGCGTGGAGGCCAAAGGACGGCGCCATTCGGAATCTCCGAGACACTCAGTGAATGCGACGCAGAGCGGCATGAATTCCTTCGGAACGCCCGCCATCACGGTGTTGGCCGCCACGGTATAAACGGTGGTCTCCCGGTAGGCGAGCGCGTAGGTGCCCAGCACTTCGTCCGCAGCGAGGGGCGTGAACCGCAGATACTCCCGTACCGCCTCGTCCGTCGGCGGAACGACGGGCAGACCGTCCGTCCAGCCGTTCACCTGACAGAATTCCTGGATCTCGTCGAAATTGCCGTAGTAGACGGTCTCGTCGTAGGGCCGCTTGCCCTCGTTGGCGTAGAGCGCGATCTCGGCGTCGGTGATTTCTTCCGTCAATGCCCGGACGATCTCCGGATAGACCTTTTCGCGGGTGTTCTGAATGAGTTCTTCAAGAGAGTGGGAAGCGAAGGCTCCGGGGTATTCCGCCGTGCGAAGCACCGGCACACCCCGGTTCACGCCGGTGGAATGGATCTCGTTGATGAAGGAAGGAGCGCCGACCGTAACCGTCGGGATCCCGATGTATTCGGCCGCAATGGAGGAGCCGGCTTCTTTCGTGGTGCAGAGCCCGCAGCCGCAGTTGCCGGAAATCACGGCGTCCACGCCGAGTTCTTTCAGGCGGTTCTGGAACGTTACGGTCGCAGCGCTTTGTCCGAAGACGGAGTACGGACCGCCCGAACCGACTTCCGCGAAGGAATAGATCCGGATGTCCGGGTAATCCTCCTTCAGGCAGCGGATCAGTTCTCCGTGCGTTTCTTTTGCCATGAAGCTGCCGCCGACGAGGGCGACGGTCTTGCCTGACAGCGTATCAAGACGGGGCGCCTGAGCAATGCTTTCCACGTCGTGGTATCCGACGGGCGAAACGATGGCGTAGACCTGTTTTCCGCCGTCGTCGTATTCCGGGACCTCGCATTGCCCGTCGATGCATTCTTCCGTGCTTTGAACTCCGGCAATGCCTTCCGTTTCGCTCGTGTTTTGAACTTCAGCAGAGGATTGACTGCCGGAAGGCAAGGAACGCCCGGCGCAGGAGGACAAAACCGCCATGGCAATGAGGGCGGCGATCAGGATCGGAGTAAACGGATGTTTCATGAGCGTTTCCTTTCGGGCTGTTTTGGAAAAGGGAGTTTGCCGAAAGGAAAATGAGATCAGCGAAGGGTACAGACTACGGAAAAGAGGTTTTTCTCAGGGACAGAGACGGAAAGCGTGCCGTGGTGGTTTTTGGCTACGCTGTTCGCGATCGCGAGTCCGAGGCCGAAGCCTTTTTTGGTTCCTGCATTTTTGCCGCGGGCGAAGCGTTCCGTGAGAAGAGCGGTCTCTTCCGGATCCGGACCGGCGGCGGTGTTTGCCATGCAGATAACGGCGTCCCGGTGCTTTTTGCATAGAGAAAGGCGGATCGTTCCGCCCTCAGGGCAGTATTTATCCGCATTGTCAAAGAGGATCGCCAATAATTCGCGGATGCCGCGCTCGTCGCCGAAGAGCAGAACGCCTTCCTGCACGTCGGTCTCCAACGTGCGGTCTTTTCCGGTGAACACGGGACGGTAGGATTCCAGCAGGTCGTTGACGGCGTCGGAAAGCGAAAACGAACTCTTGACGTCTTCGCGGAGTTCTTCGGAACGGGCGAGCGTCACCAGACGTTCGGTCATGACTGCCATGCGGTCGATCTGAACGTTCAGATCTTTCAGCCATTCGTTCGGTCCCGTTTCCGTTTCCAGCAGTTCCGCATCGGTCTTCATCACGGTCAGCGGCGTTTTCAGTTCGTGACCCGCACCGGTGATGAATTCCTTCTGCCGCCGGTGATTGTCGGCCAGCGGCTTGACCACCCACCCGGAGACGGCGATGAGGATGAGGGCGGCCGCGAAAAGGCTGACCAGCATGACGATTCCAAGCGACAGGAGAGAGGAGCGGTAGAGTTCCAGCGAGGCGGAACGGGACAGAAACAGGATGCGGACGGCATTGTCTTTGTGAAAGACGCGGTACCGGTAGTCCGCGAGAAATCCGGAGTCCTTTCTTTTGGCGGTCACCGATCCGGCGAGTTTCAATGCGGTTTCGTTCGTGACGGAGAGATTGTTGATCTTCTCCACGCGCATCACGTTCCGCTCCGGCACGCCGGAAACCAGGAAATACCTGGCGGAAGAATCGCCTTTTTCCATGATTCCGCTGATGATCAGATCGGCTTTCTCCGTCTGGTCCCTCCACGAAACGATCGCCTGAAACGCAAATACGGCCGCAAGCAAAAGAAACAGCGACAAAACGGATAATAAGACGAAGTTCCTTTGAAGTTTACGCTTCATCCGGTCCTTTTTCATTTTGAACCTCCAGGACATATCCCTGTCCACGCCGCGTGCGGATGCTGAGATTGGATTTCAAACTTTCAAGCTTCTTTCGCAGGTTGTAGATCACGGTCCACAACGTGTTTTCACCGCCGGCGGCATCGTCCTCCCAGAACCGTTCGAGAAAACGTTCCGCAGGGATCACCTGTCCCGCGTTCTGCAAGAGGAAAAGCATGCATTGGTATTCCTTATTCGGAAGGATTTCTTCACCGCCCGGTCCCTTCAAAGAGAAAGAGGCGGTATCGAGACTCGTATTGCCCGCTGAAACCGCGGCGTTCGTCTGATCATTGCCCCGCCGGGTCAGGGCACGCACCCGGGCCAAAAGTTCACGCACGTCGAAAGGCTTTGTGAGATAATCCTCCGCTCCGAGATCGAGCCCGGTCACCCGGTCCTCGATTTCGTTTTTGGCGGTCAGGAACAAAACGGGGGTCGCAATGCCTTCCTTTCTCGCCGCGCGGAGCACTTCAAATCCGGACAATCCCGGCATCATCACGTCCAGTACCGCGGCGTCATAGGCGCAGAGTTTCAGGTATTCGAGGGCGTTCGGCCCGTCGGATACCCCGTCCACGGTGTATTTTTCTCTTTGGAACAGCGCTGTGAGGGCGCGAAGAAGAGAAGGATCGTCTTCTGCAATGAGGAGTTTCATCTCGGTTCCTTTCCGTGTTTCTTCCGGTTTGTAACGATCTTCAGGGTGTCTGCACACCCATTATAACACATAACTTCCTCCTTTTCATTTTCTTTTCGGCAAACTCCCTTTTTCTGCCTGAGAGAACTATACCGTGTCAACCTCAATTCAGTTTCAATTTCGGAAAGACTTCAGAAAGAAAACCGGGAAAACACGGGAAATCGCGGAAAACCGCGGGAACGGCGTACGCTCGGTGTGGACAAATAGGACAAAGAGGGGTATAATAAATCCAAATATGATTCATTGGCCGGGAAGGCGCAGGTGAGGAGTACGACATGATAGAAATCAATGAACTGAAGTTTGACGAAAACGGACTGATCCCGGCAGTGGTGCAGGATGCGGTCACGAAAAAAGTGCTGATGGTGGCGTATATGAACGAGGCAAGCCTCCGGATCACGATGGAGAAGGAACTGACCTGCTTCTTCAGCCGTTCCCGGAACGAACTCTGGCTGAAAGGCGAGACGAGCGGGAATTACCAGCACGTCGTGTCGATCAAGGCAGACTGCGACCGGGACACGCTGCTCATCCTCGTGGAGCCGGAAGGACCGGCCTGTCACCTCGGTACCGAGACCTGCTTCGAGTATCCGATGTGGGAAAGCGAGGAATTGAAGGAGTTTTCCTACGAGATCCTGATGAAGCTCATCGAGGGGCGGAAGACCGAAAAGAAAGAGGGATCCTATACGACCTATCTTTTTGAGAAGGGGCTGGACAAGATTCTGAAGAAGGTCGGCGAGGAGTCGACCGAGGTCATCATTGCCGCGAAGGACCAGGATAAGAAAGAGACGATCTACGAGATCGCGGACCTCGCCTATCACGTGATGGTGCTGATGGTGGAAGCGGGCATCTCGCTGGAGGACATCCACCGCGAACTCGCGAGCCGTCACGTCATCGACCACAAAGTGAAACAGGAGAAGATGACCTCATGACCGGGATCGACCTGCACACGCATACGGCCTTCGATCACGGCGCAAATACGCCGGAAGAAATGGTAAAGAAAGCGCTCGAGCTTAAGATGGACTGCATCGGGCTCTGCATCCATGCCCACGATCTTTCGGATGAAGACTGGACCGCGTCGCCGGAAGGAATGAAAAACTTCCGGGCCGAGGTGGAACGGCTGAAAGAGCAGTACGGACCGAAGATCTGGATCTTGTGCGGCGTTGAAATGGATTATTACAGCGACGTTCCGGCCGAGGGCTTCGATTACGTGATCGGATCGGTGCATTGGCTGGACTATGACGGGGAGCTCCGGTCGGTCGACCAGTCGGGAGAGGCGCTGCTCGAAACGGCGAACCGCTTCGCAAACGGGGACGTGCTTTCCGTCGTGGAAAAATACTACGATACCGTCTCGAAAGTGCTGAAAAAGACGCATGCTGATATCATCGGTCACTTCGATCTCATCACGAAGTTCAATGAAAACGGCGAACTCTTCGATGTGAACGATCCCCGGTACAAGGCCGCCTGGCAGAAGGCGGCGGACCGGCTTTTGAAATCCGGAAAGCCTTTCGAGATCAATACCGGCGCGATGTCGCGGGGCTACCGCACCTTGCCGTATCCTTCGAAGGAGATCCGCGACTACATTCACGAAAAAGGCGGTTATCTGCTCCTTTCCAGCGATGCGCACGACAGGGAAAACCTGATGCACCGTTTTGAGGCATACGAGCAGGAGACCGATCCGGAAGCCTACGACTTCCTGCAGGAACTCTGACGGGGGGCGGCAATGACGTACGAGATCATCCGGAGTTCGAGAAGGACCGTCGGCATCCAGGTGAAGGATGGGCGGGTCATCGTCCGGGCGCCGCGCTTTGCATTGAAGTCGGAGATCGAAGAGATCGTCCGGACGCACCGCGGCTGGATCGAAAAGCAGCTTTTGCGGGATGCGGCGGCGAAGGAAGCCGAAGAAACGGCAGTCAAATTCACCGAAAGAGAATTGAAAGAGATCGGCCGGGAGGCGCGGAAGCGGATCCCGGAGCGCGTATCGTTTTATGCGGAACGGGTCGGCGTCCGGTACGGGCGGATCTCGTTCCGCTTTCAGAAGACCCGCTGGGGCAGCTGCAGTTCAAAGGGAAACTTAAGTTTCAACTGCCTGCTCGTTCTGGCACCGCCCGAAGTGCTGGATTCCGTCGTGGTCCACGAACTCTGTCACCGGAAGGAAATGAATCATTCGGCGCGGTTTTACGCGGAAG
>JAEEIV010000053.1 GCA_016281555.1 Lachnospiraceae bacterium | reverse complement strand
GAACTGGATCCGCGTTCAGTTTAAGGACAATGTGAACGACGGGCAGACGACGTTTACGGTGAACGACGGGGCGCCGGAGCTCGTGTCGAACAATTACGTCTGCACTGCCGGTCTCATGCCGACGGAATATGAAACGCCGGTCGTCTTCAAGGCGATCCGGGGCGGTGAAACGATCGCGACGCTGACGTACAGCATGAACGCGTACTGCGTCAACCGTCACGCGAAGGGTGACACGTTCGCGGATTCGTTGTATAATTACGGCGTCAGTGCCGCAGCGTTTGCGAATGCGGATTAAGGAGGCGGATATGGAGAAGACGGTATATGAAGCTCCGGAACTGGAACTTACGCTAATCAGGGAAGAAGACGTGGTCACGTCATCCCCCGGCGGCAGTCATGCCGGCGACCCGGACTGTCTCGTAGACTTCTGACCGGACAGAGATCGGACAATCAGTGAATCAGGGGATGGCACGAACGGAAAGGGTCAGGCTGTCCCCTTTTTTCAAACCGGAGGATCGGATGAAAAGATTCTTAACAATATTATTCATCGGAGCAGTGATCGGAGCGCTGCTTTTCACGGGGTGCGGAAGCAATGAGGGAACTTCTCCCCAGGCAATGAGCACTGAGGAAAGTGACCGTCCGGTTTCGTCCGGTTCTGAAACCGGCAATAGTGAGGAGCCGGTGAAACCGGAGGGACTTATTGTCGGCTTTTCCAGAGTTGACGTGACCCCGGCCGGATCGGTGCCGTTACAGGGCTTCGGGAATACGACTTCGAGAATGTCCAACGGCTTTCTGGATCCGATCTACGTGACCTGCATTGCGCTGACGGACGTAAACGGCGATACGCTGCTCTGGTACACGATGGATCTTTGCCAGAATAATAATAAAGTCATGGCGGAGGTCGTCCCGGAGATCTCGAAGGCGACTTCGGTTCCGGAAGATCATATCATCACAACGGCGACGCATACCCATTCCAGCGTGGATCAGAGCCAGACCCAGCTGGAGACCGTGCGCGCCTTTAATGAAAAGTTCAGTCAGGGAATGATCCGGGCGGCCATGGAGGCGCTTTCGGATCAGAAACCCGCAGTCATGAAGTGGAAAGAACTCGACCTCACAGGCTATAATTTCGTGAGGCATTACGTGACGGACAAGGAAGGCGATCCGACGGTCGGCGACAACCACGGCGACCTGCATGAGGGCGAGATCGTCCGCCATATTTCGGAAGCGAATCATACGATGTATCTTCTGGCTTTCTGCAGGGAAAACGCGAAAGACGTGATCGTTGCGAACTGGCGGGCGCACGCGACGCTGACCGCGGCGGGCGGCAATGCGCGGAAGGACGTTTCCGCGGATTTCATCGGCACCGTGCGGTATTACCTCGAAAAAGACGAGGACGTCCTCTTTGCCTACATGCAGGGAGATGCAGGAAACATCAACCCGAAGACCCGGCTTTCAGACGATCAGGAAAAGAATCCGCCTTCGGATTACAAGGAATACGGGCAGGAGATCGCGGATAAGATCGCGTCTTCGCTCGGTGAGATGGAGGAGATCGAACCGGGTCCGATCAAAACGGTCCGGACCGCATTGACCTGCCGGGTCAATCACAGTACGGACGCTTATAAGAGCGTGGCCAAGGGATTGTATGATTTCTGGGTCGGCGGAGGCGCCACATCCGCTCTCGTCGAGCGGGGCAGGGAATACGGGATCGACAGCCCCTACGAGGCGAGCGCGATCGTCTCCCGGGCTTCCATGGGAGAAACGGCGGACCTCGACATCCGAGCCACCCTGATCGGCGATTTCGCGCTCGTCAACGCGCCCGTCGAGATCTTCGACACGAACGGTGATTACGTGCGGGAAAACTCGCCGGTCCGTCATACCTTCGTTTCAGGATACTCAAACGCTTCGAGCGGCTACATGCCGTCTCAGGCGGCGTTCGGATACGGCTGCTACGAAGCGGACACGACGCGGTTCGTGGCCGGAACAGGAGAAATACTTGCATCAAAACTGACAGAATTGCTGAACAGTCTGAAGTGATGCGGATACAGGAACCGAAGCACAGAGTGAGGCGAAAGATGAACCAAGAACAGAAAAAGAAAAAAGTTCCCGTTTGGGTGTGGATCGTATCGTCGGTCGTACTGGTTGCCGGATTGACGGTCGGAGGTATTTTCCTTTTCAAAGGGAAAAACGTTCCGGCGGGACCTTCTACGGAAGCCACCGGGACGGAGGCGACGGAAACCGAATCCGAAACGGAACCGATCCCGGAAGACCTCGGCGACACGACGCTCTACTGGAACGTGGAGAGGTTAAGCTATGCCGGAAAAAGCGAAGCAGGCCTTTCCGGCAGAGAGCCGGACAAGGACGACGGGTACTACCATATCCTGTTTGCAAGCGGCGGCCGGCAGGTTTCGAGACGCTGCGCGGACAAGAAGCTGGTGAATCTGATCGACACCTGCGACCTGATGGGATTGACCTTTGATGAGAAAGGACTCATCACGGGCATTCGTCCGATCGAATCATTCACCGGGGGCTTTGAGTATTTCGGCCTCTACGTCTCCGAGGTCACGGAAGACGGAAACGTCATCATGAACAGCGCCGCCCAGTTAAACGGCCTTCTGGACTATGAGGACCGGTTTGAAGGCGCCCGTTTTTATGACGTCAGCGGCATGAAACGGTTCGTCGGCGAGGAGATCAAACTGAAGGACCTCGCCGTGAAGGACCGTCTTTTCGCGGTGAAGGATAAAGCAGGTAAGATCACGGAAGTCTTCATCACGGAGCATTTCTTCCGTCCGATCCTGTATTGGAACATTTCTCGACAGTACAATTCTGATACGAAGAGCACGAAACGGCTCCCGAATCCGGACGGCCTTTACGAGTTTGAGATGGCGGCGAACGGGGAGTTGGTCACGGTCTACGTCCGCGACCTCGCACTCGCATCCTCGATCGATTCGAAGGCCGGAAAACTCGTCGGCCTGGAATTCGACCAGAACGGCATCGTGAACCGCGTCCGGACCGCAGTGAGCACGACCGGCGGCAAGTCCTTCGGTTCCTGGTGGGTCGTGACGGAAGTAGATACGGAAAACAGAAAGATCAAGGCGGTGAAGGCCTCGACCGGCGAGACGGACGAAGGGATCCTGGCCGAGGATTGCCGGTACTTTAACGTCTCCGGATTCGGCGAATTCGTCGGCGTGGAAGAAAATGCCGTGAAAGTCGGCGATCAGATCCACGGCTGCCGCGACGTGAACAATGAGATCATCTATATTTACATCGTCGGCGGACGTACTGTCGAGTCTCCTTTATACTGGAACATGACGAGGAAATATGATTCCGAAAAGAAAGAAACGACGAGGACCCCAAATGCGGCCGGCGAGTACGTTTTCGAACTTGCGATCGACGGCACCGTGAAACAGTTCAAGACGAAGAGCAAGGAGGTCGCGTCGGCCATTGACGCTTTCGCCGCGAAGTGTTTCGGATTGAAGATCGAAAACGGGTATGTGACAGGAACCTATACACAGAAGGAAGTCACGGGCAATAAGTCCATTGCCTCATGGTATACGGTCACGAAGAAGATCGACGATCGAACATACGAGGCAACGAAGATCTCAGCGACGGCTGCGGACGCCGGCACGAAAGTAACGGTGAAGCTGGCTTCGGACTGCAAGATTGTCAACGGATCAAAATTATACGACTATAACCGCGGAGAATATACTACAGTCCGCGTGGGCGATCAGATCCACGGCGCGTTGAACATTTTTAATGAAGCTGCTTACGTGTTCATCGTTTCCAGATATCTGGACGTGGACATTTACTGGAACGTCACCAGGAATTACGATGAAAAGACCGGAAAAACAACGAAGAAAAAAGGTGAGGACGGCTTCTATCACATCCCGATGCTCGTGAACGGAAAGCGCATAGAACTCCGTACGGCGAGTGACGCGATGGCTGATGAGATCGCCTCCATCGCGCATAAGACGATGGGGCTCGTCCTGAACGGCGACATCATTCAGAAAGTCGTGGACGTCAAGAGTACGAGTAAAGCGAGAGGCGGCACGAAGGGCAGTTGGTATACCGTGGAAGCCGTGAACGGCAGAACAGTCAAACTGTTCAAGGGCAGCGATCCTTCTGTCAAGACTGAAGTGAAGATCGCCGCCAATGCGGAAATCTACAACGTCGGCGGTGAGTACACGGTGTACGGCGAGAAGACGACGGTGAAGGTCGGAGATCTGATCCATTCGCTCTTAAACGGAAACGGGGAAGCGGGCATCGTTTTCGTCGTGGAACGGAAACCGGAAAAGAGAACGAAAACATGTCCGATCTGCGGCAAGGAAGTGGCATGGGAATCCTTCGGCGGCAGTTTCAATACCGATGGCGAGGGCGTGATCCACGCGTACCTTGCGGCGAACCGGTCCATGACTTCTCAGGCTAAGACGCCTGAAAACCGGGAAGTGCACTTCGACATGAATGGATACACGCTGACTGCGGGCGAAACCGCACGTGCGATCGCGCTCTTTGGGAAGAATTCCACGCTTCGGATCTTTGATCAGAGCGCGAAGAAGAGCGGCGTGAT
This sequence comes from Lachnospiraceae bacterium, assembly GCA_016281555.1. GTDB lineage: Bacteria > Bacillota > Clostridia > Lachnospirales > Lachnospiraceae > UBA1267. Next base: position 6,581 of record JAEEIV010000053.1, on the reverse strand, counting down.
CAAAGCCGCTAAGGGCTGCGCTCCCGGCACTTCGGGAAACCTGGAAATCGGCGGCGTCATCTGGACCCGGTACGGCTCGGATAAACTGTACATCCAGGACATCACGCTGGACTTCAGAACGATGGATCAGTCATCGACGAAGGGCGGCATTCTCGTTACGGCAAATTCGGTCGTTGAACTTACTAACGTGAAGATCCTCGCGGGTCACGCATACGGCGGCGCAGCGATCTGGTCGGAAGGAAATACAGTATTGAACAACGTGACCGTGACGGGTGGAACGAACGAAACCGCCGGGTCTGTTTATTTCGTAAACGGAAAAATGACGATCGAAGGAAACACCTCGATCACTGGCGGAAAAAGCAAGGATGGAAACGCTGCGAATCTGTATATTGCGTCGGGGAAGAAACTGACAAAAGGAACTGAGTTCACGTCCAATAAAGGCGCGGTCGGCGTGTCATTGCCGGAAACGGGCGTGTTTACGGAAGCAGGTTTTGGCTCCGCGACTTCGGTTTTCGCTTCCGATAGGGCGGAAGGCACCGTGACCACGATGAGCGACGGTTCTTTGAAGATGGAATATCCGGTTTCCTCGGATGCTCATTATCACGCGGTGGCGACGGCGGAAGACATCACTGCCGGGCTCGGAGAGAAGGTGGTCTGGACCGCATGGGAATCCGAGACCGAGCTTCCTTCCGCCGCCGGCTGGTACTATCTTGAGAAGGACGTGACGCTGTCCGCGCAGCTCGCGATGGTGAAGGACACGGAGATCCACCTCTGCCTGAACGGACACACCGTGACCGCGGGCAGTGGCTGTCGTGTGCTCTCTCTTGCAAAGGCAAACTGTCATTTCACTCTTTGCGACTGTTCCTCAGGTCAGACAGGTACTTTCGTCGGATCGGACTTCAACGATCATGGCGGAATGGTCTACATTGGAGCCAATTCCAAGTTTGAAATGTACGGCGGCACACTGAAAGACGCGACGACGACGAGATATGGCGGCATCGTTCATACAGCAGGGAGCGGCGAGTTCGATCTCTACGGAGGTACGATCGAAAACGGAAAGGCACTTTCAGGCCGTGGCGGCAACGTCTATCTGGCGAAGGCCGGTATCTTCAAGATGACCGGCGGTACCGTGAAAAACGGACAGACCGGAACGACAGGATGGCTCGTCGGTGGAAACATAGCCGGAACGACCGACAGCGTGATCACGATCGAGAACGCGGTGATTACCGGCGGAACGGCGTCTTTCGGAGGAAACATTGAGAGCAGCGGCACGCTGACCATCAAGAATTCCACGATCGAAGGCGGCCATGCGGGAGAGCAGGGCGGCAACGTCTGGTGCGACGTCAAGACGGTGGTCTCAATCGAGAATTCCACCATCTCCGGCGGCACAGCGGACGCGACGCAGGCCGGGAACGTTTTCTCGTACGGGACTTCTCTAACACTGAAGGATACGGTGATCTCAAACGGAACTTCTCCTTCAGGCGGAAATATCATGGTGGCCGGGGGAACGGTCACGATCGATGGTTGCACGGTTTCAGGCGGCAATGCGACTTCGAATCCTGAAGGCAGCGCAATGCTCGCTTCGTATACGGCCAAGACGGACGTCGGGCCATTGAACCTGACAGTTCGGAATTCGACGTTCGAGAAGGGAACGCTGGTGGAAAGCTGCGATTCCATGAAGCTTTCGGGGACCGTTAAGATGGGCAGTGCTTCGGAGACGGGGCTTACGGTTTCGAACCTGTCTTATACGCAAGGCATCTCGCTTGGAACGGAAGGCCTCGACGCGGCTTCGAAGATCTACGTTGCCGCGAAGAAGAGCGGCATTATCGTGGCCGGAGGAAAGGACGCGATCGACAGCTTTGTGCCTTCGATCGCAGAGGACTCGGTCCGTGTTGAGAGCAATGATATTTATTACGAAAAATATGAGGAACCTGTCATACAGAAGCATATACACTGTATCTGCGGACTCAAGGTCTCGTCAAGCGGACAGACGAATCCGGACATCGCCTCGGCAGCGGCGCATATCTGTTCGGAAATCGAATGGAAACCGTGGACCGAGACGGACCGTCTGCCGAACTATTCGGATTGTGAAACGGTAGGTATAGCGAATTACTGGTATCTGACGAGTGACGTGGTGCTTGCTGCGAGATGGACGCCGGGACTCGGCGTGGATGGAACGGCGAGATCGATGAACGGAACGAAGATCATCCTCTGCCTGAACGGCAAGCAGGTGAGCTGCACGGACATCGTGGCGATCTCGGCCTATCTCGGAACGATTAATGGAGTGAAGTACAATTACAACGTGGCGGATGTCGATCTGACGATCACGGACTGCACTGACAGCGGAATGATCCTCGCGAATCCGGCGAAGAATCAGAAGATCAGCGGCGCCGTGCTGACGTCCGGCGCGGACAGGACCTCGTTCACGCTGTACGGCGGTACCATTTCCGCGAACGGCAGCAGCGTCGTCGGCTCTACGAAACCGCTCGGCGGCGGCGTCATTTATCTCAATAAAGCGAACAATTCCTTCACGCTGTACGGCGGCCGGATCACAGGCGGGGCCGGCGTAGCTTCTTCCGGTGCCTTCTCCGGAGGAAACGTGTACGTAGGCGGCACCGCGACGATCTACGGAGGCCAGATCGACGGCGGATCGATCACGGTCCCGTCCGGAAAGGCTTATGCCGCACGGGGCGGCAATCTCTATGCGGATACCGTAAACCAGTATGGCGGAACCGTGACCGGCGGATCGATCACGAATTCCGGAACCGGAGAGAGCGCCGGCAGCAACGTTTACGCGGTGACCGCGTACAATCTCTACGGCGGGACGGGCTCTGTCGATTGACCGGGAGCGCCGGGACTGATCCGGCAGAGAAGATCACTGAAGAGGGGATTCCGTCAGAAAACGGAGGCCCCTCTTCTTTTTGGAAAAAATGCAGAAAAGTGCCCTTTTTTGATAAGATTTGGCTTTACAACTGCAGGGCATAGTTATAAAATGAAACTGTAAAATTGGGAGAATAGGGTCATAACCGAAAATGAAAGGAGTATGATCGTGGAAATCAGGAAAACGGCAGTCGCGGGGACGTTGGAGTCCAGCGATATCATGGTGACGATTCGGCCGAATCCCGGAAAAGGATTGCAGATCGAACTCGAGAGCGTCGTGCTTTCGATGTTCGGAGATGAGATCCGAAAAACCGTGGAGGAGGTCGTTTCTTCGTTTGGCATCGAGGATGCGGTCGTGGAACTTCAGGACAAGGGGGCCATTGACTGCGTGATCCGCGCGAGGGTTTCTGCGGCGATCTGCCGTGCGGCTGAAACGAAATTCGACTGGTCTGCGTTTGATCCGGAAAACGGCAGAGAGGAGGCGTAAGATGGGAAAGACAGCTTTGAAACGGACGTCTCTCTATGCCAGCGGAGCGAGCCCGGTGAATCTTCTTCAGGCGCGGTTTTATCATGAAGACTGCCTGGTCTACGATCTCGAGGATTCAGTGCCGATCGCCGAAAAGGACGCGGCGCGTTTGCTCGTTTATCATCTTGTGAAGTATCAGCGTCCGACGGACAAATACGTTCTGATTCGCGTGAACGGGATCTATTCGGAGTTCATCGACGAGGACCTCGAAGCGGCGGTGCGGGCCTGCCCGGACGCGATCCGGATCCCGAAGGTCGAGTACGCCAATGAAGTAAAGCGGATCGCGGAACGCATTACGGAAATCGAAAAGAAAGCGGGGCTTCCGGTCGGAAAGATCGAGCTCTGGTGCAATATTGAATCCTATCTTGGCGCATTGAACGCACGGGAGATCGCGGAAGCGGATCCCAGAGTCGTGGCGCTTGCCCTTGGAGCGGAAGACTACACGGCGTCCCTCAGGGCGACGCGTACAAAGGAAGGTCTCGAGATCTTCTACGCGCGGAACCTCGTGCTCACGGCCTGCCGGGCAGCAGGCGTCGAGGCGATCGACGCGGTCTTCTCCGACATCAACGACAAGGAAGGCCTCATGAAGGACGTGGCGCTTTCGAAGAACCTCGGCTTCGACGGGAAGACCGTCGTGCATCCGAGGCAGGTCGACGTCGTCAATGCGGCCTTCACCCCGAGCGCGAAAGAGATCCGGTACGCGAAGCGCGTGCTGGATGCGGTCGAGGAAGGAAAACGGGAAGGCAAGGGCGCGGTCACGCTGGACGGCAGCATGATCGACAAGCCGATGGAACTGAGAGCCCGGACGACGCTTGCACAGGCGGACGCCGCAGGCATCGCATATTGAAGGGGGGGAGGGAACGTTATGATCAACGCAGTCGGCAGGGAATTGCCGGAAAAGATCGGCAGTTACGTGGTAAAGCCCTTCCTCGGGACGGGGCTTGCGAAAGATGATTACGGTCCGGTGGTGTCGAACCGCCGCCCGACCTTAAAGCCCGCTTCGGGCACGAAGCTCGTTGCGACGCTGGAAGACGCGATCAAGGCTTCGGGATTACAGGACGGCATGACGATCTCGTTCCATCATTGCTTCCGGGAAGGCGACAAGATCATCGGACAGGTGTTGACCGCTATCCGAAATCTCGGGATCAAGAATCTGAGATTTGCTCCGAGCGCGGTCGTCAACGTGAAGAATCCGTCCGTCGTGGAATTCGTGAAGGATGGCACGATCTCGAGGATCGAAGCGAGCGGCATCCGCGGAGAACTCGGCGACGCGGTCATCAACGGCGATATCGAACTGGACGAGCCGGTGATCCTGCGGCCGCACGGCGCGCGTCCGAGAGCGATCGAAAGCGGCGATCTGAAGATCGACGTCGCATTTCTCGGCGCTTCGGCAGCGGATGAATACGGCAATGCGACCGGTCAGGTCGGACCGAACGCCTGCGGGTCAATGGGCTACGCGTTCGTGGACGCATTGAACGCGGCAAAGGTGGTCATCGTCACCGACAACCTCGTAGACTATCCTTGCTGCCCGATCAGCATTTCTCAGCAGTACGTGGACTTCGTCGTGAAGGTCGACGAGATCGGCGATCCTGCGAAGATCGGCGCAGGCGCAGCCCGGATGACGAAGAATCCGAGAGATCTGATGATTGCCCAGTATACGGCGAACGCGATCGCGGCGTCGAGACGGTTCAAGGACGGGTTCTCGTTCCAGACCGGCGCAGGCGCGATCCCGATCGCGATCACGAACTTCCTCGCGGAAAAGATGGAGGAGCGGGAGATCAAGGCGAGCTTCGCGCTCGGCGGCATCCCGGCGGCGATCATTGACATGTATGAAAAAGGACTCGTCAGAGTCGTGGCCTGCAGTCAGTCCTTTGACGCGGTCGCGGCGAAGGCGATCGCAGCGAATCCGGGTGTCATCGAGATCGACAATGCGGTCTATTCGAACATCTATGCGAAGGGCTGCATGCTGGACCGCCTGAATTTCGGCGTGCTCGGCGCACTTGAGATCGACACGGACTTCAACATCAACATCCTCACCGGTTCTTCCGGCGAGATGATGGGCGGCCTGGGCGGCGGTCCCGACGTCGCGGACGGCGCGGACATTTCGGTCGTGACGTTGCCTCTCGTTCGGGGGCGTACCCCGTCCGTCGTGCCGAAGGTCTTCACGCTCTGCACGCCGGGCAGTTCCGTTGCCATGGTCGTGACGGAGGCGGGCATTGCCTTGAACCCGGCACATAAGCGCTATGAGGAACTGAAGGAAGATCTGGCGGCGGCCGGCATCAAGACGGTCACCATCGAGTATCTGTGCGAACTCGCACGTTCGATCGTCGGCACGCCGAAGCCGATCGAGACGACGGACCGGGTGGTCGCGGTCGTCGAATACCGGGACGGAACCGTGATCGACGTGATCCGGCATTTAAAACGATAAAAAAATAAAGATTATAAAAAGCAGGAGGAAAGAAGATGAACTCAATGGAAGAAACCAGAAACTGGTTGGAATCGATCGGTCAGCCGAGAGGAGACCTCTACAATCTCCCGACGTCTGAAAAGAGATTCGATGACGGTTGTCAGTACCGTTTCGAAGTGCCTGGCATTCAGGGCCCCGGCGTCATGAAGACGCTTCTGGAGACCTTTGATACCCTTGGATTCTACATTCACCGCGTCACGCAGACGAAGGGCATCTGGACCCTTGCGGATGCGGATATCGAAAAGATGGTCGCCCTGGCTGAAAAGCATCAGGTGGAACTGATCCTCGCGACCGGCCCGCGTGCCACGACCGACACTTCGGCTTCTGTCAAGTCTCCGGAAGGCGTGCGTATGGGTTACCGTCTCCGCGGCCAGGATCAGATCGTCCGCGCGATCGAGGACATCAAGCGTGCCGCCCGTCTCGGCGTCCGCACTTTCCTCGTTTACGACGAAGGTCACCTCTGGGCGCTGAATAAGGCCCGCGCGACCGGTCTCATCCCGGCCGACTGCAAGTTCAAGATCTCCGCGCACGCCGGACACGGCAATCCCTGCTCGGCGAAGCTCATGGAAGAGATCGGCGCGGATTCGTTCAACATCGTCCGCGACTATCAGCTGCAGCATCTTGCGGCCGTCCGTGCGGCGATCAACATCCCGATCGACTGCCATACCGAGAACCCCGAATCCTCCGGCGGCTTCATCCGTCACTATG
>JAEEIV010000052.1 GCA_016281555.1 Lachnospiraceae bacterium | reverse complement strand
GGCGGGGTCGATCTTCGCCTTCACGCGGAACATGAGCTTTTCGCGTTCCACGCGGGTCTCGACGGACTTCGGCGTGAACTGCGCCACGCTGGCGACGTAGGAGATGGAGGCAGGGATCGCGATGTCGTCCATGGCGTCGAGCACGATGCGGGCATCAGCGCCGAGCGCGATCTTGCCGGCGGTCTCTTCCGGGACGAAGAAGGTCAGGTAGACGTCGGTGAGGTCGACCAGGTTCAGCACGCGGCCGCCGGAGCTGAGGACTTCGCCGACTTCGGCGATGCGGTACTGGATGCGGCCGTCGAGCGGCGCGGTGAGCGTGCTGTCGTCGATGTCGGCCTGGATGCGGTCCGCATCGGCTTTCGCCGCGGTGATGGCGGCTTCGGCCTTGACGATGGCGGCCTTGTCGGAAACGATCGTGGCTTCGACGCTCTTGATACTGGCTTCGACGCTCTGGATGTCGGCCTTGGCGGAGTCGACGTCTGCCGCCGCGGACTGGTACAGGGCCTCGTCGTTTTCGAAGGTCTGGCGGGACGTGACATCTTTTTCCATCAGTTCCTTCGAACGTTCGTAACGGCTCTTCGCGTTGTTGTACGTGCTGGTCTTCGCGGCGAGCGCGGACTTCGCGGAAGCGAGCGAGGCGTTCGCGGCTGCGAGCGAGGCTTCCTCGACCTGGAGCTGCGCCTTGGCCTGTTCGAGCTCGGCTTCCTTCACCTTGATCTGCGCATTGGCCTGTTCAAGTTCGGCCGTAAGCGTGTTGATCTGCATCTGGACGAGCGTCTGACCGCCCTTCACGTAGTCGCCTTCGTCGACTAGGAGCTGCTCGATCTTGCCCGCGAGCTTGGCGGCGATGTTGATCTCGGTCGCCTCAAGACGGCCGTTGCCGGAGGCGAACGCCGGATTCCTGTAGATGGCCTCTTCCTTGTAGGATTTGATGAGATACCAGGTCATGCCGATCGCGGCGATGACGAGGAGCGAGATGATGATTTTCTTCATGTTGAACATGGTTTTTGGGATCCTTTCCCGGTTGTTCCGTATATTTAGAATTATGTTTGTAAATAATAACGTCAGTTAATATACATCTTTGAGTCTTTCATTTCAAGTGTTTTCATGTTTTTTTAATGTGGTTCAACAAGAGATCGTGATCGGCACGATGCGGGGATCCGCCCTTGCTTTCCGCTTCATTTCCTGTTCCCGGGCATTGTTGATGGCGGATCCCCAATCATTGTTGTTTTGAAGCCGAATGCCGACTATTTTTGACGATTCCGTTTGTATTTCAGGGAAAAAGACAGTATATTATTTTTTCAACAGTTGAACCAGACCGCGATTCGGGGGCTTCCGAATGCGGCAATTTGGAACGGATTGGACGAAAAGAATGCCCGACACCAGACTGACCTCAAAAAACAGCCGGTACCATGCGCTGCTCTGCATCGGCGTCCTGATCTATGCGGCGTCGCTGCTGGTCAGACTCGGGAAACTGCTCATCGATCCGTCGCTTGTACGCGATGCCGCGTTGTATCTCAACTGGATAAACAGTTGGGTGGAAACGGGTGATTTTTATTTCCTGGTCCTCGGGAAAGCGCCTCTGGTGCCCCCCGTGTCGCTCTGGAGCATCAAGACCCTGATGGAATTCACCGGGATCGATGCGGAAATCGCGGGAAGGACCCTGTCGCTGTTTCTGGGATCGCTGATTCCCGTCATCGGCTTCTTTTTCGCCTTGCGGTTCACCAGGAACATCCGCGTCTCGCTGGTGTCCGCCCTGCTTCTGATCGTCCATCCCAGGCTGGTGGAGTTTTCTGTCCAGCCGATCCGGGAAAACTGGTATATTATCTTCAATGCGGCTCTTGTGTTCGTCCTGTGTGAAGCGGTGCGGAAAAGCACCGTCCTCAAATGGGGTGCATGCGGGGGATTCCTGGCTTTGTCTGCCTTCAGCCGTTTCGAAGCGCTGGAATTCTTTCCGATCGCAGCGATGATCCTGCTGTTCCTGTTCATTTTCAAAAAGATCAGTCTGAAGGAAATGCTTCAGAGCGGCATGGCGTTCTGTCTGACGTTCGGTGCGACTGCCCTGCTCGTTTTGTGGAGCGTCGATTTCGACTGCCGGTTCTTCTCCCGGATCCGGCTGTTCGCCGGCTGGTTGTTCAGGATAAAGCTGTGAGGTGTTCGGATCATGACGATGCTTGACGCTTTCGAGAAGATTCCCAAGGGGGTGAATATCATCATATTCATCTGGGCCCTCATCGGTCTGTATCTGCTGATCCGGAATCCGAAGTTCAAAAAGGACAAATACTTCTGGCTTTCTGTCGCGGTCATCGGTTTCATGATCGCCTGGCGTGTGGTAATCAAAATCCTGACTTCCCGGTATGCCGCCGGACTGATTATCCCGTTCACGGTGCTTGCGGCGGTGTTCCTCGTGAATTCCATGAAGCGCAGACACCTCATCGTCCGACTGGGGCTCTTTGTCCTGATCGCTGTCACGGGATTTATCATCCTGAAGATGAATCTGGATTCCACGACGAGAAACTACTACAGCGATACGATCGCAGAGGTTTTCGAAGACCTCGGTTATTCCCGTGAAAAAGATTACACGTTCCTGGTGGAGCACGACGATTACAGCCGGATGTATTTCCTGACTCATCTCGGCGAAAACGTCGGGCGCATCAAGGACGAAGAGGTCCATGACTTCGTTTCCGACTACCGGAGCATTTACCCGGACACGATTCTGAACACCCCCTCGAAAAATATAACGGACGAGATCAGTCAACTCGACAATATGAGACTGCTGGCCTCCCTGATCGAAAAAAAGACTTCGAAACGCATCAAGAAACAATTCATCTATGCCGTGTCCGGCCGCGATGAATGCTTCCCGGTTTCGAAAAGCCGGATCGCGCCGTTCCCGGAGAATAATCTGCTGGATAACGGCGATATGGAGGGGCTTGACTCTTTGGAAGAAACAAAAGAAAAACTTGAGCGCCTCGGAACCGACGCTTCGATCCTCGCAGCCGATCCCGCGGCCAGGACGCCCCGCGCTGCGTTTTTCACCTTTGTCCCGCCCGACGAGGCTGTTTCTCCGGCGTCCGGCACGGCTTCTCCGCCCGAATTCAGCATGCAGGGCGATTTTGCCATCGAAGGGAACCGTTCCGCCTGGATTCATGCCGCGGACGGCGCCGCTGCCCTGGTGTTCGAAAAGCTGTTCTCCGAGGGCGGACGGTACGAGTATTCCATGCTCATTCAGGGGGAAACGGGAACAGGAATCCGTATTTTCTACGAGATCTGCAGGACGGACGGCAGCCGCGAGCTCCGTACGATCGCGACGCTCACCCTCACGGACAAAAGGCTGTTTCAGGCCACGACGCATTTCTCCGCGGATGATTTGGAGGCGGGAGACCGTTTCCGGGTAGGCGTCTCCGTTCAGAACGGCGGTGCGTTTTTCGATCATTTCTCGCTG
>JAEEIV010000051.1 GCA_016281555.1 Lachnospiraceae bacterium | reverse complement strand
TGTATCTAATTATGGGGTAGTGTCTTTATGAGACAGATTTTTCGCTTTTTGAAACCGTACAGAGGAACGATGGCGCTCGGACTGACCATCAAGTTCTTCGCATCGCTGCTCAGTCTGCTGATCCCGTGGGCTTTGACCGAGATGCTGAAAACGATCGTTCCCATGGGAAACATTACGTTCATCGTGCTCTGGGGAGTGATGATGATCGTGATGGCGGTTCTGGACTGGTTCGGAAACATTACGGCGAACCGGATGGCGTCTCTCGTGGCGAGAAACGCGACCGAGCGGATCCGGCTCGATCTATTTGCGAAAATCAACTATCTGTCCACTGAATCACAGGAAGGATTCACGTCCGCTTCGCTCATTTCCCGTGCGACGACGGATACGTATAACGTGCATCAGTTCCTCGGCATGATGCAGAGAATGGGCGTCCGGCAGCCGATCGTCATCATCGGCGCATTGACGATCACGTTCTTTATGGACGTCGAATTAACGCTCGTTATGCTTGCCGTCATGCCGCTCATGATCCTGGTGGTTTTTCTCTTCACCAGGTTCGGACATCCTCTGTTCAGGAAGGTGCAGAGCGCTCTCGACGAATTCGTTCGGATCGTCCGCGAGGACGTCGGAGGCATCCGCGTCATCAAGGCACTTTCGAAGGATGAGGTCGAAAAGCAGCGGTTTGAGAAGGTCAATACCGACGTCGTGAACAAAAACCAGAAGGCGAATCTCGTCATGGGCGGGATGCATCCGATGGTCCGGATCGTTCTGAACGTCGGCATGGTGCTCGTCATCTGGTTCGGCGCCGTCCGGGTAAATTCCGGTCTCGCCCATTCCGCGACGCTCATTGCCTTCATGACCTACGTGACGATGATCCTCAATGCGATCCTCTTTATTTCCAGGTTTTTCCTGATGTACACGAGGGCTTCGGTTTCCGGAAAACGTATTTCGGACGTTCTCAATGCGGAACCGGATCTTACGACGGAACCGCAGACGGAATCAGAGGAAGCGGTCGAGGAACGCCGGAAGGAGAGTGCAATCAAGTTCAGCAACGTGTCCTTTGCCTACGGAAAGGGCGCTCCTGCGCTCCGAGGGATCGATTTTTCGATCAAAAAAGGCGAGACGCTCGGCATCATCGGCGCGACGGGCTCGGGAAAGAGCACGCTGGTCAGCCTGATGATGCGGTATTACGATACGACGTCGGGTGATATCTTCATTGACGGGCGGAACGTCCGGAATTATGAGCATCACGCGCTGAAGAACAAGTTCGGGACGGTGTTTCAGAACGACATCATCTTCCAGGATACGATCCGGGAGAACATCAGGTTCGGCCGGGACATCTCCGATGAGGACGTGAAGATCGCGGCAAACGTCGCGCAGGCGGAGTTTGTCGAAGAGCGCGGGCTCGATTTCAAACTGACGATCCGCGGATCGAATCTTTCCGGCGGTCAGAAACAGAGGATCTACATCGCGAGGGCATTGGCTGGAAACCCTGAATTTCTCGTGCTCGACGATTCGTCGTCCGCACTCGATTATGCAACTGACGCGAGACTTCGCGAAACGATCCGCTCGCATTATACCGATACGACGATGGTGATCGTTGCGCAGAGAGTATCGTCTGTGCTGAACGCCGACAAGATCCTCGTGCTCGACGACGGAGAGATCGTCGGACAGGGGCAGCATCAGGAACTAATGAAGTCCTGTCCGATCTACCGGGAAATCGCGGAATCTCAAATGGGAGAAGCCGAAGAAACGAATCCGGATAAGGCGGAGAGCAACGGTCTAAGCGAAGAACAGAAAACCGAACTTCTCCGTATGGCGAAGACGCATCCGGATTTCAAGGACGTCGAAACTTACGAAGACGTGTTGACGCGGTTGGCCGATCGGCAGAAGCAGCAGTCGAAGCGGAAGATGTACCGAGAATGCATCGATACGGTCAAAAACCAGCTGAACCGTGAAGCAAAGGCGAACAAGGGCATGAACAAACGTCATACCCTGGCGCGGTTATTGAAGTATCTGTTTAAACATCCGGTTCTGATCGTTCTGGCGATCGGATTGACAATCACGTCCAATGCGCTGGAACTCGCGATCCCGAAGATCTCCGGACAGGCGATCGACGCTCTGGCGGCGGGACCGGGAGCGGTGCAGTTTGACGTCGTCGGGAATTATTGCGTTCAGATCCTGTTCATGATCGTCATTTCCTGCGTTTTGGCGTACGGTCTCGCCGTCGTGATGTCGTTCATCACAAAGCGGATCCTTTCCGGCATGCGGCGCGAGATGTTTGAGCGTCTGATGAAACTGCCGGTCAGTTATTACGACACGCACGCTGCAGGAGACGTGATCAGCAAGATCACCTATGACGTTACCACGATCAACACGAGTCTTTCGAGCGACGTCATCACGTTAGCTTCCAGTCTCGTGACGGTCATCGGCTCGTTTATCATGATGGTGACGATCAGTCCGATACTCGTGCTCGTTTTCGCGGTGACGATCCCGGCAAGCGTGATCTATACGAGAAAACTGGCAAGCGTCGTCCGGCCTTTGTTCCGTGCGAGAAGCGGCAAACTCGGCGAACTGAACGGATTCATCGAAGAAAAGATCACCGGGCAGAAGACCATCAAGGCATACAACCGCGAACTGTACATGATCAACCGCTTCGAGGAACAGAACGAAACGGCCGTGGATGCCTATTATAAGGCGGATTATATGGCGGTGTTCAACGGACCTTCGGTCATGATGATCTCGAACATCTCCCTGTCGCTCGTCGGCATTCTGGGGTCGATCCTGTATCTGTTCAAGGCGATCTCTCTCGGAGACATTTCGTCGTTCGTGCTGTATTCGAGGAGATTTTCCGGACCGATCAATGAGTCTGCGAACATCATTTCCGAACTGCAGTCCGCCCTTGCCGCTGCGGAGCGCGTCTTCCGGCTCATGGATGAGACCGAGGAGTCACATCTTTCGGAGCATGAAATCTCGCTGCAGGATCCGGAAGGCGACGTCCGATTCGAGAACGTTTCCTTCCGCTACGTGCCGGAGAAACCGATCCTGACCGACGTCAGCCTCCGTGCGGAACCGGGCAAGGTCACCGCGATCGTCGGACCGACCGGCGCCGGAAAATCCACGATCATCAGTCTGCTGATGAGGTTCTACGACATTCAGGAAGGCAGCATTCTGATCGACGGCACGGAAACCCGGGAATTCACGAGAGACAGCGTCCGGAAGGCGTTCGCGATGGTATTGCAGGACACCTGGCTCTTCACGGGCAGCGTTTTTGAAAACGTTTCCTACGGGAAGGAAGGCGCGACCCGGGAAGACGTCGAGCGCGTTTGCAAGGCCGCATATATCCACAATTACATCATGCGTCTGCCGGAACAGTACGATACGGTCCTGACGGACGACGGTTCGAACATTTCGAAGGGGCAGAAACAGCTGCTGACCATTGCGAGAGCCATGCTGCTCGACACGCACATGCTGATCCTCGACGAAGCGACGTCAAACGTCGACACGAGGACGGAGATCGAACTGCAGAAAGCCATGCTGGAGCTTATGAAGGGAAAGACCTGTTTCATCATTGCCCACAGGTTGTCCACGATCCGGAATGCGGACAACATCATCGTGGTGAACGACGGTCGTATCGTAGAACAGGGTACGCACGACGCCCTGATGCGCAAAAAGGGCTTTTATTTCAGACTGTACGAGGCGCAGTGGAGTAAGGGAGAAGTGATCTGAAACGCCGGAAACAGGCTGAATTCAGCGTTACAGAGGCAAATAATATCGGACACGGAAGGAGAACCCCCATGGAGATCAGAACGTTCGGGAAAATGAAAAGCGGGGAAAGGATAGATGCGATCGTCCTGAAGAACAAAAACGGTGCGGAAGCAGAGTTCTTGAATATCGGCGCCGTGATCCGTCGTCTCGTCATTCCCGACAAGGACGGCCGACAGGTCGACGTCGTGACGGGTTACGACTCGGTGGACCGTTATGAGAAGAATTATCCGATGTTCGGCGCGGCGATCGGCCGCTATGCGAACCGGATCCGGGACGCGAAGTTCACCCTGAACGGAAAGACCTACGAACTTGCCCCGTGGAAAACGCCGGGAATGCCGATGCTTCATTCCCTGCCCGACACCTACGCCTTCCGCTCATGGAATTACAAAGCGGTCCGGGAAGGAGAGGCAGAAAGCGTGACTTTTTCCCTGCATTCTCCGGACATGGATCAGGGGTATCCCGGAAACGTCGAAGTATCGCTGACCTATACTCTGACGGATGACAATGAACTCGTGCTCCGTTACGATGCCGACACCGACGCTGACACGCTCGTCAACCTGACGAATCATGCGTATTTCAACCTGAACGGACACGCTTCCGGCGACGTGCTCGACCATATTCTCGTCATTGACGCGGAAGAGATCCCCGTATATGAAGGCGTGCTCTGTCCGACGGGAGCGTTCCGGAACATTCTCGGCACTGCCTATGATTTTACGAAGCCGAAGCCGATCGGACAGGACGTTCATTCCGATGAACCCGGGATCGCTGCGGAGCACGGCTATGACGTCGCTTACCGCGTGAACCAGGGCGTATCCGAACCGGAAGCGGGATTCGTCGGAGCGCTTTCTTCTCCGAAAACGGGGATCACGATGGAAGTGTATACCGATATGCCCGCCCTGCAGTTATACGTCGCCAACCGGCTGAACGTCAAAGACGGGAAGGACGGCGCCTCTTATCATGATTATGCAGGCTGCTGTCTGGAGACCGGTTTCTTTGCGAACGGCATCAATACGGATCTTCCGGAAAAAGCGATCCTGAAGGCCGGAGAGCATTTTACATCGATCACCGCATACAGGTTCTTATGCGGGAAGGCGTAAGGCATGGGGAAAACGCTGTTCATAGCTGAAAAACCGAGCGTGGCGCTCGAGTTTGCCCGCGTGCTCGGGGTGAACGGAAAGAAAGGCGACGGTTTCGTGGAAAGCGAAAACGCCGTCGTCACGTGGTGCGTCGGTCATCTCATCACGATGAGTTATCCTGACGCCTACGATCCGGCCCTGAAGCGCTGGTCGCTCGACCGCATTCCTTTCATTCCGACGGAATGGAAGTACGAGGTCATTGAAAACGTCAAGAAGCAGTTCGGCGTGGTTTCCTCGCTTCTGAACCGGAAGGACGTCGATACGATCTACGTCTGCACCGACTCCGGACGCGAGGGGGAGTACATCTACCGGCTGGTCCGCCAGGAAGCTCACGTGACCGGAAAGACGGAGAAGCGCGTGTTCATCGATTCACAGACGGAAGACGAGATACGCCGCGGCGTCCGGGAGGCGAAAGACCTCTCGTATTACGATCCGCTGGCCTCGTCCGCCTACCTTCGCGCGAAGGAAGATTACCTCATGGGGATCAATTTTTCCCGCGCATTGACGCTGAAATTCGGCAACGTCCTCGCGAACTCCCTGAAAACGAACCGCGAGGTGGTCTCGGTCGGACGCGTCATGACCTGCGTGCTCGGTATGGTCGTACGAAGGGAACGCGAGATCCGTGATTTCAAGGTGACGCCGTTTTACCGGGTGCTTGCCGCGTTTCAGATGAACGGCAATTCTTTCGAGGGCGAGTGGCGTGTGGTCGCGGGATCCGGGTATTTCGAGAGCCCGGCGCTTTATAAGGAAAACGGGTTCCGGAAGAAGGAAGATGCGGAAGCGCTCATCAAGCTGCTTTCGGATGATCCGCCGCTTTCCCATACGGTCGTCCGGATCGAAAAGAAGCAGGAAAAGAAAAAAGCGCCGCTGTTATTCAATCTGGCGGAGTTTCAGAACGAATGTTCCAAGCGGTTCCGGATCTCGCCGGATGCCGCGCTCAATCATCTGCAGCAGCTGTATGAAAAGAAACTCGTGACGTATCCGAGAACGGACGCCAGAGTGCTGTCCACGGCAGTGGCGAAAGAGATCTATAAGAATATCGGCGGACTGAAGAGCCTTGACTTCTCAAGACCGTTTGTGGAAGAGATCCTCTCGAAGAAGGCATACGCCGGCATTGAAAAGACGCAGTATACGAACGATTCGAAGATCACGGACCATTACGCGATCATTCCCACAGGACAGACCGGCGCCTACAATTCATTGCCGCCGCTGCAGAAATCGATCTACGAACTCGTGGTCCGGAGATTTCTTGCGATATTCTATCCTCCGGCGGTCTATGAAAAGATCCAGGTGGAGACGGAGCGGAAGAAGGAACACTTTTTCTCGAATTTCCGCGCATTGAAAGAGCCGGGATATCTGAAGGTTTATCAGACGTCCGAGAAGAAGGATGAGGAAGACGAACAGGATGCGGGCGGCACGCTCTTAAACGACCTGCTGTCCCTGAAAAAGGGCGACGTTCTTTCGGCGGACCGCTACGACGTGAAGGAAGGACAGACGACGCCTCCGAAGCGATATACTTCCGGTTCCCTGATCCTCGCGATGGAGAATGCCGGACAGTTCATCGAAGACGAAGACCTCCGCTCGAACATCAAGGGCCTCGGCATCGGCACGAGCGCGACGAGAGCAGAGATCCTGAAGAAACTCGTGACGATCGAATACCTTCAGATCCAGTCGAAAACGCAGGTCGTCACGCCGAGAGAGAAGGGCGAACTGGTCTTTGAAGTCGTCAGCGCTTCTTTGCCGCAGTTACTGAACCCGGATCTGACGGCAAGCTGGGAAAAGGGTCTCGGACTCGTATCGGACGGAAAGATCACCGAGAACGAATATATGGGCAAAATGTCCGAATTTGTGAGAACGAAGACGGACAGAGTGAAGGGAATACAGAATCCGCAGCTGATCCGGCCCAGATTTGATGCCGTGACAGCGGTTTACAGAAAGAAATAATGCGTTCGGAGAAGGACAATTATTCAGAATTAGAGCAGCAAACGCTGGGAGAGGAGCCGGTGGTCATGAATGCGCTCCGGAAAACGGAGCACTTCAAGATCTCCAGGCGCGACACGCTCGTCAATGACCTGAAAAACAGCACGACGGAAGGACTGATCTCGTTCGGGCTTTCGCTCGTCTCACTCTTCATCGTCATTGCCGCGATCATCGTCAGTTACCGTCAGCAAGGCAATTCCCGCGCACTCATCGGCCTGATGCCGCTGTTTTCCCTGATCATTTCGATCGGCGCTCTGATCTTCGCGATCCTGGGCTTCAGGAGAAAGGACAAGGTGCGGCATTATATGGAAAAGCGCGGGCTGGTCATCTCATTGGTCACGATCTCGATCCTGATCGCCGTTTTCATCAGAGGACTCATTAAGGTGTTGCAGGCATGAAAGGAAGAATGACTCAAATCGCAGAAGGCAGGATCAACGTGCTGCTTCCCGAAGTCGCATTCAGCGAAGAAAAGCTGAAATGCGTCGTGCTTCCGGACAGGACCACGTCTCTTGAATTCACGGTCAGCAGTGAAAACCGCGTTCCGATGCGGCTTTTTTTCCGCTCCACGAATCCCCGCGTTTCGGTATCGAACGAGGTGAGCGTCCGCGAATTCGGGAAGATCTCTCTGGAAATCGATTCGAAAGGTCTTTCTCTCTCTGATGAGATCCGTGGAACGATCGACGTCCTTTACAACGGCGGAGAACGGTCGATCCCCTACGTGTTTACCGTCGGTGCGAAAAACGGAACGAGGCCGCAGACCTTCCGCTCGCTCGAGGAATTTGCCTCATTTGCAGGGACCAGGGAAGAAGAGGCGACGTTATTGTTCAGCCTGAAAGAGTTTCTGCTGCTCCCGTTCATGAAGGATCTTCACCTGCAGGGCCTCTACAGAACGTTTGCGAATGATAAGGATCCCCAATCCGGGATGATCGAATTTCTGAAGGCGGCAGGATTCGAAAGAAAAGGGGGACCTGAAGAAGAGGAGACCGTAACCTGCCTGAAAAAACGCGAAAAGCCGGAAACGAATGCGGCTTCCCGTGAAAAGCGTCTTCAGTACCGCCTGCTTTCCGCGTTCCTTCAGTATGAGGCGGCACTTCATATGGAAGACGGCGTCGCCGAAGCGTCGGAAAGGATCGAGCGCCTCGCGGCCGTATATTCCGATTCTCCGCTTGCGTCCCTGCTTCTCGTCTACGATTGCCTTCAGGATCAGAGAATGCAGCAGGCCAAAGAGATCCTGCTGAAGATCCAGGACGTGATCCAGAAGAACCGGACTGAAGAGAAAGCCGAGTATTGCCTGTTCCTGTATCTCGCGTCCATCGTTCAGCAGGACAAGGACCGCATTGAAAGCGCAGGCAAGCTGATCCGGAAATATTACGAGGAAACCCCGACTTCGCTCTTTTTGTCGATGCTGGAGTACCGGGTCAATTCCGATCCGGACAAGGAGCCGGAGAAGGCGGCGGAATTCCTTCGCCAATGCTGGTTCCGCGGATTGAAATACACTCCGGTTCTGGAGAGCACGGCGCTTCTTTACCGTGAGACCGGCGTTGAGCCGGATTCCCTGACGGAATACGAACTCATGTCGATCCTGTACGGACTTCGAAAGGGCCTGATCAATGAGCAGAAACTCTTCCGGGTCCTTTCGCGCCGCGAACTCGATCATCCGAAGCTTCTGAACCTTTATCTGACCGTTCTGAAGACCGGTTATCAGCTCTTTAAGAACCGCGAGTTTTTACTGGCGGTGATCAACGTTCTTCTGCAGAAGAAATATACCGGAAAGAAGTACTTTTACTGGTACGGCGAAGCGGTGCGTCAGAACCTCACGGTGCAGGGACTTTATGAAGGATATATGCTTTCACTGCCGGATTCGTTCCAAGGCCCGCTTCCCGAAAGCCTTGTGACCTATTTCGGCTATCATAAGGAATCTTCCGGGATCGATCTCGCGTTTCTCTATTCGAACGTACTGGAGGAATATGCGGACCGTCAGGACGTGCAGGAACTCTATCGCGCCAAGATCTCGGAATTCGCGATCCGTTCCATGAAGGAAGAGGAGTATTCTCTTTCGATGCGTCCCGTTTACAGGATGATCCTCCGGAAGGAATACTTAAACGAAGAGACCGCATCGCCGATGTTCCGCCTTTTCTCTCTGCATGAAGTCACAACTTCGATCAAAGATGCCAAACGGATCGTCTTATACTATCCGGAACTTGACGAGGAAGACCTGTACGCGTTTGATTCCCTTGGGCGCGCCATGGTCCCGATCTTTTCTGAGGAAGCGATCCCGGCCGTTGAGAACCGAAAGGGAGAGCGGTTCCACGACGAGTCCCTCAGAATGGAGCGCTGCTACAACGACGTTGAACTGGAAAAGCAATGCCTTCTTTATACCGGCGGTTCCGTCTTCATGAAACTGAAGGAAATGAACGAGATCGTGAAGACCGGCGTCCTGCATGAGAACGAGCTGTTCATGGCGACGGAGATCATCAAGGACCGCCGCATCGCGCCTTTTTACAAGACGAGGTTGTACGAGACCGTGATCGATCTCGCCGAAACGCCGTCCATGGAGCACGTGGACTGCACGGATTTCCTCGCGGAAGCCGATTACGCCTCGTTCACTAAGGACTACCGGCTGAAGCTGATCGGCATCTTCCTGAAAGGCAACCGCGACGTTCTCGCCGTGGAACGCGTGATGACCTACGGCCTCGAGGGTCTCTCGGACGAAGCGCTTCTGAAGATCACGGAAACGGCAATGACGCTTCCTTACCTCGACGGTACCGACGCCTTGCTTTCCTGCTGTTACCGGCTGTTTTCACATGATTCGGCGTCGACGCGCGTGATCGAGTATCTCTCGAAACATTTCTTCGGGCCCGTATCAGAAATGCTGTCGATCCTGAAAGCCGTCAGGAGAAAAAAGGCGACGGCCTATGACCTCGCCGAGCGGACGTTGGCGCTCGGATTCTTCACGGGAGAAACGAAGGACCTCGACAGCGCATTTGAGTTTTACCTCAGCGAGGGCGGAAGATTCGACGTCACCGAGAAGGCGTTCCTCGTGCTTCGTTCTCACGAATATCTGACCGAACGGAAACGGCTTTCGGATACCGTCGTGCGAGAGTTGAAAAAGTACGTTTTCAGCCTGCCGGACGCGGCACTCATTGCCCTGGTCGAACACTTTGCATCCCAGGCGCAGTCTCTTGATAAAGAGGACAAAAAGCTCCTCGGGGCAATGCTTCTGAAATGCGTCGAAAAGAACATCGTTTTGTCGTGCTTTTCGGAATTTGAAAAGATCGGCGCCCTTCCGTTCGAACTCGAAAACCGCGTTTTCGTGGAGCAGAGAAGACCGGGGGTGAAGGAAATCTCGATCATCGGAAAAACCTTCCCGAATCAGAAGGTGTTCCACCGGGAGATGAACGAGATCTATCCGGGGATATTCGTGCAGTCCTTCTTCCTGTTCAGCAGGGAATGGATCGAATACTCCTTCATTATGATCAACCGTGATGAAACCGTGACGGAGGCGGAAGGCGGCGTCCTTTCCAGAGAAGAAGGCCCGCTGAATCACTGCGGCCGCTACGACGACCTCATGATGCTGGAAAAGAAGATCCGCGAAAACGACATGAAGGCGACGTCTGATTATCTGAAGAAAATGCTCGTTAAAGAGGCAATGATCGAAGACATCTTCGGGAAATGAAAGTCATGGATGAACTGATTCTTGGATACGATCTCTGCAAAGACTACTGCAGGATCTCATATTATGACGAAGAGGAAGAAACGCCCCGTGACTTTTCATTTACCGATGAAAGGAATCCGTTTCTCATTCAGAACGCCATCTGCAGGAAGAAAGGGACGGACGAATGGCTCGTCGGTCAGGAAGCCTACAGCACGGCGCTGTTTGGCGGCGGAAGCGTGGTGGATAAACTGCTGCAGCTCGTTTCCAGAAAGGGCTTTGCGACGTTCAACGGAAAGAGATACTCCTCAGAGGATCTTTTGTATCATTTCCTGAAGGAAACGCTGGCGCATGTCTTTGAGAAACTCGGCACCTCGAAGATCCGCGAGATCGTGTTCAGCGTGCAGGAACTGAATTCCGTGGTATTGGATACGCTGATCGCGGCAATGAAGCGGCTGAACGTCGAAAGGAAACGCGTTCACATCATCAGCCATACGGAGAGTTTCCTGTATTTCGTGCTTTCGCAGAAACGCGATCTCTGGTCGAATCTTTCGGTGCTGTACGATTTTTCCGGTGACGGGCTGAATTATTACGAACTGGAGATCCTGCGCGGATTCCAGCCGAACGTCGCGTATGCGAAACGCCGTTTTCTCGAAGAAGGGTTTTCCATCGACATTCTCGAGTCGGAGACAGGCATGAAGATGGCGGATTCGATCCTGACGTCTCTCGTCGACCGGATGCTCTCGAAGAAACTCGTTTCTTCCTGCTTCCTTGCAGGAAACGGATTTGACAACTGCGAGGAATGGGGCGATCATTTCCTGAAGACGCTGTGCAACAGAAGACGCGTGTTCGTGATCGAAAACCTGTTCGCGGAAGGCGCCGTGTTTTCCGCGCTTGAACGCGCCAGGGGAACGGCGCTGTATCCGTTCAGCATCATGTGCGAAGGAAGGATCCACGTCGACATCGGTCTCGAAGTGAGCCGCGGTCTGAACCGTCAGTTCCTTCCGATCGCCTCCGTCGGTTCCAACTGGTACGAAACCAGGCGCGAATTCGACATCATCCCCGATCAGGAAAGTACGCTCAAATTAAAGGTGAAAAAGGCGGGCGAACGAAATCCGGTCCAGGTCGAGATCCCCTTCGGAGATCTTATAAAGCGCGGCAATAAGCTGTCCAGGATCGCGGTTTCATTGCACTTTACGGAAGACAATGCGTTCACGGTCACGATGCGGGACCGGGGCTTCGGAGAATTCTTCGAGCCCACGGATGCGGTCGTCAGGAGATCCTATACGATCGAGTAGCTGAAGATTCATTACAGGAGCGGATGGAATGGGCCGTTACATTTTAGGCGGAAAAGAAGCACGGCTGCCGTATGAAGTCGAGGAATTGAATTTAAGACTTTATACAGTGGAAGAATTGTGCTATTATATATACAATAATCTGCCGCTCATCGGAGATGATTTCATCGATGAGCGCCTGCTTGCGTTCCTCAGAAAAGAACTCGGTCAGGAAGAGATCGCCGACAAGATCGAAAAGTTTTACGTTTCGCCGTCGGATCAGGACGCGACGCTCATCATGCTGCTGTCGGACGTCGGGTATTATTCGGACACGGAACTGAAAGAGTTCCAGAACCGCCTCGTCAGCCGAAAGAAGAAGACCGGGCCGGAGCGCGTCATGAACAAGGCGGACCTTCTTTATGAGAAGAAACGTTACGTGAAGGCGTTGTTCTATTACTGGCGGATCGCGAGCGACCGGGACGACGTCAGGATTTCTCAGGAGATGCGTTCCCGGGCTTATGAGTCGATGGCCTCCGCCTACGCGCATCTTTCCGAGTTTCCGAGAGTTATTCAGACGCTGGAAGACGCATACGACGTTTCGAGACAGGAGCGGCTTCTGAAGAAACTGTACGGCGCGGTGATGCTGTTCGGATCGAACCTTCCGGAAAAGTATTTTGCGAACGTCCCGTCGACGCTCATTGCCGCATGGGACAAGGAGTACAGGAGTCTTACCGCGGTGAACAGGATGCAGGCGGAAGAATCGGAGATCATGGGCGTCTTCTTCATGAACGAGAAGGAAGCGGCCGAAAAACTAGAGCATTATTTGGAAACGGAAAAAGAAAAGTTCCGTTCCATGATCGAATAGAAGAGGAAAACAGATGAAAGAGCTGGAGAAAACTTACGATCCGAAAGCCATTGAGGCGAAGACCTACGAAAGATGGGAGAATAAAGGATATTTCAGGGCCAACGTGAATCCTGAAAAGAAGCCTTACACCATCGTCATGCCGCCGCCGAACATTACCGGACAGCTGCATATGGGTCATGCCATGGACAACACACTGCAGGACATCCTGATCCGCTTCAAGAGGATGCAGGGGTTTGAGACGCTGTGGCAGCCCGGCACCGACCATGCGTCCATTGCGACGGAAGCGAGAGTCGTGGAGACCCTTCGAAAAGAAGGCCTTTCCAAGGAAGCGCTCGGAAGAGAAAAGTTTCTGGAACGCACATGGGCATGGAAGAACGAATACGGTTCGAAAATCGTGAATCAGCTGAAGAAACTCGGTTCCTCCTGCGACTGGGACCGGGAGCGCTTCACGATGGACGAAGGCTGTTCGAAAGCCGTAAAGAAGGTTTTCGTCGATCTTTATGAAAAGAATCTCATTTACCGCGGAAACCGTCTCGTGAACTGGTGTCCGAAATGCCATACCTCGATCTCTGACGCGGAAGTGGAATACGAAGACAAACCCGGTAATTTCTATCATCTTCTGTATCCGGTGAAGGAGACGGGCGAAATGCTTTGTCTTGCGACGACGAGACCGGAAACAATGCTCGGCGATACCGCGGTCGCGATCCATCCGGACGACCCGAGATATCAGCATCTTCACGGCTGCCACGTCATTCTGCCTCTGCTCAACGTGGAGATCCCGATCGTCTGCGATGAACATGCGGACATGGAAAAAGGCACCGGCGTCGTGAAGATCACGCCTGCTCACGATCCGAACGACTTTGAGGTCGGAAACCGTCACGGTCTCCGCCGCGTCAGAGTCTTTACCTATGACGGCAGAATGACCGGAAAGAAAGACCGCGAGGCGCAGGAAGAGTATCTGAAGTCGGGAAAAGCCGCGGAAGGCGAACCGGAAGTGCTGGATTGCGGGAAATATGCCGGCATGACGACCGACGAAGCCAGAAAAGCGATCCTTGAGGATCTCGAAAAAGGCGGATATCTGAAAAAGACCGAGCCGCTGATGCACAGCGTCGGCACCTGCTACCGCTGTCATTCGGTCATTGAGCCGATGATCTCGAAACAGTGGTTCGTCCGTATGAAGCCGCTCGCGGAACCCGCGATCAAGGCGGTCACGGACGGCGAGATCCGCTTCGTTCCGGAACGCTTCACGAAAACGTATCTGAACTGGATGAACGGAACGAGAGACTGGTGCATCAGCCGTCAGCTTTGGTGGGGACATCAGATCCCTGCGTGGTACTGTGAAGACTGCGGCGAAACCGTCGTTTCCGATAATGCGCCGGAAGTCTGTCCGAAGTGCGGGAAAACGCATCTTACTCAGGATCCGGACACGCTGGACACCTGGTTCTCCAGTGCGCTCTGGCCGTTTTCGACGCTCGGCTGGCCCGAAAAGACTCCCGAACTCGAGTATTTCTATCCGACGGACACGCTGGTCACCGGCTGGGACATCATCGGTTTCTGGGTCAGCCGTATGATCTTCTCCGGACTGGCTTATACCGGTCAGGCTCCGTTCCGTACCGTTTACATTCACGGCCTCATCCTGGATGAAAAGGGCCGTAAAATGTCGAAATCCCTCGGGAACGGCATTGATCCTTTGCAGGTCATTGACGAATACGGCGCCGACGCGCTCCGTATGATGATCATTTCCGGTAATGCGGCCGGCAATGACGTCCGCTTTAACGAAGAGAAGATCACGAACTGCCGTAATTTCTCCAATAAACTATGGAACGCTTCCCGCTTCATCATGATGAATCTGGAACGCGCCGAAGTGCCGTCCGAAATGCCGGAAAACCTCACGGATGCGGACAAATGGATCATTTCCAAGTGCAATGCACTCGTGAAGGACGCCACGGAGAACATGGAGAAATTCGAACTCGGCATTGCCCTTCAGAAAATCGCGGACTTCGTCTGGGACGAGTTCTGCGACTGGTACATTGAAATGGTGAAGCCGAGACTGCATTCCGAAGAGGACGAGACCAAGTCGGCGGCGCTCTATACGCTGAAATCCGTGCTTTCCGATCTTCTGAGACTGCTGCATCCGTTCATCCCGTTCGTGACCGAAGAGATCTTCACGTCGCTTCAGTCGGAAGAGGAAAGCCTCATGATCTCTCCGTGGCCCGTGTACCGCGAGGAGCGGAACTTCAAACGGGAAGAGATCGAAGTCGGAAGGATCAAGGATGCGGTGCGTTCGATCCGCTCGCTTCGGACCGACATGAACGTGGCGCCGGGCAGGAAGGCTTCCGTCTACGTGGTCTCCAAGGATCCCGACGTCCGGAGCACCTTCACCGATTCCATGGTGTTTTTCCGGACGCTGTCGCCCGCATCTGAAGTTTTCGTGACGGAGAACAAGGAAGACGCGCCGAAGGATTCCGTCTCTACGGTAACTGCGGACGCTGTCTTCTTCCTGCCGCTCAAGGAACTCGTCGACGTGGAGAAGGAAAAAGAACGGCTTCTGAAAGAGAAGAAGCGCGTGGAGGGCGAGATCGCCCGGTCCGAGGGCATGCTTTCGAACGAGCGGTTCCTCGAAAAGGCGCCGGAATCGAAGATCCGTGAAGAACGCGAAAAGCTCGAGAAACACAAGGGAATGCTGAAGGAAGTGGAGCACCGTCTCGAAGTGCTGCAGTAATCAGGGTGTCGATATGCTGAATGATTTTGAAGACATCAGACGATCCGTGAAGGATGCGGCGGGAGAACTGGGGAATCTGCTCCAGTCCGTCAGTGAATCCATTGAAAAAGCGAAGCGATCCGTGGATCATGGCAATGTGGTCACGAAGCCGAACACGCCGCATTACACCGCAAGCGGAAATTATAAGAACACCAAGTTCAAGCCGCCACAGCTCTACAAGAACGTGAAAGGCGAGACGACGGGTGCCAAGGTCGAAGCCATCTTCGGCGGCGGTCTCTTCGCCGGCGGCGCATTGCTTTCGGCCGCAGGCGTACTGAACGCGCTCGGCGGGGGCATGCCCGTCCTGCAGCTGCTCATCGGCGGCGTCATGACCGTGCTCGGGATCGTGCTCGGGATCGACGGTCTGAAACGGCTTTCTTTCGTGAAAAAGTTCAAGGAATACCTGGCCATTCTGAAAAACAAGACCTACGTGACCGTGGGCGAACTCATCCGGGAGACTGGAAAGAGCGAAAGCAAGGTGGAAGAGGAGATTTCGGAACTGATCACCCGGAACTATTTCATGCAGGGACATCTCGATAAGGATCGCGACTATTTCATCACTTCTGATGAGACCTACAAGAATTATCAGGAAGTGCTCGTCAAGCAGGAAAAACTCCGCGAACTTGAGGCCGAACAGGAAGCCGTGCTTCGGGAATCCGGTCTTTCCACCGAAGGGATCCGTCTGGTAAAGAAAGGTCAGGAATTCCTCGGTACCATCAACCGGCTGAATGCCGAGATCCCGGATCAGGTCATGACGGAGAAACTCCAGAAACTCGAAACCCAGGTCCGCCGGGTCCTGTTTGAAGTCAGGAAACAGCCGGAATCTGCGGGAGACCTCCGGAAGTTGATGAATTATTATCTGCCGACCACGGAGAAACTCGTCCGTTCTTATCAGGAACTGCAGAACCGGAAAGAAACCGCGGAAAACGAAAAAACGAAGCAGGAGATCGTCATGACGCTTGACACGATGAACTCCGCCATAGAGAAAATGCTGAACAAACTCTTCCTCAATGAGAATTGGGACGTGTCCGCGGACATCACCGTCCTGAATCAGATCCTCAGCATGGAAGGACTGAAGGAAGACGACCGCGTGTTAAAACCGGGCGGCGGCGCTGCCCGTTGAGCATTGATACCATAAGACGTATCCGGAAATAACATTCTAGTCAAGGGAGGAACCTCAATGAACGAAGAAGCAAAAGAAGTGAAGACCACGACGCCGGTCCTTTCATTCGGTGAACCGAAGCTTGAGGAGGCTGTGGAAGAAGCGAAGGAAGCGCTCGCCAACGTGAAGATCGAGATCGACGATTCCGATCTGACGCCGGAAGAGAAACAGGCGATCGATGATTTCGCGAAGGAGATCGATCTGCACAACACGCAGGGGATCATGCAGTACGGCGCTTCCGCCCAGAAGAAGATGGCCGAGTTCTCCGAAGATACGCTGAACAAGGTCCGCACGAAGGATATGGGCGAAGTCGGTCAACTTTTGACGAACGTCGTGACGACCGTCAAGAACTTTGATGCCGAGACCGAAAATAAGGGGTTCTTCGCGAAACTGTTCAAGAAGGCCAAGAAGAACGCGACGGCAATGAAGGCGAAATACGACGATGCCGAAGCGAACATCGGAAAGATCTGCGACAACCTGGAAACGCATCAGGTCACGCTGCTGAAGGACGTTGCCATGCTCGACAAGATGTACGGTCTTAACATGGATACCTACAAAGAGATCACGATGTACATCCTGGCCGGCAAGAAGAAACTCGATGAAGTGAAGAGCACCGAACTCGAGGAACTGAAGCAGAAGGCCGAAGAGACCGGCAAGCCCGAAGATGCACAGGCCTACAAGGATCTGATGGATCAGTGCCAGCGCTTCGAGAAGAAGCTGTACGATCTCGATCTGACGAGAACCATTTCCATGCAGACCGCGCCGCAGATCCGTATGCTGCAGAGCTCCGATACGCAGATGGCCGAGAAGATCCAGTCTGTCATCGTGAACACGATCCCGCTGTGGAAGAATCAGATGGTCATTGCCCTCGGCATCCAGCATTCCACCGAAGCGATCCAGGCGGAGGCCGCCGTCACGGATGCGACGAACGAACTTCTGAAGAAGAATGCGGAATCCCTGCACATGGCCACCGTGGAAGCCGAAAAGGCGAACCAGAGAGGCATCGTGGACATCGAGACGCTGAAGCACACGAACGAAGAACTGATCAAGACGCTGGAAGACGTCATGAAGATCCAGGAAGAGGGCCGCGAGAAGAGAGCCCAGGCGGAACAGGATCTTCGTCTCATGGAAAAGGAACTCAAGGAAAAACTTCTCGAAATGGGAAAAAAATAACTTGCAATTCCGTGAAAACCGTGATATATTATCACAGTTTGATATTTCAGGCGCTCCGCTGTACCGGACT
>JAEEIV010000050.1 GCA_016281555.1 Lachnospiraceae bacterium | reverse complement strand
GGAGGACGGCAATGCCGGGCCTCCGGAGTTTCGCGAACAGAGGCAGCATATGGCAGAACAAAAAAGGGACTACTACGAGGTCCTCGGTGTAGCCAAGACGGCGGACGACGCCGAAATCAAAAAAGCATACAGAACGCTTGCCAAAAAGTATCATCCGGACGCGAATCCGGGCGATAAGGACGCGGAAGCGAAGTTCAAGGAAGCTTCGGAAGCCTACGGCGTGTTGTCGGATCCGGAAAAACGGAAACAGTACGACCAGTACGGGTTTGCGGCCTTTTCTGACGGTGCCGGCGGTTTCGGCGGCTTCGATTTTACGAACACGCAGGATCTCGGCAGTATGTTCGGCGACATTTTCGGCGATCTCTTCGGCGGCGGTTTCGGCGGTTTCGGCGGCTTCGGACGTTCTTCCAGAAGCGCGAACGGCAATTCTCCCGCGAGGGGCGCGAATCTTCGCACGGAAGTCCGTATCACCTTCGATGAAATGGTGAAAGGCTGTACGAAGAACATCACAGTGAACCTGAAGGAAGAATGCGAGACCTGTCACGGAACGGGAGCGAAACCCGGCACTTCGAAGGAAACCTGCCAGAAATGCGGCGGCAAGGGCCAGGTGGCGATGACGCAGCGTACCATGTTCGGCATGATGCAGAGCGTCCAGCCCTGTCCGGATTGTAACGGCACAGGCACGATCATCCGTGAAAAATGTCCGTCCTGCCGCGGTAGCGGATATAAGACCGAGAGGAAGACCTTGTCCGTCACGATCCCGGCCGGCATTGAGACCGGGCAGGCGGTACGCCTTTTCGGAAAAGGCGAGCCGGGTGTGAACGGCGGTCAGAGAGGCGACCTTCTTGTAGAGATCATCGTCGGCGGCAGCAACCGTTTTGAACGGGACGGCATGGACGTCTACACGGAAGAGAAGATCCCGTTCACCATTGCCGCGCTCGGCGGTCCGATCGTCGTGAAGACCGTGGACGGGCAAGTGGAATATACGGTCAAGGCCGGAACACAGACCGGTACGAAAGTGCGTCTTCGCGGCAAGGGCATTCCGAACGTCCGCAATGCCAATGAGCGGGGCGACCATTATCTCATTCTGACCGTGGAAACGCCGACGGTGCTGAACCGGAAGCAGAAGGCCGCGCTTCGCGAATTTGCGAAGACGATGGGTGAGAATCCGTCCGGGAACGACTGATATGGGAAGATTTGCTGCCATAGGCGGCGGAACGTTTGAAGAAACGGATCCGTTACAGAAAGAGATCGTTCGGCTTTCCGGCAAGGAAGTGCCGAACGTACTCTTTATCGGCACAGCGGCGGAAGATTCCACAAATCCGCTGACGAGCTGCAAGAAATCCTTTAAGAGAGTGGCACCGGGACCGGTCGTGAGGAAACTGTCGATCATCCGGAACGTCTATACGGAAGCGGAAGTTGATGCGCTGCTCGACTGGGCAGACGTTGTTTACGTCGGCGGCGGAAACACCGAATTCATGCTCAAAAAATGGCGTGAATACGGGCTGATCCCGAAACTGAAGCGGGTGTTCGAAGAAGATTCCGCGGTGCTTTCCGGAATGTCGGCCGGTGCGATCTGCTGGTTTACGGACGGCTTTACGGACAGCGAAAGTTTTTCCGGCAAGGATGACTGGGCATGTAAACTGATCCGTCCCGGGATCGACCTCTATCCGGCGGTTTTCTGTCCGCATTACGGCGCATGGGAGCGGAAGGGCTTCGATGAAGCGATCCGCGGCCTCGGGAAAAAGGGCATTGCTCTGGAGGACGGAACCGGCTTTTTTTTCGACAACGGAAAAGAATATTACGTCAGCGTTTCTGAAGACGCCCATGCGTATGAACTTACGTATGAGCAAGACGTTCTGAAAAAAACGGTCATGTGCTGACGGAGGCAGGAAGTTAGAGTGTTATGAAACGGGGTGCAAGTGCTCCGTTTTTTTCTGTCAGGGAGATTGTTTCAAAATTATTACAAACCTGTTAAAATTATGTTGACGATGAAAGAGTGTTATGATATAGTTTATTATGTATATGCAGGGATCAGTCCGTCATCAGGAAGGAACCAATCTGCGTAAAAGCCGGGAGGAAGCGTTGAAACAGATTTTCCGGAAAAAGCCAGCATTGATCGCGGCGGCCGTGTTGCTTACGGCGGCTTCGGTCTTTTCATTTGTCCGGAAGACCGCTCCGGCGTATGCGGCAAGTTCTAAATCAGCCGTTGCGAGTTCTGTCGCTGGCATTCATAACGTTTTTCCCGAGAGTTACTGGGCCGGTCTTGATGCACTGATCACGAGGCATCCGAACTGGAAATTCGTGGCGTTTTATACCACGTTGAGTTTTGACCGCTGTCTCTACGAAACGGACGCGGAAATGTATCCCACGAGGAATCTGGTCTATTATAAACCGGATGTTTCCGGACTAACGTACCCTATCACGACTTCATGGTATTCTACCGAAATACCCGGTTCATTCATTTGGGAGGGAAACTACTGGCACGCATTAGAAAGTGGAAAATTCTATCAAGCTTCTGAAGAAGCTGTGCGTTACTGCATGGATCCGAGAAACTTTTTCGATGATGTTCAGATCTTTCAGTTTTTGGATTCAAGCGTCCCTGTTGCCGACTCCTCATTATCTCAGGGGCTAGTAAACAATATCGTCAATAAAGTCGGTGAGGGTGTTCCTCACTGGTTAAAATCCGGAGAAGAATTGGATTTGTATTACGAGGAAGAAGTTGCGAATCCCGCGTATCAGGAGTATCTTGAGCGGCAGGCCGCACTGCAGTCGTCGATCGAGGAAAGCATAGCGGAATCCATTGCGGCTTCGATTGCCGCTTCCGAAACAGAAGCTTCCTCTTGTGAGGGTAATCCATCGGAATCTCCTGAGGAGCCGTCATCTTCCGAAGCACCGCCGGAATCTTCTTCTGAAGCAGAAACCGATCCTGTGCCTCCCGAAACCATAATTGTAAAGCACTACCTAACTTATGCTGAGGCCATTCAGCGAGTGGCGGATGAACTTGGACTGAACGCGGCCGTGATCGCGACGCGCATCATGCAGGAGCATGGCGGCGGAACCAGTCCGCTGATTTCCGGTACTCAGGCGTTTACGGTCGTTAAAAACGGACAGACCGTAACGGTAAACGGCGGCTATTACAACTATTTCAACATCGGTGCTTCCGGATCCAGTCCTGAAGAAATCCTTACGAACGGTCTAAGGGAGGCGTATGCGAACGGCTGGAATACGAGATACAAGGCATTGCTCGGCGGCGCTCAGAAATATATGAACGAATACATTTCCCGCGGTCAGACCACGTATTATCTGCAGAAATTCAACGTAATCGTTCCGCCTGCAGGACAACAAAGCCGCCTGTTTTGGGGACAGTACATGCAGAATCTGACAGCACCGCAGACAGAATGCCGGATGCTTTACAATTCGCTTGCCGGCGCTGATGTATTGGGCGGAGAGTATACTTTCCTCATTCCGGTATATGAAAACATGTCAGCATCAAATCCCCGACCGACGAAGGACGGGAATCCGAATTACAAACTCGGCGGGATCTACGTGAACGGCACCAAACTGGACGGATTCGACATGGACCGGTTCTCTTACGGTACCGCTTTTATCGACCGCGCCTCCTCGTCGCTCCAGATCGTTTCTTATGCGCCGACCACTAAGGTCACCGCATCGATAGAACACGACGGCATAGTCATGCCGATCGTCTGGCAAAAGACCACGTTCACCGAATCCGGACAGGAATTCGGCTCTCATTCCGCCGAAGTGTATTTTGAAGTCGGAAAGACGACCGTGACCGTGACGTCCACGGCGGAAAACGGCGATTCGGCACAGTATTCCTTCTCCGTGTTCCGGGAGGAGAAAGTGACACCTTCCGAAAGTGAAGAGCCGTCCGGAAGCGATGAAACCGAAGAACCGTCCGGAACTCCGGATCCTTCGGGAACCGAAGAACCTTCCGGGTCGGAAGAACCCGGCGGGACGGATCCCACGGAGGAAAGTTCTTCGACATCCGGGCCGGAGCCTTCGACGGAACCGCAGCCGACGCTTCTTTACGGGGACGTGAACGGCGACGGCGTGTGGAACATCAAAGACATTACGTTGATCGGCGCATACATCCTGAAAGACATTCAACTGACCGGAAACAGCCTGCTCAGGGCTGACGTGAACGGCGACGGAAAGGTGAACATTCTGGACATTACGATCATCGGCGCATACATTTTGAAGGACATCCCGACCGTTCCTCAGAGGTAGTCATGAAAAGAAGAAACTCAATCTTGAAAAAGCTCACCGAGGCAGGCATCATTGCGATCCTGCTTCTCGGTCTCGTCCTGATCGCACCGCCCGAAGCGAAGGCGATCAATGCGAGCGGGGCATTGGCGGTCATTCAGCCGAAAAACGTGTACGACATCGGAGAGGAGATCAATCTCCAGCTCGTCATCTATTCGGACAAGAGTTTCGACGTCGAAGGGCAGTTCTTTGCCGACGGCGCCTCGATCCAGGCAGGTTCGATCGCTGATTTCCGGCCTGCGACCGGTTTGTTTTACGGCATCAATGCCGCGAACGGCTGGAATTTCGTCATTCGCGTGAAACTGACCAGCGCCGGAACCAAGACGTTCCGTTTTACCGCCACTTGTTCTTCGAAGGATCCGAATGAACTGACGGCCACGTCACAGGCGTCGGCATCGGTCAGCGTCCGCGTCCGGACAGCAGAGGAACGGGCCCAGGCGGAAGCCGCGTGGGCGGCCGAACAGGAACGGATCCGTCAGGAAGCGGCGAGACAGGCGTCCATCGATGCCTCCATTGCCGAAAGCCGCGCCGTCGAGATCTCGATTGCCGCTTCGATCGACGAAAGCATCAAGGAATCGATTTACGAGGAAGAATCAATTCAGGCCAGCATCGACGAATCCGTCGCGGAATCAGAATCCGAGGTGGAACGCACACGGCCGAGTGAGATCGGCGAGGCAACGTATGTGAAATACATGCTTCCCGATGAAAACGGTGACGGCGGAGATCACAAATACCTGTATTTACTGATCCGTGACAATACGATCCGTCTTCCGGAAAACTTCCGTGAGGTTGATTTTTCGGTCAATGAGAATGAGATCCTCGCGTTGAAAGCAGGCGGGCTCGACCGGAACGTGTATCTTGTTTACGGAATGACGGAAGACGGTACGAAACCCGAATTCTTCTATCTGAACACAGAAACGGGCGAGTACTTCCCGTATGCTTATCTGAACAGCGACTGGGTCGACGACGGTCCCGCCGGTACGTCGGAATCTTCCGAGGAAAGCGATTCGGAATCCGAAGAGACGGAAGCGTCGGATGAAGGTTCCGCCGGTCGAGAGACTGCTCCTGAAAAAGGGAGAAGCGACGGATCTTTCACAGACTTCGAAAACCTGAAACGACTCATTGCCATCGCCGGTTTTTCCTTCCTGCTCGGCGCTGCGATCGCGACGCTCATTGCCGTGCTCGTGAAGGGCAAGAAAGCGAAGGCGAAGCGAGAGAAGAGGGAAAAACCCGTGAAAGAGGAGAAAACGGCCGATCGTTCCGGAGAGATCGTCGAAACCGGCACGATCGAGTTTGAAGAGATCGAGGATGCAGACGGCGATACTCTCGCCGGAAAGCAGGAGATCGACGATTGAGAACGAGAGTAAGGAGAATGCGTTATGACGACGTTTGACCGGATCAGGGAATATCAGGACAGCCTTTCTGACATCGGGATCGCAGGCAATGACCTCGCGGTCTATGTGGACGGCGTGCCGTTTTACCGTTACATGACCGGTTACCGGAACATCGAGAGAAACGAAAAAATCGACCGGAATACCGTTTTCCGGATGTTTTCGATGACGAAGCCTCTTACCGTGATCGCGGCAATGCAGCTGTACGAACAGGGCCGGTTCATGCTATACGATCCTCTGTATCTTTATCTGCCGGAGTTTCGTGAAATGAAGGTTCGGGAAAAGGATCCGGACGGAACGGAAAGACTTGTTCCCGCGAAGAATCCGATCCTCATCAGCGAGCTTTTTGAAATGACCGCCGGATTCGATTACGAGTCAAAGTGTCCGGAACTCTCCGCGCTTTACGAGTCGACGCAGGATCAGTTCACCCTGGAAGAAGTCGTTCGGGTCATTGCGTCGAGACCTCTTCTTTTTGAGCCGGGCACGCACTGGCACTACAGCCTGGCGCACGACGTACTGGCGCGTCTCATCGAAGTCGTGAGCGGCATGCGTTACGGTGAGTACCTGAAAAAGAACATTTTCGAACCGCTTGACATGAAGTCCGCGACGCACCATCCGGGTGCGGAAGCGCTTCAGAAACTCTGCGAGTGCTACGAGCGTCAGGAAGACGGGACGTTCCGTCTTGTTCCGGGGTCGGCATTTGTGCTTTATAACAAGCCGAATTATGAGGGCGGCGGTTCCGGCCTTTACATGACCGTCGATGATTACGCGAAATTTGCCTGCACGCTGACGGCGATGGGCGCTTCTTCAGACGGTCACCGGATCATTGCCGCGTCGACGATCGACGTCATCCGGGAAAACCACTTAAATGATGCCTTGCTGAAGGATTTTACCGAAGGGAACCCGCACCGTTTCGGCTACGGCTACGGTCTCGGCGTCCGGACGCATATGTGCAAAGCTTTGTCCGACAGTCTTTCCGCGGTCGGAGAGTTCGGCTGGAGCGGCTATCTCGGCACCTACGTTTTAATGGATCCCGCGACCGGGGTCACGATCGTTTTTGCGGACCAGGTCCTTCCGAAAGCGCGTTCCGTTCATTCAAAGATCCGGAACCTGGTTTACGCGGCATTGGAGTATGAAGGGATTCTGTGAAAAATCCGGAAAAATGCTCTTTACAAATGAAGTGAAACGTGTTATAGTACCACTCGTGTGCGCCTCACACTCAGTTGCGCGACGTCTCCGACGGCGGCCGGGTCTGAGGTAAGAATATGAAAAAGGAGAAAAAACAATGATTACGAAAGAGAAGAAGACTGAGATCATCAAAGCGTACGGCCTGAAGGAAGGCGATACGGGTTCACCGGAAGTACAGGTGGCGATCCTGACGGAACGGATCAAGGAACTCACCGAGCACCTGAAGACGAACAAGAAGGACAACCACTCTCGTCGCGGTCTGTTCATGATGGTCGGTCAGAGACGCGGCCTCCTCGAGTACCTGAAGAAAAAGGACATCGAGCGGTATCGTGCACTCATTGAAAAACTGAATCTCAGAAAGTAATGCAAACGGGGGGCGGCGTCAGTCGTCCCTCAATGTATGCTTATAGAATAAAGCAATCAAGAATTGCCCGGCGTGGATCCGGGCAGAAAAGGAGAGAAAATGGGTCAGTTTAAAACTTATTCCATGGAACTCGCCGGTCGTACGCTCAGCGTCGACATCGGCAGAGTTGCAGCACAGGCAAACGGTGCAGCGTTCATGCACTACGGCGATACCACGGTTCTTTGCACCGCCACCGCATCCAAAGAGCCGAGAGAAGGCGTGGACTTCTTCCCGCTTTCCATCGAGTATGAAGAGAAAATGTATGCGGCGGGCAAGATTCCCGGAGGATTCAACAAGCGTGAAGGCAAGGCCAGCGAGCATGCGGTCCTGACGAGCCGTGTCATTGACCGGCCGATGCGTCCTTTGTTCCCGAAGGATTACCGGAACGACGTCACGATCGACTGCCTCGTCATGAGCGTGGATCCCGATGCGGGCCCCGAAGTGACGGCCATGCTCGGTTCGTCCATCGCGGTCTCGATTTCCGACATCCCGTTTGACGGCCCGATCGCGGCGACGCAGATCGGTCTCGTGAACGGCGAATTCGTCGTGAATCCGACCTCTGAAGAGCGTAAGGTCTCCGACCTTGCATTGACGGTGGCCTCCACGAGAGAAAAGGTCATCATGATCGAAGCCGGCGCGAACGTCGTCCCGGAAGAAAAGATGCTCGAGGCGATCTTCAAGGCGCACGAAATCAACAAAGAGATCATTGCCTTCATCGACAAAATCGTCGCGGAATGCGGCAAGGCGAAGGCTCCGTATGAGTCGCACGTGATTCCGGAAGACCTGTTCGAAGACGTGAAGAGCGTGTTCCCGGCGGAAGTCATGGAAAACGCAGTATTCACCGATGAAAAGCAGAAACGCGAGAACAACATCTTCGCGATGAAGGAACAGCTGCGCGAGCGCTACGCGGAAACGCATCCGGAATGGCTGCCGCTCCTCGACGAAACGCTCTACAATTACGAGAAGAAGACGGTCCGGAAGATGATCTTGAAGGACAGCAAGCGTCCTGACGGC
Organism: Lachnospiraceae bacterium; assembly: GCA_016281555.1. Classification (GTDB taxonomy): domain Bacteria; phylum Bacillota; class Clostridia; order Lachnospirales; family Lachnospiraceae; genus UBA1267. The sequence goes on along the minus strand of JAEEIV010000050.1, from coordinate 31,550 downwards.
AGAAGACTGGATCAGATCCGTCCGCTCGCGGCCGAAGTCGACATCATTCCGAGAGTTCACGGCTCCGCAATGTTCACGCGCGGCCAGACACAGATCTGCGACGTCTGCACGCTCGCTCCGATCTCCGAAGCGCAGAAGATCGACGGACTGGATGCGAATGAAACGTCGAAGCGCTACATGCATCATTACAATTTCCCGGCGTACTCCGTCGGCGAAACGAAGGTGTCGCGCGGCCCCGGCCGCCGCGAGATCGGCCACGGCGCATTGGCGGAGAGAGCGCTTCTTCCGGTGCTTCCTTCCGAGGAAGAATTCCCGTACGCGATCCGCTGCGTCTCCGAAACGTTTGAATCGAACGGCTCCACGTCCATGGCTTCGTCCTGCGCGTCCTGCATGGCGCTCATGGCGGCCGGCGTTCCGATCAAGGCAATGGTGGCCGGCATTTCCTGCGGCTTAGTCACCGGCGAGACCGACGACGATTACGTGCTGCTCACCGACATCCAGGGACTCGAAGACTTCTTCGGCGACATGGACTTCAAGGTCACCGGCACGCACGAAGGCATCACCGCGATCCAGATGGACATCAAGATCCACGGCCTGACGCCGGAGATCATCCGCGGCGCGATCGCACGCTGCCGTGAAGCGCGTCTGTACATCATGGACGAAGTCATGTCGAAAGCCATCCCGGCGCCGCGTCCGGAACTTTCCAAGTACGCGCCGAAGATCATCACGGTCCAGATCGATCCGCAGAAGATCGGCGACGTGGTCGGCAAGCAGGGCAAGGTCATCAACCGCATCATCGACGAGACCGGCGTGAAGATCGACATCTCCGAAGACGGCGTGGTCTCGATCTGCGGCACGGATCCGGAAGCGATGGAGCAGGCGAAGAAATACGTCGAGATCATTGCAACGGAATTCTACGAAGGCCAGAAGCTTTCCGGAACGGTCATTTCCATTAAGGAATTCGGCGCGTTCATCGAGTTTGCTCCGGGCAAGGAAGGCATGGTCCACATCTCGAAGATCTGCAAGGAACGGATCAACCGCGTCGAAGACGTTTTAACGCTCGGCGACCGCGTCGACACCGTCTGCCTCGGCAAGGACAAGATGGGACGCTATTCCTTCAGCATCAAGGATGCGAACAAGCCGTTCGTTCCTTCGGGCAATACGGAAGCGTGACCGGTTTACAAATGAATGAACCTGGCGGGGCTTTACAAGGCCCCGCCTTTTTGAATCCGCGGTTGCAGGCGGGTACGAAAGATGATATACTTGTTGTAACGCAAAAAACGGGGGATTATCGGCTTGATTCGTTTGGACAGGTATTTGAGCGGATGCGGCCTCGGAAGCCGGGAATTCGTCAAAAATCTCATCAAAAACGGCAGAATACGGGTGGAAGGCGTCGACACGCCGAAACCGGAGACGAAACTCGCCGAAAACGCTGCCGTTTTTTTCGACGGCGCGCCGCTTTCCTACAGTGAATTCACCTATCTTCTGATGCATAAACCGGCCGGAGTCCTGACGGCCCGGACCGATGAGAAGACCCGTACGGTCATGGACCTGGTCGATTCTAAAGTACCGGATCTTTCGCCGGTCGGGCGTCTTGACAAGGATACCGAAGGACTGCTTCTCATCACGAACGACGGAGCCTTGGCGCACCGGCTCCTTTCTCCGAAAAACGAAGTGCCGAAGACCTATTATCTCCGCACAGAAACGCCGATCCCGGAAACGGCGCCCGAACTGCTTTCGAAACCGGTCGTTTTTTCGGAGTTTACCTCGAAACCCGCCGTTTTGAAACTGATTTCGCCGTATGAAGCTGAGATCACGGTGACGGAAGGAAAGTATCACGAAGTGAAACGGCTCATGCACGCGGCGGGAAGCGACGTGGTGTATTTAAAACGTCTCGCGTTTGGACCGCTGAGATTGGGCGACCTGCCTGCCGAGAAAGTGAGAGCATTGACAGATGAAGAGATCCGGACTCTTCGGGAATCGGTCCGGAACGGAGAAACACATGAAAAAACTCGCATTGTCCGATGAGATCCTGTTGTCGGTCGAAAAGCCGTCGCGGTACATCGGACAGGAATACAACAGTTACAACAAAGAATTCAATGAGTATCCGGTTCGGGTGGCATTCTGTTTCCCGGACGTCTACGACATTGCCACGGCGAATCTCGGCATGCAGATCATTTACGAACAGTTCAACCGCCGTCCCGACGCGATGTGCGACCGGGTCTATTCTCCGTGGATCGATCTCGACCGGATCATGAGAGAAAAGCAGATCCCTTTGTTTGCCGTCGAATCCCAGCGTCCGGTCCGCGACTTCGATTTCCTCCTCATCACGCTTCAGTATGAGATGTGCTATACGAACGTTCTGCAGGTGCTCGATCTCTCCGGGATCCCGCTTCACAGCGAAGAGCGGACGGAAGAGGACCCGATCGTGATCGGCGGCGGCGCCTGCGCCTACAATCCGGAACCGATCGCGGCGTTCTTTGACGTTCTTTACATCGGCGAATCCGAAACGCGTTACGACGAGATGGTCGAGGTGTACAAAAAGGCGAAGCAGGACGGACTTTCCAGAACGGAGATCCTGAAACAACTTGCGAATCTGGAAGGGCTGTACGTGCCCCGGTTTTATGACGTGACGTATCGCGAAGACGGCACGATCGCGTCGTTTTCCGGGATCGTTCCGGACGTTCCGGAAAAAATCCGCCGTCAGGCAGCCGACATGAGAGACGATACGCTGCCGTACCCGATGAAGCCGATCGTTCCGTTCACGCGGGGCATGATGGACCGTGCGACGCTCGAAGTCATGCGCGGCTGCATCCGCGGCTGCCGCTTCTGCCAGGCCGGGATGATCTACCGTCCGACCAGGAACCGGAGTCTCGATTTTCTGAAGAAAGCTGCCGTTTCGATGCTGGAATCCTCCGGCTACGAGGAAATCAACTTAAGTTCGCTTGCGACGAGCGATTATTCCGATTTTGCCGAGCTCACGGAATTCCTGATCCCGTATTGCAATGCGCATAAGATCAACGTCGGCATCCCGTCCCTCAGGATCGATGCGTTCTCGCTGGACGTCATGGACAAGATCCAGGACGTGAAGAAGTCGAGTCTGACGTTTGCACCGGAAGCGGGATCGCAGCGCCTCCGGAACGTGATCAATAAGGGACTCACCGAAGAAGAGATCCTTTCCGGAGCGGCGGAGGCGTTCAAGGGCGGCTGGCGGAGAGTGAAACTGTATTTCATGCTCGGACAGCCGTTCGAAACGGACGAGGACGTGAAGGACATTGCCGTGCTTTCCGACAAGATCGCCAGGGTCTATTACGAGACCGTGCCGAAGGAGAAGCGTCAGGGCCGTGTCGAGATCACGCCGTCTACTTCGTTTTTCGTTCCGAAGCCGTTCACTCCGTTCCAGTGGGCGAAGATGGACCGGCCGGAGGAATTCTTACGGAAAGCGCATCTTTTGAAGGATACGCTGAAAGAACAGCTGAATCAGAAGAGCATTTCTTACCGTTATCACGACGAAGTGCAGACGGAGCTCGAAGGCCTGTTTGCCAGGGGCGACCGGAGGGTTTCGGCTGCGATCGAGGCCGCGTACCGGAAGGGCTGCATTTTCGACGCCTGGTCCGAATACATGAAACCGGAGCTCTGGAAGGAAGCGCTTGCAGAGAACGGGATCTCATTGGATTTCTACAATTACCGCGAGCGTTCCGTCGACGAGATCCTGCCGTGGTCGTTCATTGACGTCGGCGTGCATCCTTCATTCATGAAGCAGGAATGGGAGAACGCAAAGAACGGCGTCGTGACGCCGAATTGCCGGGAAAACTGTTCAAAATGCGGCGCGGCACGCTATCCGGGAGGTGTCTGTTATGAAAATCAGATGTAAGTTTCAGAAAACGGACCATTTGAAATTCATCGGTCATCTCGACGTGATGCGGACGTTTCAGAAGATCATGCGGCGCGCGGATCTCGATATTCAGTACAGCGCAGGGTTTTCGCCGCACCAGAAAATGACGTTCGCGACGCCGCTTGGGTTAGGCGCGGTCTCGACCGGGGAATATATGGACGTTGAACTCGGAAACTGTCCTTCGAAGCAGGAACTGATCGACCGGATCAATGCGGTCTCGGTGCCGGAACTTGCCGTTCTCGACGCATCGCTCCTTCCGGACGACGCGAAAAACGCGATGAGCCTCATCGCGGCGGCGGATTACGAAGTACGGTTCCGGGAAGGGAAAGGACCGGAAGATGCGGCCCGGTTTTTCGATGACCTCGTACGGTTTTACGAGGCTCCGGAGATCATCGTCACGAAGTCCACGAAAAAGAATCAGGTGGAAGTTGATCTGAAAAAACAGATCCGGAAGCTGAAAGCGGAAAACGGGGTGCTTTTCATGCAGGTCGATACCGGCAGCGCCTCGAATCTGAAGCCGGAACTCGTGCTGTCGACGTATTTTGACAGCATCGGGCGGGAATTCGCTCCGACGGACGTGGAAGTCAAGAGGACGGAACTATACGGAGAAGGCGAGGAAGGACTGAAACCGCTGCTGGAATTCGGTAACCCAGAGTTTTAAAAAATGCCGGGGCGAACCCCGGCATTTTCATTTGATCCGTAAAACCGACGGTCATCCCTGATTCAGCGGGTAAAAGTCCTTCGGCACATTCGTATAGGTCAACGCCCTCGGATCCATCGGTCCGAGCGCCGGCGTCTCGACTTCGAGAACTGCGCCCGCGACGCTCTCATAGGATGCCCGGAAATGGACTGCGGACTTGACCGCGACGACCGGACAGGTTTCCGGAGACAGACCGAACATATGGAAGGAAGCGCGGTCGCTCGTCTGAATGCGGATCGAACAGACGATGACCTTGACGTTTCCGATCCCGAGCAGAACGGAACGACCGAGTTTCTGCAAAGCCCCGTGCATGTACGGACCTTCCTGAATGTAATTTCCGTCAGATAACTGCAACACTTTTGCTTTTACCCGGACCGGTCCTCCGGTGCATTCCGGATAGACTTTTCCTCCGAGATCCAGTTCGACTTCGCTGCCGACGCCGGCTTCTTCGGCCAGCCTTACAGATTCCGGATCGAAGATCGCGGAGTACATGGAAGGGATTCCGGCTTGGATCATGGCGTTCAGCAGGACCGGGCTGTCGCCCGTCGCTCCGGAACCCGGGTTGTCCGCGACGTCCGCGAGAACGATCGGGGCCTTTACGCCGGAATTGAGGAGTTCCCTTGCTTTTTCGAGGGCTTCTTCGGGTTGGTAGAACTTCCGGAAGAAGGAGGCGCGGTGGTCATAGATTTCCGCTGCGAAATCATTGGCGAGTCGTTCGGCCAGTGCAGGATCATTGTCGGTGACGGCGATCGCCGCGGGACCGCCTTCCGTGACGTCGGAAGCGAAGAAGCCGTGCGAAAAGCGGAAGTTCAGAACGCCGGGGAGGGCATTGATCTCGCGGATCTTCCGGTAGTATTCGCGGAACGTGTCGCCCGTCGTCGGCGTATAGGGGAAGAGCATCGGCAATGACTTCACGGACATGACCGGCCTGACGCGGCCTTCCAGGGTATCAATGAGTATTTTCGCTGCCTTCACCCCGTTTTCGCGGTAATCCGTGTGGGGATAATTCTCGCAGGGGAAGAGGGCGTCGGCATATTTCGCCATTTTCTTCGTGAGATTCACGTGCAGATCGAGCGTGACGAAGATCGGACAATCCGGTCCGACTGCGTTCCGGACCGCTTCGAGGAAGTCGCCGTCCGCGTCTTCGTGATCTTCGGCCACCATGGCGCCGTGCAGCGCAAGCAGGATCGCCCGCGGCACACGGTCCGGATCCTTTCCTTCCGATGCCGCCTGCTTTTTACATTCCGCGATGTCGTTCAAGAACATACGGAGCGCAGGATCGTAGACCTCGTGCGTCACGTCGCCTCCTGGCTGCGCTTCAAAAGCGAACGAAGTCTTGATCTCGTAGCCGTCTAGCGGGTCGATGACTTCCTCAAACCCCGGGATCTCAAACGAAGTCCCCTGAAAACGCTCCCGGACGGCTTCATCGCCGACCTCGTAAACGCGTTCGCGAAATCGTTCCGGATCGCTTTTCCAAGGCGCAAAACGGTTGGCTTCCAGCTTAAAATATGCGGAAAGGATGGTATTCATTCCGGTCTCCTTCATCAGTTCGCGCGGACAAACGCCGCGCTTTTTTCCGGACATATTTTATCATAAACCGGAGCAAAATGAAATCCAATTATAAAAACGATTGTCAAATACGATGGTTTCGGTGTAAAATCATTATATGGCGGGATTGATTCTCCTGCAGAGTTCAAATAAAATGAGCGTAAAAGAATTCCGGAAAGGAAACACGGCAATGAATGAGAATAACGTGATCGTCAGAGATTTTGAACGTCCGTCCGCTGAGCTTGTGGAACGGTTCAAGGGCATTCCCGTCGCGAATCTGGACGACTGCATGGAGCGGAGAGCGGCAGTGCATTCTTCGATCAAGCCGATCGGATACAAGGGACCGATGGTCGGGACCGCATTTACGATCCGCGTGCCCGAAGGCGACAACCTCATGCTGCATGCCGCCATGGAATATATGAAGTCCGGCGACGTCGTCGTGCTGGACGCGGGCGGATATACGGAGCGGGCCATCTTCGGGGAACTCATGGCGGCTTATATGAAAAACCGCGGCGTGCGCGGCGTCGTCGTCGACGGTGCGATCCGGGATTCGGAATCTCTGGCTGAAATGGAAGGATTCCAGGTATACGCCCGTTCCGTGACTCCGGACGGTCCGTTCAAAAACGGCCCGGGCGCGGTGAACGTTCCGATCACGTTTTCAGGGAAAACCGTTTTCCCGGGTGACATCGTGACTGCGGATATGGACGGCGTGCTGTTCATCCGGCCGGAAAACGCGGAAGCATTGCTCGAGGCGGTGCATAAGGTCGAAGTCATGGAGGCCGGGATCATGAAGGATATCGTCGAAAAAGACGAATACGAACGGCCATGGGTAAAAAAGAAACTGGAAGAGATCGGTACGGAGATTCTCTGATTGACTTTTCATTACAGCGGTTATATAATGTTCCCGACAAAATAAAAGATCGAGCAGGGGTGCTGGCCTGAGCCGGCTGAGACGGAAAATCCGAACCCTTACACCTGAAACGGATAATACCGGCGTAGGAAGCATGATAAGAGGACATGAACCGCTTGCCGAGTTCCGGCGGCGGTTCGTTTGTTTCAGGAATCACGATCATCTCGGTCTTCGGAGGACATTATGGACATAATAAACACAAAAGAAAACAATTTCGTTCGGGCACTGGTGGAGAGCGCGATCCTGATCGCGATCGGCGTCGCATTGTCTCTTTTGAAACTCGTGGAGCTGCCGTACGGCGGATCAATTACGCTGGCATCGATGCTGCCGGTCATTCTGATCTCGTACCGTCACGGCATCGGCTGGGGCATGACGGGCGGCCTGGCCTTCAGTCTGATCCAGCAGCTGCTCGGGCTCAAGAATCTTGGATACGTGACCGGCTGGCAGTCCGTGCTTGCGGTGATCCTTCTGGATTATGTGATTGCTTTTTCGCTTTCCGGCCTCGGCGGCATCTTCAGAAAACCGGTCAGGGATCAGGCTCTGGCGTTGACTTTAGGGGCGCTGCTTTCCGCAGTTCTACGTTTCATATGTCACGTGATCTCCGGAGCGACGGTCTGGGCAGGCCTTTCCATTCCGACGGAAGCGGCGCTCGTGTATTCAATCGGATACAACGCGACTTACATGATCCCGGAAACCATCATTCTGACACTCGTCGCATTCTACATCGGAAGCGTTCTGGATTTCCGGCACCGTGAACTCCAAGTGATCCGGGAACGGGAATCGATCGGAAAGAACTTGCTGATCTGGATCGGCGGACTTGTGATCCTTGCAGGCCTCGTCTTCGCATCAGTCATGATCTACAGCAAACTGCAGAATCCCGAAACGGGCGATTTCATGATCACCGGTCTTAAGGACGTGAACTGGAAACTGGTCATTCCGGTTTCCGCAGGCGCACTGATCGCCGGTGCGGTCTGCATCTTTTGCGGCGCGATGAAAAAGAAGAATGCCGAGGGCAATGAATAAACGATCGGAAAAAACGGTTGCTGCCGGCATCGTCTACGTCGTCGGAGCGGGCTCGGTATGCCCTGACGATTTTCGCTTTGAACGGAAGGCGCAGGATCTTGTCATTGCTGCGGATGCCGGGTATCTCGCACTGAAAAACGCGGGGATGGAACCTGACGTTCTGGTCGCGGATTTTGACTCTATGCCGGAACCGGTCTTTTCCGGGAGGCTCGTCCGCCTTCCGGTCGTGAAGGACGATACGGACACGGTCTATGCGGTGAAAGAGGGGCTGTGTCTCGGATACGGCAAATTCGTGATCCTCGGCGCCCTCGGCGGCAGAAGGTTTTCTCATTCTCTCGCGAATCTGCAGACTCTTGCGTTTCTGAAGCGGGAGGGGGGAGAAGGCGAACTGAAATACGGAAATACTTCCGTGAAGCTGCTCTCCGAAGGAGACGACGTTTGTTTTACGGCCGCGGACTCAGGAACGGTTTCTCTCTTTTCTTATTCGGAACGGTCCGAGGTCACGATCCGCGGTCTTCAGTACGAAGGGGAAGCCATTGAACTCAGGAACGATTTTCCGCTCGGCGTCAGCAATCACCTCACCGGAGCATCCGGGGAGATCATCATTCTGAAGGGAACCGTCGTTTTCGTTCACGAACGGTAAGGGACCAAAAACAGGAGGAACGTATGCTCGTTTTCTGGATCATTCTCGGAGTTCTGATCCTTTTCATCATCGGATTCACGATCGCCGTGTTTCTGATATCGTTTTACAACGCCAATGACAAGGATACGACCTATGCCATCCTGACCGGAGAGGACTACGATCCGTTTCAGGAAGGAATCAGGGCGCTCATCGACGAAGCCGTGAAACTGCCGTATGAATCCGTATACGTTACCTCTTACGACGGGCTGAAACTGTTCGGCAGACTGTTCCTTCGGAAGGAAGGCTCGCCGGTCCACATCGAGTTTCACGGTTACCGGGGACTCGGCATCAAGGATTTCAGCGGCGGGATGACATTGCCGCTTTCCCTCGATCACAACGTGCTCCTCATCGATCACCGCGCCTGCGGCGGATCGGAAGGACACGTCATCACGTACGGCATCCGGGAACGCAGGGACGTTTTAAGCTGGATCGGATTCGTGAAGGAACGGTTCGGAAAAGACACGCCGATCTATCTTGAAGGGATCTCGATGGGCGCAGCGACGGTGCTGATGGCGAGCGATCTCGTGACGGAAGAGGACGTCGCGGGGATCTGGGCGGACTGCCCGTATTCCGACCCGTTTAAGATCAATTCTCTCGTGGCTTCCCACATGGTGAAGATCCCTCATTTCTGCGATCCGTTCATCATCCTGGCCGGCGCATTGTTCGCGCACATCAACATTTTCTCGGCGTCTCCGCTGAAGTCCGTGAAAAATGCGAAGGTGCCGATCCGGATCATTCACGGGACTGCTGACCACTTCGTCCCGTTTGAAATGAGTGTCGAAATGGAAAAAGCGAATCCGGACACGGTCAAACTGGTTCCGGTCGAAGGCGCACCCCACGGACTTTCGTTTTTGAAGGATAAGGAAGGATACAGGGCAGCGTATTATGAATTTATGCGGGAAACCGAAAAGAGATAAAGCAGGGAAAGAAATGCGGAACGAACGGCGTTCCGGTCAGGAGGCAAAATGAAAAAGATCATTGCAATGATCATGGCGGCGTTGCTGCTGGTTCAGGTCACGGGATGCATCACGATCCATATCGGTCCCGGAGAATCCAAGGAATCTTCCGAAACCCAGACGGAGGCGCCGGCGACGAGCGAAGAAGCCACGCCCGAAAAGAGCACGGAAGAAGATACGACGCATGTACCGGACATGTTCGATCCGACGCCATTCATCGGCGTATGGAAGTCGGATGCGGAAGATGCTCCGTATTTCGTGTTCCGTGAGGATTTCTCCTGCCGGTATACGGAAACGGAGAGCAAGGACGTCAATCTGGTCGAGGGAAAACCAGGTCTTGCCACATACTACAATCATGACGGAGACTGCGGCTTTACGGTGGAGTTCATGGGGCTCGACGGATTCGACACGTCGGACCTCACTCTGGACGGTGAGACCCTGGTGCTGAAGGGTGAGAGCGTAGAGAAGCGGTTCACGAAGACGGATCTTACGGAAGACGACCTGTATCAGATTGTGTCGAAACGGATGGAAGCCTTGAACGGCATCATTTCCTCGATTGAGGACGGAACGTATTTCTCCGGGCAGGACAAGGCCGAAGATACGCACTACGGCGCCTATTTCACGGAAGCGTACATCGATGAAGGGATCCTTCATATTCACGGGTTCCTGGCGTATTATGACGCGGAGTGGAAAGAGCACTTCCTCAACGAGGAGATCGCGGATTACACGCTGACGCTTGCCGACGATTGCAAAGTGTATTCGTCCGGGGGAGATCCGACGACCGACACTGAGATGGACGCCTCGTATTTCAACTCGTGTTTCGTTAATTATTTCACCGGCCTCGGCGTTTCGATCGAAGTGAAGAACGGTCTCGTGACGAGAATCGACGTCGGTTCATGACCGTAAAAAAACCGCTTGACATTTTAATGGAAATGAGATATATTGCCAAAGTATGCCGCACAGTGGGGTATTAAGTGTCATGCCCTGACCACCGAAACTGGCGAGTAATGATAAAAGGAGGACCTTCAGGATGTACGCGATTATTGCTACAGGCGGAAAGCAGTACAAAGTAGAAGAAGGCGATATCATTCGGGTAGAAAAGCTGACGGCGGAAGAAGGAAAGGAATACACCTTTGATTCCGTGCTGGCAGTGAATGACGGGACGTTGAAAGTCGGAACGCCGAATGTGGAAGGCGCTACCGTAACGGCTTCGGTCATCGGAAACGGAAGAGCGAAGAAAGTCGTTGTCTACAAGTACAAGAGAAAGAGCGGCTATCATAAGAAGAACGGCCACAGACAGGCTTACACGGAAGTGAAGATCGAGAAGATCAACGCATAACGGATGGAAGTCAAGATCTACAAAGATTCCGAAGGAACGGTTTACGGATTTCAGGTTTCCGGACACAGCGAATTATCGCCCGAAGGAAACGACGTCCTCTGCAGCGCGGTGAGCGCGCTCACGATCACGACGGTCAATGCCATCGAGACCTTTACGAAGGATCCCGTGGACGTTGAGGCGGTGAACGAGGAGGAAGGGTTCCTGCATTTCCGGTTAAAGAGTGTTTCGAAAGAATCAAAATTGCTGTTGGATTCTCTGGTGCTTGGATTACAGGACATAGAGAGGTCCTACGACCGGTATATATCGGTACGGTTTGAGGAGGAATAAGAGATGTTAAAGATGAATCTTCAGTTGTTTGCTCATAAAAAAGGCGTGGGCTCCACGAAGAACGGCAGAGATTCCGAATCGAAGCGCCTCGGCGCGAAGAGAGCGGACGGCCAGTTCGTAAAAGCGGGGAACGTTCTTTACAAGCAGCGCGGTACGCACATTCATCCCGGTCTTAACGTCGGCCTCGGCGGAGACGACACCCTGTTCGCTTTGAAAGACGGTGTGGTACGGTTCGAGCGTTTCGGAAGAGACAAGAAGAAGTGCAGCGTTTACGAAGTCGTCGAAAACGCGAACGACTAAGGAAACGGAAAAGGGACCTCGCCGAGAGGTCCCTTTCTTTTACGAGGAAGTACGGATGTTTGCGGATCAGGCAAGAATTTTTATCAAATCCGGAAAAGGCGGCGACGGACACGTTTCCTTCCGCCGCGAGCTTTACGTGGCTGCGGGAGGACCTGACGGCGGCGACGGCGGCCGGGGCGGCGACGTCATTTTTGAAGTCGAAAAGGGACTGAACACCCTCGGCGATTTCCGTCATCAGCGGAAATACGTCGCAAAAGACGGAGAGCCCGGCGGAAAGCGGAGAATGCACGGAAAAGACGCCGAGGACCTCATCGTCAAGGTGCCGGAAGGTACGGTGGTACGGGACGAGGCGTCGGGAAAGGTCATTGCCGATCTGTCGGGAGACTGTCTCCGCGCGACGATCCTGACGGGCGGAAAAGGCGGCATCGGAAACATGCATTTTGCCACGTCGACGATGCAGGTGCCGAAATATGCGAAGCCCGGTCAGCCGTCCAAGGAACTCTGGGTGATCCTGGAACTGAAATCCATCGCGGACGTCGGACTCGTCGGTTTCCCGAGCGTCGGAAAGTCCACGATCATCTCATCGCTGTCGAATGCCCGCCCGAAAATCGCGGCCTATCATTTCACGACGCTGACGCCGGTGCTCGGTGTGGTCGAGGACGGAGGAGAAGGATTCGTGATGGCCGACATCCCGGGCATCATTGAAGGCGCTTCGGAAGGCCTCGGGCTCGGACACGAGTTCCTGAAGCACGTCGAACGCTGCAAACTGTTATTGCACGTCGTGGATGCCGCCGGTACCGAAGGACGGGATCCGGTGGAGGACGTGAAGGTCATCCGCGAAGAACTTAGGAAGTTCAGCGAAAAACTGGCTTCCAAGCCGGAGATCATCGTTGCGAACAAGTGCGACGCGATCTATACGGAAGAGGGGCAGGAAGATCCCGTCGAGCGGCTGAAAAAAGCGTATGAACGCGACGGGGTGAAGGTGTTTCCGATCTCTGCGGTGACGAAGAAAGGAACGAAGGAACTTCTGACGTATGTGAAAGAGCGGCTTCGTGAACTGCCGCGGGCGGTGGAGACCTATGAGCCGGAGTTCGTCTATGAGATGGATTCCGACCTGAATCTGCCGTTCACGGTCGAAAATCCGGAACCGCACGTCTTCGTTGTCGAGGGACCGAGGATCGAGAAAATGCTCGGCTATACGAATCTGGATTCCGAAAAGGGCTTCCGGTTCTTCCAGGAATTCATCGTGAAAACCGGCATTCAGAAGGAACTCGATGCGCTCGGGATCGAGGAAGGCGACACGGTCCGCATGTACGGACACAGTTTTGATTATTACAGGTAGGATCATGACGATGACCAGCAAACAAAGAGCATATCTGAAAGGTCTGGCAATGAATCTGGACACGATCTTTTCCGTCGGCAAGGAAAGCCTGACGGAAGGCGTCGTCCGTGCGGTTTCGGAAGCTTTGGAAGCCAATGAGCTCGTGAAGATCGGCGTTCTGAAAAACTGCGCCGACGATCCGAAGGAAATCGCCGCAGGCCTCGCCGAAGAAACGAAGTCCGAAGTCGTTCAGGTGATCGGGAAAAAGATCGTCCTTTTCAAAGTGGCGAAAAAGGAAGAACACCGGAAGATCCGGCTGCCGAAAGCCAAAGAGGGAAAGACCGTGAAATGAGAGAAGACGAGCTTTTCGAAAAATACGGCTGGATGGCGGAACGTCTGAAAGGAGTTCTTTCGCCGGTGCGCTACCGGCATTCGCTCGGAGTGGCGTTTACTTCCGCGTCTTTGGCGATGAGGTACCGTACGGACGTCGAAAAGGCCTTTTTGGCAGGCCTTCTCCACGATGCGGCGAAATATATGCCGAACGGGGAATATCTTGAAAAAGCGGCCGAATTCGGCCTTACCGTAAGCGATTCGGAACGGCTTTCGCCGGGACTCCTTCATCCCAGGATCGGGGCGGTCCTTGCCGAAAAGGAATACGGCGTTACGGATCCCGACGTCCTTGCAGCCATTGCCTCGCATACGACCGGACGTGCCGGGATGTCGTTGCTGGAAGAGATCGTATGCATTGCGGATTACATTGAACCGCTCCGGCCGTCGCTTCCGCTCATCGACGAACTCAGGGAACTTGCGTTCACTGACATCGACAAGGCGGTTTTTCTGTACGCAAAGCGTCAGATCGAGTTTTTGAAAAGTTCAGGGCGGCCGGTCATCGACGAGCGGACGGCTGAAACTTATCAGTATTACGGGAAGAAAACGGGGCTCCTTGAGGAGTCGTGACGAATTTCAGGAAAGAGAAAGCATTATGGATGAGAAGAAGTTATTGAAAACGGCCGTCGCGGCGATCGAAGACAAGAAGGGCGTGGACACGGTCGTGCTGAACATTTCCGGGATCACGGTCATCGCGGATTATTTCATCATCGCCTCGGCGGAAAACGACCGTCAGCTCGAAGCGCTTGCGGAGAACGTTAAGGATGCGCTCGGACGCGCAGGCTTTGAGTGCAAGTCCGTGGAAGGGTTCAAGAGAAGCGGATGGGTGCTTTTCGACTACGGCGACGTGATCATTCACCTGTTCAACCGCGAGACGAGATCTTTCTACGATCTGGAGCGCATGTACCGGGACGCGAAACGCGTGGATCTTACCGAGCTTTGATCCGAGAACAATATAAAAGGCGGGGCAGTGAAAGCCCCGCCTTTTTGTTTGTGAAATCTGTTACGGTTCCGGCTTTTCCTCCGGCGCCTCATTGCCGGGCGCTTCGGGAAGTACTTCTTTAGGTACGTCCGTTCCGGACGGATCATCAGAGCTGACGACTTCCTCCGGAATGGCATTTGCCGTCTCTGTCCCGGCATAGGATTCAATGAACTCGGAAATCTTTTTCCGGGTCTTCTTTTCCTTTCTCCGGTTCAGTACGTAGATGAGAACGAAGATCGCGACTGCAAGAAGCGTCAGGATGAGGCCGATGACGAAATAAGGCACGTGATACTTGAACGTCACCGTATGCGTTCCGCCCTGGATCCAGATCTGGATGTAGGCGTCCTGTGCCTTCATTTTTTCGACCTTCTGCCCGTCGACGTAGACTTCCCAGCCGGCTTCGTCCGCGATCGTCGTGAAGAGATAACCGCCGCCGTCCGGAACCGTGACGTGACCGGAAACTTCTGTGTCATTGAACGAGTCCACCGTGAAAGGATATTTGCAGAACGCTTCATAGACTTCTTCGATCTTGTCTTCCTTCAGACGGTAAAGCGTCACGGCCACGTTCTTCGTGGATTTGTCTTCCTTGTTCTCAAAGGTGATTTCCGTTCCGGCCTCGCAATACCCGACTTCCATGAGATAGCCGCGGTTCAGGTTGGAGTATTTCTTCGAGAACGAATCGTGCTTGACCTGGATCTCCTTCGGTCCGCTCTTCGGCGAAAAGGCGTAGTAGTAACCGCTTTCGGTCACGACGGTGCGGATCTCGGTCCCCGGTGTGTAGGAGACCAGCGCGTCTTCATAAAGATTCTGCACGCCGGAGACCTCGTACACGAGATCGTTGATGCTGTAGATCGGCGCGTAGGTGTCCGCCAGCCAGTGATTCATGTGATCTTCTTCGAAGACGACGCCGAGCGGAAGCGCATATTTGTTCCGGTAGACCCAGACGTTGGAGTTGTTCGTATAAACGAGGGAATAGAGGTCCTCGTTTTCGTGAAGTTCCTTTTGTGCAATGGAATAGCGGACGCCGAGCAGCATGTTCGAGAAGTACGTCTGTCCGACAGACCCGTACGCATTCGTGGACGACTCCATTCCGAGAAGCTTGTAGAAATCCGTGAGATGCGCGTTGGCGCAGGAAGAGAACGTCGAAATGGAGGGGTAATTCAGCCAGGCGCCGTCGTTCTTCGTCCGGATGTTCGTTTTTTCGACGCGGTAGAAGGAATCGTCGCCTTCCTGTTCACGGATGATCTTCATCGCTTCGCCGACGCCTTCGTCGAACGAGGTGTAATCGGACCGCGTGACGGTCGGAACGCTGGTGACCGACGTATCGACGCATACGTCCACCGCCGCGAGGGCAATGAAGAGTACGATCACGATGTCACGGTAGATCCGTCCGCGTCTCTTGACGTAAAGCAGGATCGTGTACAGCACGATGAATATCGCGCTGATGAAGATGACGTAAGGTTTATAGACGTTCTCATCGGGATTCAGCTCCTGCACCGCGAAAACGAAGAGGAGCGAGGTGATCATTGCAAAAGTGATGTCGCGGTAGGAGCGTTCCTTGAGACCCATGAGTCCGCGGTAGGCCATCGCGAGCAGCAGGAAAATGTAGATGAAGGACTGACGGCAGGGCAGCGAATTCGGAATGTGGAACACGTGCCAGATGTAGTCCATCGCCCGCGTGGAAAAGCTGAAATAGAAGAAGACGAGAAGAACGGTATAACCGATCTTTTCACGGAGCGTGACCTTCCGGTTCAGATAGTACAAAGGAATGAGCAGGAAGACCGCCATGCCGGAGTAGATGTTCGGCCAGTGCTCGAGTCCCGTGTGCACCTCGACGTTGATAAGGTGCCGCGCAATCATCTTGAAGACCGAGAAATAGGTATTCCATTCCCATTTGAACGTGCCGCCGGCCGACGCCGTCATGCCGAAATAGTAAACGTACGGAATCAGGAATACCGCCGAAAGCATGAGCGCGAGCACGGTATAGACAACGAATTTCAGGAATTTCTGCCAGAATTTCGGATAGAACCTGCGGTCGACGGCGACGAGAAACAGACAGTAGAGGATGACGCCGCCGCAGATCATGACGGCAATGTAGTAGTTCGTGAAAATGCAGAGCCCGAGGGAAACGCCGTACAGAAGCCCTTTGTTTTCCAGCGCCAGCCGCTCCACGCCGAGGATCACGATCGGGAACAGGAATAGACAGTCTAGCCACATGACGTTCCAGTTGTAGGCGGCCATGTAACCGGACAGGCTGTAGAAGATCCCGAAGAAGGCGCCCGCATAACCTTCGATCTCATGTTTGCCGTGCTTGTGGTTCAGGTAATAGGTCATCGTGACCGAGCAGAGCGCGAGTTTCGTGTAGATCGTGAGCGTCACGTATTCAATGACGAAGCCTTCGGGACAGAGCGCCACGAAAATGTTCGTTGGACTGGCGAGATAATAGGCCGACAGCGCCCAGAAGTTCGTGCCGCCGCCGATGTTCCAGGAATAGAAGAGTGAGCCGCCGCTCGTCAGTTTCGTGCGGAGTTCCTTGAAAAACGGCGCGTACTGATGATAAAGGTCCGTCCTGAGAAAGCATTTGTTGCCGAACGGATAGATGCCACGTTCGATCGAAACGATCAGCATCACGATGACCGGGACGAAAAACGCGACGAGATAAGGACCGAGTTTTGACCAGCTGAACTTCTGCCGAAGCGCGGCGGAAAATCCGTTGTTCCGTTTTACGAGAGACATGAGTCGTCCTCCTTTGGTTCCTGTCCGGAAGCATCTTCTTCCGGCAATCGGCCGTCGTCCGCCTCTTTTTTCTTTTTGAAAATGATGAACTTGCTCGCGATGTAGTTCATGAGCAGCACGAACACGTTCGAAAGGATCTTCATGAGCGGCTCGTTCCAGTGAAGCAGTTCGACCGTTACGTAGACGAACAGCATGTCGAACCCGAGCGACAGAAGACGGGCTGCAATGAACGGGAAAAACTCCCGCAAGAGCGTCTTTCTGTCCCAGGAGGGACTGTCAAAGACGAAGATCTTGTTGACGACGAAGGCAAAGAGCACGGCGGCGGTCCAGGCGACGGCATTGGCGATCACCGTACCGAAGTCGCCGGGGAAAGCAAGCCGTACGAGGAAATAGACGGCGTAGTTCAGTAACGTCGTCAGCACGCCGGCAATGATGTACGTGATGAATTCATAATTGACGAACTTCCCGAAGATCCGGTGCTCCGATAACGCGGCGATGACTTTTCTCGTCGAAAGCCAGCGGACGAACCGGGAAGACATGATCTTTTCTTTCATTTTCAGGCGTTTCTCCGATCGCAGAAAGCACTTTACTTTTCGTCCTGAATCGCATATACTGAATTAGATATGTGCGTCGAAAAAACGGACGCGACGATCAGGATCCGTTTCTTTATAATAGCGGATTTCAAAATAAAAGTAAAGTGCGAATCGGCACCGGTCATCGATATATGAGCAAGAACCTGAAAGGGTACCGTGAAGTGGAATTTCCGGAGGATACCGGATCCGGAAAGAAACGCGGAAAAAATGAAGAAGTCCGCCGAGAACGGTCCAGCAAGGAACAGCGGAATCAGGACAGGAAGGACGCAAAGAAGCAGATCGTCAAGGACGTCGTGATCCTGGCGCTGTTTCTCATTGCCGCGTTCACCGCGGTGATCCTGATCAACCGCTATCATCCGAAAAAACAGGAGAGTGAGCCTGCCGGTGATCCGGGTGCTTCCTCTCTATCCGAATCTCCGGAAGAAACCGAGGCGGACTCGTCCTCTGAAAATTCGGAAACCGTCTCCGTATCGGATCCGGAACCTGAGACGGAGCCGCAAACGGCTCCGCCGACCGAGGCGCCGACTGAAACCGCGACGGTTCCTCCGGAAAGCGTGGCTCCGACCGTCGCGCCGACGGTGGCTCCCTCGACTGCTTCGACCGGCGAAGAGCCGAAAATGTACCCGTACCGGGCGCT
This sequence comes from Lachnospiraceae bacterium, assembly GCA_016281555.1. Taxonomy (GTDB): domain Bacteria; phylum Bacillota; class Clostridia; order Lachnospirales; family Lachnospiraceae; genus UBA1267. Next base: position 13,214 of record JAEEIV010000050.1, on the reverse strand, counting down.
TCAGCCGGGTCTTGCGATCCCGGTACAGGGCGGGATCACGATGCCGTCCTGGATCACGCAGGACCTCCTGCGTCCCGGCGCGGATTCCCGTCCCGGAACGCAGATCGGAACGATCAAACACGTGGTCGTTCACTACGTCGGAAACGTCGGTTCGTCCGCGAAGGACAACCGCGACTATTTTGAAGGAAACGTGGACGGCCGCAGGGTCAGTTCCCATTTCATCGTCGGCATGTACGGTGAGATCATCCAGTGCATTCCGCTCAATGAAGTCGCCTATGCGCAGGGCATCAGTCAGAAATACGTGGATCAGGGCATGGTCAATCACAACTATGACTCGATCAGCATCGAGAACTGTCATCCGTATTCGAACGGTCAGTTCACTTCGGAAACGTACTGGGCGCTCGTCAAACTGACTGCGTGGCTGCTGGAACAGTACGGACTCGGTCCGGACTCGTTGCTCCGTCATTACGACGCGACGACGAACACGCAGGTCGGCGTACACGGAAAAGGCTGTCCGTTATATTTCGTCGAGCATCCGGAGGCATGGGAACAGTTCAAGGCGACCGTGGGCCGCTTCATGGAGGAGAATCCGAACCTCCAGTAAACGGAATTCAGAAACAAGCCCGTAACCGGGGTCCTTTCGATCCCGCACGAATAAACAATAAGAGAGGGAAAAGCATGAAAATCTTGGTTATGAACTGCGGCAGCTCTTCTTTGAAGTATCAGCTGATCGACATGGAGAACGAAAGCGTTCTCGCAAAGGGCCTCTGCGAGCGGATCGGGATCAACGGATCCAAACTGACGCACAAACCGACTGGGAAGGACCGCTTTGAACTGGAAACCGAAATGAAGGATCACGGCAGAGCCGTGGAACTCGTTCTGGAAGCGCTGTCGGATCCGGAGCACGGAGTCATTGCGTCTCCGGACGAGATCGGTGCGATCGGCCACCGCGTGCTGCACGGCGGAAAGACGCTGACGAAATCCTGCGTCGTGGATGCGCACGTCAAGGACGTGATCCGCGAGTGCTTCGATCTCGGACCTCTGCACAATCCTGCGAACCTGATCGGTATCGAGGCCTGTGAAAAGGCCATGCCCGGGAAGAAGAACGTCGCCGTGTTCGATACCTCCTTCGGTATGGGCATGGAGCCGAAAGCCTACCGTTATGCGATTCCCGACAAGTATTACGACGAGTACGGCGTGCGCCGCTACGGATTCCACGGTACTTCCCACGATTTCGTGTCTCATGAAGCGCTGAAGTATCTGAATCTCGGAGAAAAAGGCAAGGTCATCGTCTGCCACCTCGGAAACGGCGCGTCGGTCTCGGCGTCCGTCGGCGGCGTCTGCGTCGACACTTCCATGGGCCTGACCCCTCTAGAGGGACTCATCATGGGCACCCGTTCCGGCGACACGGATCCTGCGGTCGTGCAGTATATAACGAACAAAGAAGGATGGACGGTCGACGACACACTGAACGTGCTGAACAAGAAGTCCGGCATGCTTGCGCTCAGCGGTGTCTCTTCCGATTTCCGTGACATCGAAGCGGCGATCGGAGAGGGCAATGAAAAGGCGATCATGGCGATGGATGCCTACGTTCACAGACTTGTGAAGTACATCGGCGCCTATAATACGATCCTGAAGGGCGCGGATGCGATCGTGTTCACGGCCGGCGTCGGCGAAAACGGCCCGATGGTCCGCAGAATGGTATGCGAATACCTCGAGTTCCTCGGCGTGAAGATCGACGAAGAGAAGAATAAATCCGCTTTCGGAAAGCAGATCGTTCTATCCACCGATGATTCCACGATCAAGATCGCGGTCATTCCGACGAATGAAGAGCTCGCGATCGCGAGAGACACGCTGAAACTCGTCTGACCTGACCGGAGCCTGATTCCATTGATCCGGTTCACCTGGCCTCCCGCTTGATGCGGGAGGCTTTTTTTACTGTTTTCGAAAATCGATGTTAGAAAATCGTTGAAAATGGGGTATTTACAATTTTACGATGATGCTATATAAATATAAGTGTCAATTTGTAATCTGGGTCAGTGGATAGATTTTTATGGCGTTGGCGCTGCGGACGGGGAATGATGTTCGTCCTGAGCGCTTAGCGTGTTGATTAACGGTAGGAGATGAAAAATGAAAAAAGGACTGACTTTTTTACTGTTAGCGGTGATCATTCTGTCGCTCATCGGCTGCGGAAACGGCGGGACCGGCGAGTCATCCGGAACCGAGACTCAAAAGGAAACGGCGGAATCCAAACCTGCTGATAACACGGAAATCGAACCCTCCGCAGAAGTCGATACTTACAGGGACACGTTTTCTGTCGGTTTCGCTCGTGTGGTCATTACTCCGCAGGATCCCGTTCCGATGGCGGGATACGGAAACAATGACCGCCGGATCTCGAAAGGATATCTCGAAGACCTGCTTCTGACCTGCGTTGCCATTGCCGACGGCGAAGGCGGGACGATGCTGCTGTTTTCATCGGACCTTCAGAATTCCAAGGATCACATCACGGAAGCGACCCGGAGCAGCGTTTCCCGTGCGACCGGGATCCCGACGGAGAACATCCTTCTGACTGCGACGCATACGCATTCCGGTGTGGACCTCGGGAAAGTGAACACGAACGAAAACGTGGCCAAATATGTCGAGATGTATGAACAGAAGCTGGTGGATGCCGCACTACAGGCGATCCGAGACATGAAACCTGCGGAAATGTATTGGGGAACGGCCGATCTTACGGGATACAATTTCGTGAAGCATTATTTCACGGATCTCGGCGAGGTCGTCGGCGACAATTACGCCGCGGACGCGAACGGAAAGAAACTCGTATCCTATGTCGGTAAGATCGTAAGACATACGACCGAAGCCAACGGGATGATGTACGTGCTGAAATTCGAACGCGAAGGCGATAAGACCGTCTACCTGCTGAACTGGAGAGCTCATCCGAATATGACGGGCGGTTCCGATCGTACAGACATTTCCGCAGACTACGTGGCGCCGCTTCGGGAAACCATCGAGGCGGAGACCGGCGGACTCGTGTCTTTCTATGAGGGAGAAGCCGGAAACATGAACGCCACGTCCCGCATCGCAGATGAAAACGTGCCGGGTGAGTACACCGTTTCGCAGAAAGACCAGTATTATGTTCAGTACGGCACGGCACTCGGGAAAAAGGCCGTGGAGGAATTTAATAAAAACGAATGGGTGAAACTTGAGACCGGCCCGATCACGACGATCCAGACCGTGCACAGCGGAAAAGCGAATCATACGACGGATAAGATGGCGACGCTTGCCCGTCCGATCTCTCAGTATTACGTGGAAACCAACGATACGGCGGGAACGAGGGAAATGTGCGTGAACGCCGGGTTTGCCAGCATTTACGCCGCCCAGCATTCGATCAGCAGGACCAGTCTCGGCGCGACTTACGACATTGAGATCCATGCCACGAAAATCGGCAATTTCATGATGGTGCATTGCCCGAACGAAATCTTCGATACCCTCGGCTTGATGATCCGCGACGGCTCCCCGTCGCCGTACCTGTTCGTGATCGGTTATTCCAATGAGCAGAACTTTTATATTCCGTCTCAGTACGGCTTTGAATACGGCTGTTACGAAGCGGACTGTACGAACTGGGCGCCGGGCGAAGGCGAAGTCCTGGTGCAGCACATGATCGAGCTTTTGAAAGAACTCGATGCCAAGTAAGACGTTCCGTTTCAGAAAGCGGATGAGAGGATGATATCAGACACATCGAAGCAACAAGGAGAAGATGATGAGCGTACAGAAAGAAACGAAAAGAAAACCGAAGCTTTTGGCGATCATTCTCATTGCCGCGGCATTGGCGGCGCTCGGGGTGACCGCGGCGATCGTCGTTCCGAAGCTCACGAAACAGGAACCGGTCCCGTCTGCTTCCGAAGACGTGACGGATGCGTCGGAGCTGCCTTCAGAGACGGAACCGCAGGAAAGCGACGTCTACATGGGCGACCTTTACTGGAACGTCGACCGGCTGGAATACGCCGGCAAATCCGACATCGGCATGTCGGCGAGAACGGTCGATAAGGAGGACGGTCTTTACCACATCACCTTTGCCGTGAACGGCCGGCAGGTCGAACGGCGCTGTGCGGACAAGAAGATCGTGAACCAGATCGATACCCAGGACATTATGGGACTGATCCTGGACGACAATAACATCATCACGGGGATCGTTCCGATCTCGAATATCGTGGAATCCTTTGCCGTGAACGGACTGTACGTCAAGGAAAACAAAGGAGAAGGAGAATTCGAACTGAACTCTTCCGAATCCATGCACGGTCGTGTTCCGATCTATGCGAATCTGAAAGATTACAAGGTCTACGACGTCAGCGGCCTTTCAAACAATTTCGTCGGCATGGAAGTCGGCTATTCCGCGCTCCGGATGTACGACAGGATCTTCGGCATCGAAATGCCGAACGGTTCGAAGATCATGTACATCACCGACCGTTTCGTTGAAATTCCGATCTACTGGAACGTCGAGCGGAAATACAACAGCGACATCCTCTCCACGACGCGTGAACCCGATGAAAACGGAGATTACTGCTTCGTCATGGCCTACGAAGGCGAGCAGGTCATCATCAGGACCAAGTCGAGAAGCATTGCGACGCAGATCGACCGTCAGGCCGCGAAGGTCATGTCTTTCGAGTTTGCGGAAAACGGCTACGTGAAGAAAGTGGTCAGTGCATCCGGCGCGCTGAAGGGGTCGACCTGGGGATCCTGGGCGCACGTCACGGACGTGTTCGGCAATCAGGTCAAGGCGGAAAAGTATTCCGGATCTGATATGGGAACGCTCTGGGAAGGAACGCTTGCGGATGACGTAAAGATCTTCAACTGCAGCCCGTCTGCTGATTTTGTCGGCATCAAGGTCGATTCCGTTCAGGTCACCGACCAGGTGCATTGCCTCAGGGATTCCACCGGAGAGATCAAGTACGTGTTCATCGTGAACCGGCTGAACGATTCGCCGATCTATTGGAATCAGGCCCGGAAATACGACACCAAGAATAAAGTTACGACGAGAACGCCTGACGCAAACGGCTTCTATTGGTTTGACATGTGCGTCAACGGACACGAGATCCGCCTGAAGACTCCTGATAAGGACGTCGCAACGACTGTCGACTCTTATGCGGCGCGCTGCATGGGCCTCATTCTGGAAGGCGACGTCATCAAGAAAGTGCTTTCCGCCTCGGCATTGACCTGCACGGGACGCGCTACTGCGGCAAGCTGGCATCACATTATGACGATCACCGACGCGACGCATTTTCATGCGAAAAAGACCGTGAAGACGGCGAGTGATTACCTGCATGAGATCGACGTTGAGATCGCGCCGAACGCTCAGATCTACAACGTCAGCAGCCGCTTCGACCACAATGTTGGCGAGGTGACGACGGTCCGGGTCGGCGATCAGATCCATTGCCTCACGAATCTTCAGAATCAGGCTTCCGTGATCTTCATCGTTTCAAGACCGGTCCAGTCCTCGATCTACTGGAACGTGTCCAGAAAGTACAATTCCACGACGAAGCACAGCACGAGAACGGTGGAAGAAGACGGCTATTATCACATCAAGATGGCCGTGGACGGCAAGCAGGTCGACTTAAGGACCAATGATCAGGGGATCATTGACAAACTTGACGCGAATGCGGCGCGCTGTTTCGGCCTGATCTTGAACGGCGACGTCATCACGAACGTGTATTATCCGTCGTCGGTCGTCGGCTCGACCGGCGGCACGGCAGGATCCTGGAGCGACGTCACGAAGATCAACGGAAACAAGATCCACGTGAAGAAAAATACGGTCGGCGCTTCCAACTACGGTCAGGAAGAGGATATCGTCCTCGCTCCGAACTGTAAGATCTGGAACGTCGGCGGGCTGTATACCTATTCCGGTGAACCGACGAAGCTGCAGGTAGGAGATACCGTTCATTGCCTTTTGAATCTGGAAGGTCAGGCGACGACGGTCTTTGTCGTCGGAAGAAAGGCGCCGGACCGCACGGCGGTCTGCCCGGTCTGCGGAAAATCCGTGAAATGGACGGGTTACGGCGGATCGATCAGCGGCAAGGAGGGTGAGATGACTCACTACTACCTGACGCAGGACGTCACGATGCAGGGCCAGAATTCGGTCGGAAAGAATGTGACCATGCATTTCGACCTGAACGGATTCAATCTGATCGCGCCGGAAGAGAATCGTACCATCACCGCATGGGATGAAGGTTCGAATCTGTATATCATGAATACGAAGAAGGACAAGAGTCCTTCCAAGATCATCGGCGGAAAGGGCACTGAGCCCGGTAATTACGGCGCTTTGATGTGGCTTCGTCAGCCGGGCGCCAAACTCACGATCGAGGACGTGACGATCGACGCGTCGAAGGTGGATCAGGCGGTGACGCGTGCCGTGATCTACGTCGGTACCGGTGAACTTACGTTGAAGAACGTAAAGATCATTGGGTCGAAACATGCGGGCGAGGCTTCCGTGCTTTATGTGAAAGACATTGCCACGCTCGAAAACGTCACGATCGAGGGCGGCACGACCGATAAGTTCGGCAGTGTTTACCTGGCTTCCGGTTCGCTGACCTTAAAGGGCGACGTTCGTATTTCGGGCGGCAGGAACGACAATGGAGAGAATGCGAACCTTTATCTCGCGAAGGGCGCGAAGGTGACGGTCGAAGACCTCACCTGCCCGGACGGATCGATCTCAGTCCGGATGGCGGAAGCAGGCGCCTTTACAAATAATGGTGTGGCTTCTTATCTGTCGAAGTTCAAGTCGGACCTCGCTTCCGGCAGCATTGCCGCGAACGCTTCCGGCGCGCTTACGTGGGATTTCGAAATCACCGGGATCGCGTTCAAGGAATCCAAACTGACGGTTGCAGCAGGAAAGACGCTGAATCCGGAGATCGTCTATACTCCGGCCGCAAAGAACGGCGTAAAGCTTACCTTTACAAGCGCGGATCCGACCGTCGTCGAAATCACTTCGACCGGAGAGATCCTCGGCGCGAAGGAATCCGGTTCGGCGGGCGTTAAGGTGACCGCTGAGACCGAGACCGGTCTGAAAGCCGAGACGACGGTCGTGGTCACTGCCGCGACGGATACAGAGCATTATCACGTTGAAGGCACGCACGCCGAGATCGAGGCCGGGACCGGAACGAAGGTTTCTTATACCGCATGGACCGAAACGGCGAAGATCCCGACGAAGAGCGGCTATTACTACCTCACGAACGACATCGTCATGACCAATAATAAGCAGCCGAGTATCCCCGCGGGACAGAACGTTCACATCTGCTTAAACGGTCATTCGATCACGAACACGACCGAAGGCAACGCGCTGACGATCAACCTCTTTGATACGGCCGGCGAGACGCTCTCGATCTGTGACTGCTCGTCCGGTGAGACCGGCGCGGTCATCGCGACAGGTTCCTACGACATTCAGGGACGCTGCCTCTGGGTGCGGGCGAACAACACGCTGAATATTTACGGCGGCAATTACATCGGTTCGGTCAGTACAAAGGAAGAGATCGGCGGCGGCACGCTCGGCGTCGAACCGAACGGAACGCTCAACTTCTACGGCGGTACCGTGAAAGGCGGCACGAGCCCTGTGGCGGCCGGAAACGTTTACATTAACGGCACCTTTAATATGTACGGCGGCACGATCGAAGGCGGCGAAGCGGGAAAGGGCGGAAACATCCTCGTCAATAACAAAGGCACCTTCAATATGTACGGCGGTGTAGTGAAAGACGGTACGGCGACAAGCGCCACCGGCGGCAACATCCACGTCAATGAGAACGGTGTCGTGAATCTGTACGGCGGTTCGATCGAAAACGGTAAGGCCATGTCCGGAAACGGCGGCAACCTGTACTTCAACATCAATTCCGTTTTCCATGCCGAGAACGCGACTGTTTCCGGCGGAACAGCGAAGAATGCCGGCGGTAGCATTTACTTCAAGGGCAAAGACATGACCGTGAAGGATTCCGTCTTTGAGAACGGCACCACTTCGGATTCCGGCGGCAATCTCTGCATCAGTTCCGGTCCGGTGTTCCTGGAAGGCGTAACGATCCGCGGCGGCAGCGCATCGAGCGTATTGAAATCCGACATTCATATGAATGCCGGACAGGCCGAGGTGACGTTTAAGAACGTGACGCTCGACGGATGTTTCTACCTTATGGGCGCAAAGAACCTGACGCTCACCGGCAATACGGTGATGGGCAGCAATTCCAAGACCGGCCTTTACATTGTGAACGGCAGTTCCTGGGTTCAGACCGTGACTGCAAGCGAACTCGGGACCGGCGCTCAGATCCACGTTTCTGCGGACACGCCGAAGGTCATCGTGAAAAACGGCGCGGCGGACATGGACAAGTTCGTGCAGCATAAGGGTGAAGATTATGAACTGAAGGCGAACGGCGCGGATCTGGAGCTTGCGGAGAAGGCGAAGCACATTCATGACGTTTCCGGCGGAAAGATCGAAAACGGGCATACGTTTGCCGACGGTTCGACTCATACCGCGTCGGATGTCATCTGGAAGGCATGGACATCTGACAGCACATTGCCGTCCTGGTCGAATCTTATCGACGGCGACAACTATTTCTACCTGACGAAAGACGTGGCGCTGACGAAAAACTGGATCCCGGGAGAACAGAAACAGGATGACATCTCCTCGAGACACATCTATCTCTGCCTGAACGGCCATAACGTCACGACTTCAGCGCTCGTCATTCTGTCCACGCTGAATAAGACGTCCCCGTCGGTCACGCATTCATCCGGTCTGACCGTGACGATCACGGATTGCTCGGATACGCCGGGCACGATCTCGAACCCCTGCCAGGCTTCGAACTCGACCTTGTCGGCGTTCGCATGGCTCGGCGGACAGAACGCGTCACTCACCATGTATAACGTGACGTTAGACGGTTCCGGTTTCAAGACGAGTGGTCACGGAACGGTCATCAGGAACATTTACGGCGTGGTCAGACTTTACAACGTGAAAATGCTCGGCGGTACGTCGACGAACGGAAACGGCGCTTATTACGGCGGCGGCGAAGACACGAAGTTCTATATGTACGGCGGCGAGATCAAGGGAGGCACTGCAAAGGAAGGCGGCAATATCTTCTCATACGGCGACGTCTGTCTCTATGGCGCGGCCGTGAAAGGCGGAACCGCCACTACAGGCGGCGGCGGTAACGTCAAAGTCTCGCCCGGCAGCGGCAAGACCTTTACGAAGGCCGTGATCGAGGATTGCACGATCGAAGGCGGTAAGTCAAAGACCACCGGCGGAAACGTTTATCTCAGCGCATCGACCGTGAACGTCAAGAATACGACGATGACCGGAGGAAGCTGTGAAGACGCCGGCGGAAACCTGTGCCTGTCCGGATCGGCGACCGACGTCATGAATGCGGTGCTTGAAAACGTAACGATGACAGGCGGTTCCGCGGCGAACACGCTGAAGGCCAACGTCCTTTTGAATCGGGTGCTCGGAACGTTTACGCTGAAAGACTGTACGATCGGTGACGGTTTCCAGATGATGAATGCCGTGAAACTGACGTTCACCGGAAAGACAAAGATCGGTTCGGAAGGCGGGACCGGCATGGTCGTTTTCAACGATTCGACCACGCAGGAACTGGTGGCGGATTCTCTGGATGCCGAAGCGAAGATCTACATTCAGGCAAATGATTCCGGCATCCTCGTCAAGGGCGGCGCGTCGTTCGCGGATAAGTTCGTGAATTCCGGCCTGCCGGCCAGCATCCTGAAGGTGAACGGCGATGATCTGGAGTATGTGAATTCCTCGAAGCATTGTGTCTGCGGCGGTTTGTATGAAGACGGCGAGACCTTGCCGGACGGAACGGTCCATCATTGCAGTCAGGTGAGCTGGACCGCATGGGATTCTACGGATTCCCTTCCGACCTACAGCGACCTTAAAGACGGGGAAAACTACTTCTATCTGACAAGCGACGTAACGCTTCCGAAGGAATGGAGACCGGGTCACGATAAGACCACGAACACCTGCGTCGCGGACATGGGCGGCAGAAACGTGACGATCTCGCTGAACGGCCATCAGATCCTGAACAATACGGCTACCGTATTCCTGTCCACTCTGCAGGCCACCTCGCCTTCGCAGACGCATACGAAGAACGTGCACGTGACGCTGACCGATTTCGTGAACGGGGGCGGCACAGTGAAATCCACGACGACGACCGGCGACCTTCCGGCGTTCGGCTGGATGAATGCCGTGGGCACTGAATTCACGGCATACAACGTATACTTCGACGCGACGGAATTCATCGTGGGCAAGACGAACAAGTCCGGTAAATACGGATCCACGTTCCGCCTGAACTATGATTCGAAGCTCACGATCCACGGCTGCAAAGTCGAAGGCGGAACGATCAACGGTAAGCTTAACAGTTCATCGGCGGCTTATACACTCGGGACCGGCGGCATCCATGTGGCGTCCAATGCGGTACTCACCATGTACGGCGGTGAGATCTCCGGCGGGAAGATCACGTCTGATGACGCCAATGCAAGAGGCTACGGCGCGAACATCTACCTGCAGGGCAAGGCTTATCTGTACAATGGTGTCGTTAAAAACGGAGAAGCCCTGACGAACTCCGGCAACATTCATATGTATACGGCTTCCGGCAGTCCTTCGGCTGAACTGGTGCTGAAGAACATGGAGATTTCCGGAGGAAAGTCGATGAAGAGCCCCGGCGGCAACATGTATATTGACGCCGACTGCCTGGTAACGATCGAAGATTCGGTCATTACCGGCGGGCAGTGCCTCGGCTCCAGTGCCGGCGGCGGAAATATCTATACGAAGGCGGAAACGCTTGTGATCCGGAATTCGGAGATCACGAACGGCAAATGCACCGACGCGGGCGGAAACGTCATGTTCTCCGCGGGAACGAACAATTCGAAGAATTACACGGTGACGCTGGATCACGTGACAATGAGCGGCGGTAAAGCAGCCACTGCGAACCGGAATAACGCGTTCGTCAATTCTTCGAGACTGACGATCAACATTCAGGATTCGACCCTGACCGGCGGCTTCCTCGTCTGGAACATCAAGGCGATCAACGTTTCCGGGAAGACCACGATCGGCACTGAGACGGAGGCAGGCATTCACTTGGATCGCCAGAACTCTTCGTCGACCATTTCGTCGATCCTGAACGTCGAAAATCTGGACGCCTCGTCCAAAATCTATTTTGCGACGAACCGGACCGGCACGATCGCGAAGAACGCTGCAAGTAAAGACGGCTGCTTCACACTGGTGCCGACTTCTTCAACGCCTGCGGGCACATTGAAGATGTCCGGTACCGACCTCGTGTACGGACCGTAAGCCCACAAAAAAACCGGGCTGCAGCAATTCACTGCAGCCCGGTTTTTTGATGCTTGAAAGGAGATCACAAAAGCGCTTTCAGTTCCTCAACGAGTTCCTCCGCCATTTCATCTCCGGTGCCGTTCACGAAATGCGTGCAGTTCCGTTCGTAGCTGTTCATGCAGGTATTTCTGGAAGGAATGTAGGAGACCCTGCCGCAGGAATATGCCTTTACAAAGGTCATCTTAAACGGTGAATGTTCTTTGATGTACAGTTGATTGGCATTGAACATTTCGCACGGCGCGGTAACGAAACCGACGTCGCCGATCCGGACGGCGTTCATTTCGATTTCCTCCGTCTCAGGCAGCTTGGATTTCAAGATGACGCTTCCCGCATGATACGGGCTGTTGAATCCGTACTTTCGGCAAAGTTCTCGGACTTCCGGCGTATGCTTGCCGACTTTGGACCAGCATTCGGAAACGATCCTGGCGTCTTCGACGCGGTGGTCGTCCTTATGGTCGCAGATACCGGTTTTAATATGCTTTCTGAAGCCGATGACGTCCGTTTCGGACTCCGTTAGTTTTGATGCACAGATCTTTTTGACGTAGGCAGCCAGAACGGAAGCATAGGCACGGCAGTCGCGTGCGGCGTAAGTGAGGCCGTAAATGCCTTCTTTCTCCAGGCGGGTGCCGGGATTCAGGTTTCCGGCTGCGCCCTGGTAAAAGGCGCAATGCGTGTTCGGAAGCAGCTTTTCGACTTCCTGACAGAGAACGCCCGGGAAGTCGGAAGACATATTTCTCGGATGCAGTCCGTCTTCATCGCGTCCCTGTCCGGTGATCATCGCATGCGCCTGGAAATTGACCATGATGACGTCGTCGGCATCTTTCCGGACGAAACGGATGACCTGGATCGAATGGTCGGCTTCTTCCTCGTGTCCGACGTAGAACCAGTGCTCGGGATCGGAGGAATATTCTGAACCGTAGTTGTCGCCGACGTCGACGAGATCCTCCTCGGTCCAGGAATCTCTTTTTTCAACGGGCGCCATCTTATAATGCTTGCAAAAATTCAGCCACGCGCCTTCATGACCGGCCGGCATGTTGCCGTAGAAGATTTTTGCGGGCTTCATGTCCGCGATCGCCCTTCTTGCCGTCGAGGCAATGACCGCGTCGACCTCGTCAAAGTATTTTTTAATGGACTCCATCGTGCTGTATACGTCGGGACCGGAGTGGGTATGGGTTCCGCCGATCAGGATCTTTTTTTCCGGGAATCCGGTGCTGTCGGAAATCGTTTTCCGGAATCTTTTTACGAGTCCTCCCGTCAGATTGATCCAGTCAAAGGTGAGAAAGAGAACTTCCGGTTTTTTACCGCGTCCCAATGCGACCGTATTCACGTAGATCCGGTCGAGGATCGTCTTTGCCAGACGGAAATTCGTGGCGCCGAACCCTGCAAGCGGAATGCCGCCCGTCTTCGGCGTGATGTCCAGCCGGTCGAAGCCGACCGAGAATGCCTGATTCGTCATTTAAGAGCCTCCTGAAATTGAAAATCTGTATCTTGCGGGCGTTTTGCCGCGCCCGACATAAAAGTATACCCATCACGGTAAAAAGTCAATGAAAAGGCCTGAATTTGAAAGAATTGAATGCTTTCCCGGGGCGTTTCATTTTTCTGCTTGACAAAGTCCGGTCTATCGTGTAAACTAACTTGCGTTGACCTTCAGGTCAACTGATCAACTGAAAATGCTGATGTGGCACAGGTGGTAGCGCACCTCATTGGTAGTGAGGAGGTCACGGGTCCGAGTCCCGTCATCAGCTGAAGCGGAAAGTCGAGAGGCTTTCCGCTTTTTTGTCCCGAGGCTTCAAAAAAATCATTAAAATAAGAAAAAAGGGGTTTCTAAAATCGACGGAATGAG